>JACQOI010000011.1 GCA_016202615.1 Betaproteobacteria bacterium
CTCGGGATCGAACGGTGACAACACGACCTTGCCGAGCCATGCCAGGCGCGCGACCTGGTTGAAGAGGCGAATTTCGAGCCCCCCTCTCCACTCGTGGAGAGGGAGCGCCGGAGCGTGGAGCAGGGGCCCCACTTGTGGGGATGCGACCGTGGAACCGGCCATAAGCGCGTCGCCACCGTCCCTATGCGCGTCTTCGCGGTCAGATCCCAGAGGGCCCCTCTTCCGCGCTATGACGCGCACATCCATCGGCAAGCCGACGGAACCTGTGCCGCCCTCCGCGGGCGCGGGGGGCGAGGAGCGAACGCCGATAAACGCCGATTCCAATACGCGATAAATCCGTGTTCATCTGCGTTTATCTGCGGTTACATACCTGCTTTGATGTCGTCGTCGCGCAGCTGGCGCTTGATTTTGGCGACATCGCGCCGCGCCAGCGCGAACGGAAACGACAGGATATCGGTCGGACTCGAGTCTCCGTACGGGCGGTTGCACGCCGACACGTCGTCGTCCTTGCCCGGGCAGCCCGAGGTGCGGAACGGCTTGCCGGAGTTGATGATCTCCTCTAATTCTTGCGCGGGCACGCCGAAGTCGATCACTCGTCCCTCATCGTCGAACCGCATGTCGCGCAGATGTCCGCCGGCATAGTCGATGATGAAACGCGCAAGCTGCACGCGCCGCCACTGCCCGCGCTCGACCGCCGGCCAGTCCTCCATCAGCGAGCCGCGCTCGGGGAAGAACGCGAACATGTGGTTATGGCCGCCCATATCGCGTATCTGCTGCGCGACCTCGAGAATCTCGCGCTCGGTCTCGCCCATGCCGCAGATCAGGTGCGCGCCGAACTTCTGGGGGCCAAACACTGCGGCCGCCCATTCGATCGCCTGCCAGTAATGCGCGTATTTGTGCGGGCTGTCGACGCCCTTGCCACGCGTGCGCTCGAAAATATCCGGCGTCACCGCGTCGAGCGCAACGGCAAAGACGTCGGCGCCCATCTGCTGCATGCGCACCAAGTCCGCCTTATCCAACGTCGTCGGATTGGACAGGATCGACACCGGCACCTGCGGCACCTCGTGCTTCCATTTTCCGAGCAGCACAAAGGTGTCGTCGTTGGAGCTCGGGTGCGTGATCATCGAAATGCACATGCGCTGGAACTGCCCTTTGTCGGCTCCCGCCCTGACGCGCGCAATCACGTCGTCGTAACGCGCCGTCGGCCAGTCGACGCGGATGAAATTGCGGTCGGCGTAATCGCGCGCTTCCTCGCGATGACGCGCCAGCCCGCAATAAGCGCAATTGGCGCGGCAGCCCTCGGGATAGGTGACGAGCAGATTAAGGCAATGCGTGCATCCGGTGCGATGCATCTTGCCGGGGACGAGGCCGAGCGTGATCGCGGCCGCCGTGCTCATCTGCACGTATTCGGGCGAGCGCATTTCGGGAGTCCGCACGTGGTAGTCGGGACGGTAGAAACGGACCGGTTGCAGGTCATTCAGCACTGCGCAAAGTGTCAGGCCGCGCATAGAGCCTCCGCCGCGTCAGAAAAGTATTCGGGAAAAGCAATCCAGCCGCGCCGGTGCGGCGCATCTTCGTGCGCGGCGGGCGTATGCCGGATGCGATTGAGCTCGCGCCGGCGCGCGACAGCGCGTGCAAGCGGCGCCTCATACTGGTCGCGCATTTCTGCCTCGAATTCCGCGAGTGCGCCGCGATCATCGTCGCGCACATGACGCGCCGCCGCCCGCCCCGCGCACTCACCGGAGATTACCGCCGCCGCGATGCCGGCCCCGGTGATCGGATGCGTGAGCCCCGCCGCGTCACCCACGAACACCAGGTTGCCGATTGCCAGCCGCTCGCGCATGCCCCCGACCGGAATTGCGCCACCGGTGCGGAACAGTATTTCGCTGCCCACGCGCCCCGCCGCAACCAGTTGCCGGTGCAGCGCATCGAGCGGCGCCTTCAAGTCGCGCTCGATGCGCAGGTCGACGCCGAGCCCGAGGTTCGCACGCGCGCCTTTCGGGAACAGCCACGCATAGCCGCCCGGATATGCGTCGCACAGCCAGATATCGGTGTCGTGGTACGGACGCGTCAGAGGCACTGTGTATTGCCGCGTGCTGGCCGTCGTGAGCGGCGCCAGCCCGAGCTCGCGCGCGACCGCGGAATGCGGCCCGTCGGCGGCGGCCAGCACGCGGTAGCGGATATCGACATCGCCTGCGGGTGTCGCGACGCGCGCAACATTGATCGCCGCATCCACGCCGCGCAATGCGCCGGCAAGAACCAATTCAGCGCCGGCGCGCTGCGCTTCGTGCGCAAGGGCGCGGTCAAACGCAGCCCGGTCGACCATCAACCCCGGGAACGCCGAGGTCGTGACTGCGCCCGACGGCAACATGCTTTTCATGCCGGTGACGCGCTGCTGCAGCACGCCCGGCCCCCGCGCATGGGACGCGAGCGGCAGCGGGATGAATTCGGCGCATTGCACCGGCTCGCCGAGCGCTTTCTTGCGGTCGATTGCGATCACCTTGAGGCCGCATGCCGCAGCTGCCGCAGCCATCGCCCCGCCCGCCGGCCCGAGCCCGACCACCAATACATCGGTGGAAATCGTGGTCATGAGCTCGACGCCGCGATCGGCTGCTTGACCGCGAGTTGCATCACCGCGACGAAATCGTCCGGCGTCAGCGACAGCATGTCGGCCTGGCGCCCGGCGAAGAACGTCCGGATGTTGTGCTCGAGCCGCTCGACCGAAGTGTCGCGCAGCGCCGCCTCGAGATCGGCGATGGCGCGGCGCGGGCTGACGAAAATATCGCCCGTAAACCACGCCTGCCTGATGCGATGCTTAAGGCGGTCGTAGGTGAGGCTCACACGCAGCGTGCCGCCCGCGAACTTCTGCGCCGCCTCGTAGACCGGCATGTCGGATGCCGGGCGCCGCACCAGATTGATCCAGTCGTGAGTGTCGATCTCGGCCAGAGCGATCCGGTAGCGCGCGTGCTCGGTCAGCGTCAGGTCGCCCTCGTGGAACTCGACGCCGAACTCGCTCTCGAACGCCTCGGTGAGGTTGTTCCTGATGAGCGCGAGGTCGGGGCGCCGCCCGAGCAGGTCCTTCAGGTTGGCGACGCGCTCGCGCGCCGAAGCGATTGCCTTGTCGGACGACTTCTCAGCAGGTATGCGCAGCACGCGCAGCATTTTCCCGACGTCGAAGTCGATCAGGAGCGTGCCCTGATACAGCAGGGCGTCGCCGTCGAACGCGCCGCCGGTGCCGGAAATCTTGCGTCCGTCGACTTCGATATCGTTGCGCGGGCGGTAGCGTGCGTCCACGCCGAGCGCGCTGATAGCGGTCGCCGCGGCATGACAGATACGTTTTGCGATCGCCTGCATGTCGGCGGTGCCAACGTCGCGCTTGTGCAGATAGAGCTCCCAGCCGAGCTGCGTTTCGTCGAAATAAATCGCGCCGCCGCCGGTGATGCGGCGCTGGATGGCGATGTTGTGCGCCCTGCAGTAATCGAGGTTGAGCTCCTGCTCGGCGCTCTGGTGATAGCCGAGCAGCGCGCTCGGCGCAAAGCGCAGGAAGCGCAGCGTGCTCGGGATCTCCTCGGCCTGGCGCGCTTCGAGCAGCGCCCGGTTCAGCGCGATGTTCTGCGCTGCCGGCCTCAAGCCCGTATCGATCACCCGCCACATTTCGCTCATATACCGTCTCGTCCGTTCACGCAGCCGCCGTGCGGGGCTTGCCGGCGCTAGCAGTCTGTCGGACTTAACAGTCCGTACAGGCTGCTAAAAGCGGGCCACCACCGGGATCTGTGCCAGCGCGCGACGCGCGCGCCACTGGTTGCGCTCGCGCTCGATGACCTCCTGCACGTCGATCGAGATGCCGCTCTCCGCGCCGTGAAGCGCGAGCACTTCGTCGCCGAGCGCGATCGAGCAGCACGCCGGCGTCACCCGCACTTCGCGCCCGAGCCGCGCCGCGAGCTCGATCATGCCGTCGGCGGGGTGCGCGATGCCGTTCAGTCCCGCCATTACCGCGTACGCGTCGATTTGCGCCTTGACCGCTCCCGCCGGCCGCGCACAACCCAGCAACAGCGGGATGTCGGGCAGCGCACCGCGCGCATCGGGAAAGAACCGGCCGACCTGATGCGGATCCGGTGTCGCAAACGACCGGTTTTGCGGCGCATAAAACGGCATCACCACCACCAGCACCAGCGCCGCAGGCCGCTGGCGCCTGACGATTTCGAGCGCGTTCCATTCGCCGAGCAGTCTGCCGTAGTGCAGGCCGATCACGATATGCGGCACCACCTTGAGCGAGGTTGCGACCAGGCTTTCGAGCGAGCGCTCGAAATCATCGACGCTGCGGCGCAAATGATAGACCTGCGTGATCGTGTCCTGGCTGCCGATCACGTCCATCATCGCCGCATCGATGCCGGCGTCTTCCATCGAGAGCGCGGTGTCGCGGTCGACGAGCGCGGTGTGCAGCGCGATCTTGAACGCCGGGAACGCCTGCTTGATGCGGCGGATGGCCGGATAGAACGCGTCATATTCGACTTCGCCGCGCAGGTTCGAGCCGCCCGAGAGCAGCATACCGCGGGCGCCGCGCTCAATCTCGCGATTGACGACGCGCCACAGCTCGTCGGGCGTACGCGCCGGGATCATCGGCTCGAGGATTTTCGCCTTGCAGTGATCACATTGCAACTGACACTCGCCGCCGGTGATCGACACCGCCGGCCACGCGCTCTTGCCGCAGCCCGCGAGCTCGGAAGTCGCATAAGCCTTGAAGGTGGGCGTATAGAAATTGATGCGGCCCACGTCGCCGTGCGACGCGGAACAGTGGCGCTGCATCGCGGCCGCCAGCCCGGCATCGAGCGCAATGCCGTCGAGCGGTTCAACCGCGCCGGCGATGTCAAGCCAGTCCGTCATGCGCAACTCGCTGGCGCCGCACCGGAGCAGACCGGGCGCATCGCGCACAGGGCTTCTTCACAGGGTTTGCCGGCCCTCTGTGGCAAGCCGCTGCGCCACGTCCCAAAATGCAGTGATGCCGAATCAGGACTGACATCCGGCAAATCCTTCGGCGGTCATCTTCGCTTCAAACGCGCTGGCCGCCGCCGTGCCGGTGACGAGCGCAGCCGAATCGGCGTCCCAGTTGCCGGGCTTGAGCCTGACCATCCAGCCCGAGCCGTAGGGATCGGAATTGATGGTCGCGGGGGCCGACGCGAGCGCGTTGTTGACCGCAACCACTTCGCCCGCGACCGGGGACTTGACCGGCCCCACCCACTTGCCCGATTCGACGGTGACCGCCGACTTGTTGAGCTCGATCGATCTGCCGACTTTCTTCGGCGTGCACGACACGATCCGGCCCGCGAGCGCCGCGGCGTAAGCAGTCATGCCGATTACCACGCTGCCGTCGGCTTCGCGCCGCACCCATACGTTGTTTCCGACGTTGTAATAAAGATCGTCCGGAAAATTGCAGCCTTTTACTGAAGCCATGGTTCTCCCTTCCCACTAGAGAAAAAGCGCTTTGTCGCAGCTCAGGATCAGGTCCGCGAGCGCGCCTCCGCTCGATATCTCGTCCACCTCGGGTATCACGTTCGTGACTTCGATGTCGTAGCCGGGAATGACCACCGACTTCGCTTCGTTGTCGAGATAATGTCGCTCAGCAGTCAGCATTCAGCTTAACCCGCGCAGCCGCGCCGCGCCACTGGTTGCTGACCACTGACTGCTGAGCGCTGATAGCCGAATCAAATAACGCCTTTTGCATGCAGAAAATCGAGCGAGTCGCTGATGTTCTCGTGGATCGCGAGCTTGCGCGCCGAGAGCCCGAGCGCGAGGCCGAGCAGCTGGGTGAAATAAAGGATCTTGACGCCGGTCTTGATGCCGAACTGGGTTTCGGCGCGGATCTGGTGCATCTCGAGCCCCGAGTGGCAGGTCGGGCATTCGGTCGCGATCACCTCGGCGCCGGACTCCTCGGCCGACTGCAGCAGGTTGAGCACGAGTTGCGTCGAGGTATCCGAATCCGACAGCGTGTGCGCGCCGCCGCAGCATGCGGTCTTCAACGGAAAATCGACGTTGACCGCGCCCGCCGCCGCCAGCAGATCGTCCATATAATGCGGCTGGTACGACGACTCCGAGCCCGGCCCCTGGTCTTTCTCCGGGAAAATCTGGCGCGGCCGCGTATACATGCAGCCGTAGTAATTGGCGATCCTGATGCCGTTGAGGTTCTTCCTGATGCGCTGCTTGATGCCGTCGGCGCCGATCTCCTCCATCAGCCATTCGAGCAGATGGATGGTGCGCACGTCGCCTTGGTAGACCGGGTCGCCGGCCTTCCGGGCCAGGCCCTGCACCGTCTGCATGGTCTCGGCCGAGGTCGCGCATTCGTACTCGGCTTTCTTCAAGTTGTGGTAGCAGCCGTTGCACGGCGCCATCACGGTGTCGAAACCCATTTTTTCCGAAGCGATCGCCATGTTGCGCGCCGACATGTAGGTCTGCAGCATCGGATGGATATTCTTCACCTCCATTGCGCCGCAGCAGTTCCAGTCCCGCAGATTCACCATCTCCAGGTTGAGTTCCTTTACCAGCGCGCGCGTCGAGCGGTCGTAGGGACCACCCGAGCCTTCGAGCGCACAGCCCGGGTAATACGCAACTTTTGCCATTTGCCTCACTTAACCAAAACGAAAAAGCCTCGCCGCAAAGAACGGTAGAGTAGAGGAGGAAGCGGGCTAAACATCAGCGGCGCCCCCCTCGTCGAACCGGACATGCAGATTTCCCGCACCGGCTCTCATGCAAGCATTCATCGCAGCAGCGCAATGCCACGGCATGTTCACAAAGATACCAGAGAAACGAAACTTCGGCTCCTGCACCGCTTTACGGTTATGTCTTCCCGCATCCCGTTGGTGGCTCACCCACCACTGAGCCGGGTCTCCCAGGTTCCTTGACCGATCTATCCACGCGCGCTGTCCCCTTCCACCCCGGGAAGCCTGACGAATGCACTCACCCGTTGCTTCTTCGTCGGTGGCAGGCTTCAACTTCTTTGGCAGACTGGCCACTCCCAATAAGCGTAACGAGGCCGAAATGGGTTCGCTTGCGCTACGGCTCGCGTGTTCGCCGCACGAGGCTTCTCACAACCGATCGCTCGGCGCCTGCGCTCGATTGGCTACCTGCTGAACGGGCAATTTACAGGATGAACACCTCTCAGCTCACAAAATCAGCCAGGCTTGGCTCGGCGCACCAAAGGACGCGAAGGAAAATCAAGTAACCGGTGAGCGGTAAGCGGTAAACAGGGAAGCAAGAGTAGTAGGCACAAAGACAATAAACCGCCGCACGCTTTACCCCTTACCTATTCCTCACTCCTCACCCCTTGTGCCTCCCGCCTCTCGCCTCTCGCCTTCCGCCTCTCACTTCTTCCCAAGCACCTCCGGATTCAGCACGTTGACCGGCTTGCCGGTAGCAAACCCGAGAATGCCATCGATCACGGTGCCGTAGTAGTTTTCGTACGTGCTTTGCACGACATAGCCCAGGTGCGGCGTGCAAATCACGTTCGGCATCTTGAGCAGAGGGTGGTTGCCGCCGACCACCGGTTCGTCCTCAAAGACATCCACCGCTGCAAAGCCCGGCCGCCCCTGCTTCAGCGCCGCCAGCAGTGCGCCTTCCTGGATCAGCGGCGCGCGGCTGGTGTTAACGATCAACGCGGTGGGTTTCATGCGCGCGAGGTCGGCGGCGGTAACGATGCCGCGCGTCTCCTTGTTGAGCGGAATGTGCAGGGTGACGATGTCCGCGTTCTGGAAAAACGCTTCGCGGCTCGCCGCTACCTCATAGCCAGCTGCGCGCGCCTTGGCCTGCGACGCTTCGCGCCCCCAGCACGTCACTTTCATGCCGAACGCCTTGCCGACCTGCGCCACCACGCTGCCGATGCGGCCGAGCGCGTAGACGCCGAGCGTCTTGCCGTGCACGCCGGTGCCGACCGTGGTCTGCCACGCGCCCTGCTTCAACTGCTGTACTTCGAACGGGATGTGCCGCAAGCCGGCGAGGATCAGCCCCCACGTCAGTTCGGCAGTCGGATTCGGCAGGCCGGCGCCCGCGGCGGCGACCACAATGCCCTTTTCGGTGCACGCGGCGACGTCGATGTGGTTGGTGTTGCGCCCGGTCTGCGCGATCAGCTTCAACTTGGGCAGCTTCTCGATCACCGCGCGCGGAAACGGCGAGCGCTGCTGGGTGAGGACCACCGCGTCGGCGTCCTTGAGCCGCGCCACCAATTTGGCGGGATCCTTCTCAGTGTCGTGAAACACCACCACCGCGTGGTCTTTCAGGCGCGCAAAACAGTCGAGTTTGCGAAATGCGTCCTGGTAATCGTCAATCACGGCGATCTTCAATTGAGGCTCCTTTGGATGTCCAGCGGCTAATGATATCGCGCCTATGCCTTGCCTGGGCTGCGGACCAGGATGCCGCCGCCTGCGAGCAGCAGCGAATTGGCAATGAACACCGGCGCCACGCCCAGCGCGGAGCCGACAGTGCCGAACACGAGCGGCACCGCCATGTGCGTTAAGTGGTTGACGACTTGACGCAGCCCGAGCGCCTCGCCCGCGCGCCCCTGCGGCGCGCGCTCATAAATAAGCATCATCGCCAGCGGCTGGCCGCAGCCCATGCCGAGACCGAGCACGAATGCGACCGCCGCCAGCAACACCGCACTCTCAAACAGCGGAAACATCAGGTAGGTCGCGGCACCGAGGGACAGCGACCAGATGAACACGGCATCCTCACCCCAACGCCTGACCATCGCCGGCATCACCAGGCGCACCACGAACGCAGCAGCGGCAAACATACTGATTACAACACCGATCGCGGACGCCGACAGCCCCATCGCATGGCCGTAGATCGGCATGTAGAACTGGAACAGGTCGGTGCCGGTGAGCACGATGCCGCCGGTGATCAGCGTGCGGCGCAGCGGTGCATTGGCGAGCAGACTCCTGGCATCCACCACCCGCTCCTGCTTCCCGCTTTCCTGCGAACGCAGCCGGTCCAGCGTGCGCGCAAACACGACGATCAGTACCGACACCACCGGCATCGCGGCAAGATAAAGATAGCTCGTCGCATGTCCGAATTGATCGATGGAAAACCCCGCCGCGAGCGGCCCGAGCAGACTGCTGGTGGCCATGACCAGGCCGTAATTACTGAAGTTCCTGGTGCGGCCCTCCGCGCCGGCGCTGAGGATGCCGACCAGGTTCTGCACCGCCACGTTATAGAAAACGTGGGAGGTGCCGATCAGGGCTGCGGACGCGTAGAGCGCGGGTATCACGGGAAACAGGAACGGCAGCAACAGTCCGGCGGCGACCCCGGCCGAACCGCATAGCATCGGCGTGCGCACGCCGAGCCTGTCGGTCAGCTTGCCGGCATAAAGCGCCAGCAGCAGCGGAAACACGGAATACATGGCGACCAGCGTCCCGATGTAGAACTGCGGCGCGCCGAGCTCGATGGCAAACAGCGTGATCAGCACCTTGCTGCCGCGATAGGCCAGCATGTTGCACAGCACGATCAGAAAGACGAGGTTGATGTTCATCGACGTGAAACGGTGGACGGCAAGCGGTTGCTGTTGTTATCGGGCTGGTACGCGGCGCGCATGCCCCAGGCGCAACTATAGCAGATGACGGCGTAGCCACGCCGATGCGGTTCACATAAAATCGACACGCCATGAATCTGACGCTGCGCGCGCTGCGCCACCGCAATTTTGCGTTGTTCCTGAGCGGGCAGATATGCGCGCTGATCGGCTACTGGATACAGCAAATCGCGCTCAGCTGGCTGGTCTATCGCCTGACCGGCAGCGCGACGCTGCTCGGCGTGCTCGCCTTCGCATCGAATCTGCCGGTGCTGCTGCTCGCGCCGTTCGCCGGCCTGTGGTCCGACCGCTTCAACCTCCACCGCATGATGCTGGCGACCCAGGCGCTGGAGATGCTGCAGGCGGCGGCGCTCACCGCGCTGGCGTTCAGCGGCGCAATCGAGATCTGGCACATCATCGCGCTTACCATGCTGCTCGGCATGTGCGTCGCGGTCGAACTGCCGGTGCGCCACGCCTATCTGATCGAGCTGGTCGGCGACAGGCAGGATCTTTTGAATGCGGTCGCGGTGATGTCGCTCACCGCCAACTGCGGCCGCCTGGCCGGACCGGTGCTGGCGGGATTGCTGATCGGCTGGTTCAGCGAAGCCACGTGCTTTTTGATCAACGCGCTCACCTATATCGCTGTGCTCGCGAGCTTCGCCTTCATCCGCGTCAAGCCGCAGCAGCGCGCGGAATCGCATCCCCCCATGCTGCGCGGGCTTAAGGAAGGACTCGTCTACGCGTGGAGCACGGTTCCGATCCGGTTCCTGCTGGCGCTGCTCGCGGTGGTCGCCCTCACCGCGGCGCCTTATGGCACGCTGATGCCTGCGATCGTGTACGAAGCCTTTGCGGGCAACGCCGAGACCCTCGGCTTCCTCGTCGGCGCCGCAGGCATGGGTGCGGTTTGCGGCACGCTGCTGCTCGCCTCGCGCCGCACCGTGCGCGGACTGGTGCGGTTCATCGTCGCAGCGGCGCTCGTCGCCGGTTGTGCGCTGGTCGCGCTGTCGTGGTCGCGGTTGCTGGTGCTCTCGCTCGCGCTGATGGGCGTGATCGGCTTCGGCATCCTGGTGATCTCGGTCTCGGTCAACATGATCCTGCAAACCATCGTCGACGACGACAAGCGCGGCCGCGTGATGAGCTTTTACACCACCGCGTTTCTCGGTGTCGTACCGTTCGGCGGCCTGATCGCCGGCATGTTTGCCGACCACATCGGGGCGACCAACACCGTGCTTGCCGGCGGCATCGTATGCGTGCTGGCGGCGCTTTATATGGCGCGCCACCTGCCGCTGATCCGCAGCCACATCCGGCCGATCTATATGCGGCTGGGCATCATTTCTGACTGACCCGACATGAAACATCGACATCCCGACGCACCGTCTATCCGCGCACAGGTACTGCGCGGCATTGCTGGCAACCGCAACGCCGGGCTGCATTTCCCCGGTTATTTTCTCGACATCGCATGGGGTGAGATCGCGGACGACAGCGCGCGGCTGGCGATCGCCAACGGCCCGCATTGCCGCGATGCGAACGGCGCGATCGATATCGCGGCATTGGCTATCCTTGCCGATTTCGCGCTCGGGACCACCGCGCACGGCCAGATTGCGCCGGGCGCGCGGCTGGCGACGATACATCTGCAGCTGCAGTTCACCGGCGCGCCGGCAACCGGCGGCGTGAGCGCGCAAGCTCGCCTGCTCGGTTTCAGTTCCGGCGCCGCGCTGCGCCGGGCGCTCGCATCGGCGACGCTCTATGCCAACAACAACATAATTTGTCAGGCGAACGGTGAGTTCGTCGTGCTCGACCCGCCGCCGGGTGTCACGCTCGCGCCGCTGCCGTGGCAGCACGCCGCTCCGCCGCAGATCGCGCCGCTCGACGAACATGCGCTCGAACCGCACGAGCGCGCCATCCTCGAGGCATGCGATGCCGCGCTCGCCAAGGCGTCACCGCAAGCGTCGTTCATCCAGCATTTCTGGGGCGGCGCGCCTAAACGAATTGCCCACGGCGCGGGTAACCGCGTTACGGTCGGGCCGCATCTCGGCAATCGCGTCGGTCACGTGCAGGGCGGCATATTGTTCGGAATCGCCGCCGCCACCGCGTGCGCGGCAGCGCCCTCTGCGATGATGCTGTCGAACGTATCGGCGTGGTACATCAGCCCCGGCCGCGGCAAGGCGCTCAGCGTCAGATCGCGTGTGACGCACGCCGGCCGCACCATCGCAGTGGTGCGCACCGAAATCAAGACCGCCGGCGGCGAGCGCGTGCTTGAAGCGATCACCCACCACGTCGCGCGAAGCCGGTAAATGTAAGCACCGAATGCTTCCGGCGTGCTGCCTGAATTATGGTTTTTTGGTCAAGCGGTCTTCGGTGCGCCAGCGTTCCCATGCGAAGCGCTGATCTTCACGAATGTCCTTGTCTTCCAGCATCTTGCGCACCAGCGCGGTGACCTCCGATTCGTATACGCCTTTGCGCTTTTCGAAACCCCAGCGGTATCCGAGCGGGAACACCGGCGATTTGGGCATGTCCTTGAATTTCATGTGCCGCCTTCTGCCAATTTGTTAGAACTCATCTTAAAGAGCACGACAGCAATTAACCTCAGATGGCATAGAAACAACGGCTGCCACCAGTAAACACCGATCATCAGGGTGAACGAGTGAACAAGTGAATGAGTGAGCCCCCTCACCCTAACCCTCTCCCCCGGTGACGGGGGAGAGGGAATCTCTTACTCGTTCACCCGTTCACCCCTTCACTCGTTCACGGGTTCCTATCCGCGTTCATCGGCGGTTTCAAATTGCTTTTGAGATCATTTCTGGTGAATCAAGCGTTCTCACGGCTGCGGCTCCGGCACGAGCGTGACGCCGATCATCGAGTCGCGCGTCACCAGCGCGACGAGCTCCGCCTCGCTCATGCGCTCGGTGTGGCGCGGCCGCCGCGGCAGCACCATGTAGCGCGTGTCGGCGGTGCTGTCGACGACGCGGACCTCGACATCGTCGGCAAGCGCCGTGCCGAATTCGGCGAGCACCGCGCGCGGCTCTATCACCAAGCGCGAGCGGTATTCGGGGCTCTTGTACCATGCCGGCGGAATGCCGAGCACCGCGCGCGGGTAGCACGAGCACAGCGTGCAGCAGATCACGTGGTGCAGCTGCGGCGTATTCTCCACCACGATCAGGTCGGGCGTGAGGTTGAGGTCGATGCCAAGCAGGCTTTCGATCGCCGCCTTCGCATCTTCGAGCAGCCGCGCCTTGTACCGGGGGTCTACCCAGGCGCGCGCAACGACCCTCGCCCCAAGCTCGGGGTTGCGCGACTCGGTCAATTCGATCTGGCGCTGGATCTCTGAAGCGGTAAAGACATTTTTCTCGATCAGCAGTTCGCGCAACGCGCGCTCGAGCAGCACCGAATCGGGGCGCATGCCGTGCGCTTCGTTGACCGGCGCGTGCGGGTCGTGATCATGATGATGCTCGTGCGCCATGCTATTCGCTCTGTTCCAGCCAGTGCTGGTAGATTGCCGCGCTGATCGTGACATTGTGCTCCGTCCGCCCCCACACTGCGTCGAAGCCGAACGTCACCTGGTAAAGCGGCTGGTACGGCACGCCAATGCGGTGATACGCGAGCTGCTCCGGGTTGGGATAAGTGCCGATCAGGCGCTCGATCACGCCACGCTTGCCGCGCAGATAATACGGCGTGCGGCAATGGCCGGGCGGCTCGGCAAAGCGCACCCTGACCGGGTCGCCGGGAGCGAAGCACGGCTTCATTTGTTTGGCTCTGATGGCTGGATCGCGGCGAGCTTGCGCTCGAGCTCGTCCTCGCTGATCAGGCCCTTCTCGAGCGCGAGCTGGCGGATCGCGCGTACCCAGCGCTCGTAGTAGCCGAGGCCGAAATAATCATCGCGCGGCAGCGATTCGATCGCCCGCCGCATCGCGTCCACCGTGTAATGGCCGTTTTGCGGGTGCGTGAGCAGCCGCATCATGGCGTCCACGCGCTGGTCGAAAAACGTTCTGTCGTGCTCGCTGAGATCGACCGGGCCGGCCGGCAGGCCGCCCAGGTCATGTACGCCGCGGGGCATGGTTTTGCTCGCTTGAACCGGTGTGCCAAGTATAGCGCGGCAAGAGGGAAACCTAGCGCCCCGGGACGGGCGGCTTGCGCGGCACCGCGACGAGCTGAGCGCGATTCTTGAGCAGCGGCTCGAGCGTCTTGGCTGCAACGACATAGGTCCACGCGGCGAGGCTCTGCTCGAGCTTGAGCCGTTCGTCGAGTTTCTTGAGACCATCGGCGAATTGCTTGTCCAAGCGTTCCTTGTCCTCGGGTTTTTCGCCCTTTTCGGGCTTGCGCTCGCGCGGCGGCTTGCCGGCGACCTTGAACGACAGAAAGTAATTGTCGCTGCCCGGTTTTTTGGCGAGCTTGATGGTGTAAGTCAGGTTATCGAAGGTTTCGGCGACGAGCGTGCGCGGCTTGTCCAGGGTCTCCGCCTTGACGTCGAGCGCGATATCGCTGAAGGCGAGCGACGCGAGCGCGTTGACCGCTGCGGCCGCGGCGCTCGGACCGAGCTGGCCGCCGCCGTCAGCGAATTTCCACTGGCCATACTCCTCGCCGCGCGTGATTTTCCACTGCGCACCGCCGCCGCCCGCGGTGAGCGATTTAATGCGCTCGGCCTTGAAAAAATCCTTGGCGAGCCACTGCGCGGGTTTCGCGTCGGCGTTTTTCAGCGCGTCCGAAAGCACGAGCACGATCGGGCTGCCGGGACTCAACACGTAGCGCCCGACCGGGATTTCCTGCTTGATCGGCAGCGGACTGTCTTCCTTCTTGATGACTTTCTTGCCGAGCAGCAGGCTGGCAAGCACCTTGCCGCTCTTATCGCTCAGCTCGAGCAGCGTGCCGGCCTCCTCGGCCTTGGCGCCCTTGCCCGGCTCGACGAGATTCAGCCGCGGCAACAGCGGGGCGCCGATGTTTTCGCTCTGCACCACCTTGATATCGGGCAGCTTCACCAGCAGATCGCCGATGTCCTGATGATTTGCACGATAATCACCGCGCTGTTTCACCGTCCAGCGCTCGTCCTGAATGACGAGCGTCACTTCGCCTTGCCCGTCTTGAAGGCGGATACGTGCGACGTCGTTGACCGGCAGCTTCTCGAACGGCTTGGCGCCGGCCTTGGTGCCGCCGCCGCGCCAAGCGCCGTCGCCCTGTTTGAGCAATACGAGCCCCGCTCCGCCGAGCACTACCACCAACGCGAGCAGGATCAGGAATGCTTTGCGATTCATTTCGCCACCACTTTCCGCCTGCGTGCCGCCGCCAGCACGATACCCAGGATCACCACCAATAACGGCACCAGACCGATGTTGATGAGCTTGGTCCAGAACTGCAGCGCGTCGCTCTCGACCCGCAGGTTCTTGCGCAGCTCTTTGAGGTCTTTGCGCGTCTCGATCGCTTTTATCTTGAAATTTTCGACCTCGGCCTGCTGCTCCGGCGTCAGTATCGTGCTTGCCGCGCCGGCGCGCTGTTTCTGCAGCGCGGCGAGCTTCTCCTGCGTCTGGGTGAGGTTGTCCTCGAGTTCCTTGATCTTGCCGAGATAGCTTTGTTGCGCGCGCGCTTCCATCTGCTGGATCACCGTCAGCGGCCGCGTGAAGGCGGCGCGGCTGCGCAGCTTGGTCAGGTCGAAGTCACCTGCGACCTGCTCGACCAGGCTTTGCGCGAAGTTGAGGTTGCCGTTACGCGGCACCACCAGGCGCTGGCCGAATATTTCCTGCACTTCGACCGCGGCGCCGTCGGTCAGCAGGTCGACGTCGGACACCAGCACTACCGAGTTGTCCTGCGCCGATTCCTTGAGCTGCGGCGCATCCTTGGCGGCATCCGCCTTCGGCTCGTCTTTCTTGCCGTCCCTGGACGGACGCTGGTACGGCTGCGGTTTGCCCTCGGGAAACGCCGTTTTGAATTTTCCGGACAACCGCATCGCAAGCGGATACGGCGAGCCTGACGGCTGAAAGCCGCGCGTCGACGGCTCGCCCGACAGCGTGGCGATGATCAGATCGACCAGCATCGAGTTGGGCGAGGTCTGCGCGAGCACCGTTTGCGTGAGCCCCTCGGCCGGCTTGCCGGTGAAGACGCTAGCGAACGGCACCAGCATGGTGCCGATCTGGCTCGTCACCACGTCGTCCTTGTTGAGCGCTTCCGGCGTCAGCGCCAACAATGTCGGCAGGATGCGCGGACCGGCGCCGCTGGCATACGTGAGATCGGCCACCACCTTGCCCATCTCCATGCCGTAGCCCCAGTGCTTGAGGAGGCGATAAAACATCGACTGGCCGGCGGCGTTGCCCCCGAGCGGATTTTGCAAGTCGGGCTGCTGGTCGAAATAAGCGTAGGAATCGAGGAACGCGATCATCTTGCCGCCGCGCAATATGAACTGGTCGAGCGCATATTCGGTCGTCTCCGAAACGTCGCGCGGATGGATCACCAGCAGCACCTTGATATCGTCCGGTATCTGCTCGGCGTTGAGCTCGACCTTCCTGACCGTGAACAGGTTCTGCAGTTCGGTGGAGAGCACCCAAGGTTCGGTCGGCTGCTGTTTCAGCATCGGGTTCAACGGCCGCCCCATCACCGGCAGCGCGCTCATGATGCCGATCACCGGCTTGGTGGTCGAGGCCACGCGCGAGACCGCGCGCGTGATGTCGTACTCGAGCAACTGCTCGCGGTCCGGCGCCAGCACCGGTAGCGCCGCCCTCTGGTCGAGGAAGCTCACCGTCAGGCCGAGATAGAACTTTTCCTGCGTGTTGGTAAGCTGGCCCTCGATGCCGTCGAGCGTAGCCGAGTCCTCGGCGTCGGAGTCGGGCTCCGGGTTGAGCTTCTCGATCACTACCTTGCCGCTGCCGGCGCGTTCGTATTCACGCAGCACGTCCTCGACGCGCTTGGCGAAAGTCTTGAGGCCGACCGGCACCGCGGCGCTGGTTTGCGAGTAGTAAAAACGGATTTTCACCGGCGCTTCGAGCTTGGACAGTATCGTCTTGGTGCCTTGCGACAGCGTATAAACGCTGCCCTCGGTCAGGTCGACGCGCGCATTGAAGGTCCCGAGCAGGAAGTTGACCGCAATCAAAATCACCACTAAAGCAGCCACGCCGGCGGTGGAATATAGCATCGTTTCGAGGTACTTTTTGTTCATCGTTTATCCCCCTAGCCCGCACGATGACCGCGAATGATGACGCCGGTGGTGAACAGCGCGAAGCCGATCAGCGAGACGAAGAACACCACGTCGCGCAGATCGATCACGCCGCGCTGGAAACCCTCGAAATGCGTCATCACGCTGAAGGCAGCGATGGTCTGCACGAACAGCGGGCTCGCCCAGCGCGTCAGCAGATCGGTGACCGGCGTGAAACCGGCCAGGATCAGGAACAGGCAGATCATCACCGACACGATGAAGCTGATCACCTGGTTGCGCGTCATCGCGGAAGTCATGCAGCTGATCGCAAGGTAGGTGCCCGACAGCAGCGCGCTGCCGACGTAGCCGGCGACGATCACGCCGTTATCGGGGCTGCCGAAGTAATTGACCGTGAACCACACCGGGAAGGTCAGCCCCAGCGCGATGATCAGGAACAGCCATGAGGCGAGAAACTTGCCGACGATCGCCTGCCACGTCGTGATCGGCATCGTCAGCAACAGCTCGAGAGTGCCGAGCCGGCGCTCTTCCGACCACAGCCGCATGCCGGCTGCCGGCACCAGAAACAGGTAGAGCCACGGATGCCAGGTGAAGAACGACATCAGCGACGCTTCGCCGCGCTCGAAGAAATTGCCGACGGTGAACGTGAAGAAACCGGCCAGCAGCAGGAAAATGACGAGGAATACGTAAGCGACCGGCGACGTGAAATAACCGCCAAGCTCGCGCTTAGTGATCGCCTTGATGTTGGCCCATGCGTTCATGAATGTGATCCTTTAACAGTATCCGGCAGCGTGATCGCGCGGAACACCTCGTCGAGCCGGCCTTCCTCGACGTGGATCTCGTCGAGCTTCCAGCGCTCGCGCTGCGCGAGCTCGGCGATGTGGCCTGCGAACGCGCCGTTCACGCCACGCTCGCGCGGATACGCGCGCGCCACCACGTGCGCGCCGTCCTGAGACAGAATCTCGGTCCTGGCAGCAAGCACAGACAGCTTTTCATTCAGCTCAGCAGCGGTAACACCGCACGCTTTGAGGCGCACTGCGCCAGCGACCTCGGAGCGTGCTTTCAGTTCCTCCGGCGTACCGTTGGCGACGATCTTGCCACGGTCGATGATGATCACGCGCGTGCAAGCGGCCTCAACCTCCTCGAGAATGTGCGTCGAAAAAACGATCGCCTTGTGCTCGCCCATGCGCTTGATGAGCCCGCGCACTTCGTGTTTCTGGTTGGGGTCCAGCCCGTCGGTCGGCTCGTCGAGGATCAGGATGTCCGGATCATGAATGATCGACTGTGCAAGGCAGGCGCGGTGCTTGTAGCCTTTCGACAGCGTATCGATCGTCTGATACAGCACGCTGTCGAGGAAGCAGGTTTCGACCGCGCGCACCACCGCCTTTTTTCTGGCGTCGCCACGGAGCCCGCGCAACTCCGCGGCAAAACTCAGGAAACCATGCACCGTCATGTCGGCGTAGCCGGGCGCATTCTCGGGCAGGTAGCCGATCAGGCGCTTCGCCGACAGCGGGTTTTCGGCGACATCGAAGCCGCCGACCGTCACGCGGCCCGCAGTCGGCGGATAGAAGCCGGTCACGACGCGCATGGTGGTCGACTTGCCGGCGCCGTTCGGGCCGATAAACCCGAGCACTTCGCCACGCTCGACGCCAAACGAAATGTCGTCAACGGCGCGGTTGGGGCCGAACGCCTTGACGAGATTTTCGACTTTGATCATTACTTTCCCTCCGCTGCGTGGTCCCGGCTGTACAGCGGGCACGCCCTTATTTTGCCGTTAAAGTGGGGATGGCCTCATGGTTTTTCAACTAGCATTGACCAGCGCACGGCGCCGCGGTTCCGCGACACAAAAAAGGCCCGCGAAACGGCAAGCCTAGGAGTTTGTCGGACTTTGGGCCGACAAACTCCGCTAGCAGCCTGTCAGAGTGCCAAGTCCGAGACGCCGCCAAGCGGAAATAATTATTTATTATCGCAGTTTTCCGCAAACATTGCGCAGCCAGCGTCACCAGCAACACCTTACCCGCCGCAGCCTGGGGCAGCAGGCGCGATCGTTTGCACGGCAATGAGCGGCTCCTCGCAACCGGTGTTCAAGGCGAGACAACATATGATGGTTGCTGCACCGCACCATCCAGGGGATAATAGCCCGAAGATGGCGCCAATATTGCGGGTAAGCTTATCGGGATAAGGGCTGCCGGGTCAGATGACCGAAACAAGGCAAGCGCAGCATCAAGCCGCAAAGCAGGTTGCCGCCAATCATGACCGAAGCGATTCTGGTTCTCAACGCTGGTTCGTCCAGCATGAAGTTCTCGCTGTTCCGCGAGGGCGAGGCAGAGCCTGCACTGCACCTCCAGGGTCAAATCGAGGGTATTTATACCGCGCCGCATTTCGTCGCCAGAATCGCCGCGGGGGCAGTGCTCGACGAGACGCGCTGGGCCGAGGGCACGCGGCTCGGTCACGACGGCGCGATCGCCTACCTTCTTGAGTTCCTGCGCGCCCAGCTCCGGGATTACCATCTGATTGCGGTTGGCCACCGTGTCGTGCATGGCGGCCTCGAGTTCTCGCGGCCCGTGCGCGTCGACGCGCAAGTGCTCACCAAGCTCGAGAAATTCATTCCGCTCGCACCACTGCATCAGCCGCATAATCTGACGCCGATCCGCGTCATTGCAGCGCAGGCGCCCGATCTGCCGCAGATCGCGTGCTTTGACACCGCATTTCATCGCACTCAGCCGCCGCTTGCGCAGGCATTTGCATTGCCCGGGGCAATCACTGATCGCGGCGTGCATCGCTACGGCTTCCACGGGCTGTCTTACGAGTACATCGCAAAGACGCTCCCGCAATACGATCCCCATGCCGCACGCGGCAAAGTCGTGGTGCTGCATCTGGGCAACGGCGCCAGCATGTGCGCAATCGGAGCCGGCAAGAGCGTCGCCAGCACCATGGGCTTTACTGCGGTTGAAGGTCTGCCGATGGGTACGCGCTGCGGCGCGCTGGATCCAGGCGTAATGCTCTACTTTATGGATGAGCTCAAGATGGACGCGCGCGCGATCGAGAAACTGATTTACCAGCAATCCGGGCTGCTCGGGGTGTCCGGAGTTTCGAGCGACATGCGCACCCTCGAGGCCAGCAGCGAGCCCGGCGCGAAAGCCGCGATCGACCTCTACGTCTATCGCATCGGGCGCGAGCTCGGCTCGCTCTCGGCGGCGCTCGGCGGACTGGATGCAATCGTATTCACCGCCGGCATCGGCGAGAACAGCCGGCTCGTGCGCGAACAGGTATGCCGGGGAGCCGCGTGGCTGGGCGTCGAACTCGATGCCGCGGCCAACCGGGCCAACGGGCCGCGCATCAGCACGTCAGCGAGCCGCGCCTCGGCGTGGGTGATCCCGACCAACGAGGAGCTGATGATCGCGTCGCACACGCGCAGGGCACTTTCCCCGAAACAATGAGCTTCCGCTGCTCAGTTTCAAGCGCTGCGCCCAATCCCGCGGTAATTGGTGCCGCTTGTCTGATTCGAACAGACGACCGCTCGATTACAAATCGAGTGCTCTACCAACTGAGCTAAAGCGGCATATCCAGTGGTGACTGTTGCGCATTATAGTGGCGACCGTGGCCAATGCCGGGCAAGATAGCTTGCACGCACCCACCTGCTTTGTCTAGGAGTTTGTCGGACTTGGGTCGGACAAACTCCTTAGCAGCCCGTCGAATGCTACGTCCGACAGGCTGCTAGGGATCGGCCTTAAGTTACCACTGCGGCTTAGTGATTACATATGCGCTGCTCTACCAGCTGAGCTAATCCGGCCCGCGACTGATTTTCTCATATATGACAGCCCGGTAAAAAGCCGTTGAGAAAACGGAAATCGCCCTGTCGGGTTCGGGCCCTCGCTTCAATTCGGCTGAATATTCGCTTCCCGGATCACCTTCGTCCAGCGATCGATCTCGGCCTTCAGGAAACTCGCAAGCGCCTGCGGGCTGTTGCCGATCGGATCCGCGCCCTGCGCCAGGAGCTGCGCGGCCATGTCGGGCAGCTTCAATACCTTGGTGGTCTCCGTGTGCAGCCTGTCGACTATGGGCTGCGGGACGCCCGCGGGGCCCAGCAACGCGTACCCCAGGCTCGACTGGTATCCCGGCACGCCCGATTCGGCAACCGTGGGAATCTCCGGTGCCGCGCGCGACCGCGTTCGGCCTGTCATCGCGAGCCCGCGCAGCTTGCCGGACTTCACGTGCGGCAGCGCGGGAAGCGGGCTCGTGCACATGACCGGGACCTGACCGCCAATCACGTCGATCAAAGCGGGCCCGGCGCCCTTGTACGGAACATGGACCATGTCGGTGCCGGTCGTCCACTTGAGAAGTTCGACCGAAAGGTGACCGC
>JACQOI010000136.1 GCA_016202615.1 Betaproteobacteria bacterium
ACTCCACACATGCTTTTTTGATTTTGAAATGGAATTAGTGGCCCCATGGCGTTCCTGATACGGGAAACAGCCCGGCATGAGTAACCTCGGCACGGCGCAGAACCCGCTGCGCGCGGCGATTGTCGGCAGCGGACCGAGCGGCTTTTACGCTGCCGAGGCGTTGCTCGAATCGGAACGGACGGTCCTTGTCGACATGTTTGAACGCCTTGCCTCGCCCTTTGGGCTGGTGCGCAGCGGCGTAGCCCCGGATCACCCGAAGCTCAAGGAACCGATACTTGTCTATCAGCAGATCGCCGAGTCTCCGCAATTTCGATTCTTGGGCAACGTCATGGTGGGGCGCGATATCAGCGTGGAGGAGCTGAAGGGTTGCTACCACGCCGTCATATTTGCTTGCGGCGCGGAGACCGACCGGAAACTCGGCATCCCGGGGGAGCATCTGGCAGGCAGCCATGCGGCTACGGAGTTCGTCGGGTGGTACAACGGCCACCCTGACTATCGCGATCGGGTGTTCGACCTGTCGCATGAGACCGCCGCGGTCATCGGACAAGGGAATGTGGCTGTCGATGTCTGCCGGATTCTCTGCAAGACGGTGGACGAGCTCAGACACACGGACATCGCCGGCCACGCGCTCGAGGTCTTGGCGCGGAGCAGGATTCGCGACGTTTACATGATAGGACGCCGCGGTCCGGCGCAAGCGAAGTTCACTCATCAGGAACTCAGAGAGCTCGGGGAACTGGCGGACTGCGACCCGATCCTGGCGGCGGACGACCTCGAGCTGAATCCGGCGAGCCGTGAAGAGCTCGCGGACAGACACAACAGGGCCAGCAGCAAGAGCTACGAGGTGATGCAAGCGTTCGCCGCGCGGCCGGCGCCCACGCGGCACCGGCGCTGCCACATCCAGTTCCTCAAGAGCCCGAAAGCACTCAAAGGCGAAGGCGGGCTTGAACGAGTGGTGCTGGTGCGAAATCGTCTGGAGGGTGAGCCTTCGCAGCAGGTCGCACGCGAGACGGGTGAGGTTGAGGAGCTGGCATGCGGCGTGCTGTTTCGCAGCATCGGCTATCGGGGTAATGCCATTCCTGGTGTTCCTTTCGACAACCATCGAGGTGTCTTTCCCAATCAGGATGGACGCTTAGTCGATGGGCAGAACGCCGTTCCGGGTCTGTACGTGACGGGCTGGATCAAGCGTGGTCCGACGGGAATCATCGGCACCAATCGCGCCGATAGCGTAGCCACGGTGGCGTCACTGCTGGCAGACTTGCCGAAGCTTCCCGCCGGCGCGAAAAGCGGTGCCGACGGACTGACGGCTTTGTCGCAGAGCCGCGCGGTCCGCGTGGTGAGCTACGCGGACTGGCAGAAGATCGATGCGGCGGAGGTGCGGCGCGGCGCAGCCGCCGGAAAACCGAGGGAGAAGTTCACCTCGGTGCAAGAGATGCTGGAGGTAATCGTTAACTCTGAATAGACACGCGAACGTAATGGGTATTGCACCGTCCCCGGTGGCTGCAGATGCCCCCGATGCGGTTTCGAGAATTACAGGGTATAAGTACGTTTGCGGAGGACAATTGGCATTTGCCCGGAAGAATTCCGACATGATATGCTTTTGTCTCCTATCGTAAGGCCACCAGGAGGTACGTGCAATGAGCACCGGTTCCGTGGAGGTCGTCTACCGCGGCATTTTTCAGAAGAGTTTGGCCAAGAACATCTGCCGTGGAATCGTCTTCGCTGCAAGAAAGCAAGGAAAGATCGGTATTGCCTTCGGGCGCTACGGTGACTCTCCTGAACGCAACGGCATCCCGGCCAAGCAGTTCGCCGTCGTGGCCGATAGCGAAGAAGAGATGGAGGAGTACCTGTCGAGGTACGAGCCCGACAACAACGACGTGACGATCGCCGCTGACGACACCCTCTGCAAGGGCGTCGAATCGTGGGCCTGGTATGGCTTGCAGCCGATCAACAAGCTGCTCAAAGCAGACGGCACGCTGCTGGTTCCCTCGACACGCTCGGCGGAGAGCCTGGTCGGCGACATCCACCGCAAAGGGCAGGCCTACAGTCTCGCCATTGTCAAGGGCACGGCCAGTTTCTCGGGGTTGTGGGTCTATAAGGACGATCACACCGATGTGCGCCTGCTCGGGGCGCTCGCCAAGGTCGCTCCCCACATCGTCAGCCTGGACTCCATCGTGGCGGCGATCAACGAGCCGAAGATCAATCCCGCGAAGGAGGCTTCGGCGAGGAAGGCATACGAACTCGTCGAGTCGACCGCGATTGGCGCTGATAACGGCAACGATGCGGTTCCCTTCAAGTTCGAATTGCCGGGCTATAAGGAGATGGAAGAGTGCCTGGTGATTCGCGGCATGACCGGAGAGCAAAAGGTCCCCGGTCGGGACGGCGGCTATGTTCCCGCGCGCAACCCCACCTTCAAGAAGTTCACGACGCGCACCATGCGGCCGGTGGTCAACTTCGACACCTGCACCCAGTGCAAAATCTGTTGGCTACAATGCCCGGATACCTGCTTCGACATCACGCCCGACGGTTATTACGACGCCAACATGGAAGCCTGCTGCGGTTGTGGTGTGTGCGAAGCCGTCTGCCCGGTGGACAAGTGCATCACCATGGTCAACGAGGACGCTTTCAAGGATAACCGGAGCCAGTGGGAATTGTGGTCCAAGGACAAGAAGAGCTACGCTGCATGGCTGTCCGAAAAAATTTCGGAACCGCGTCCTCGCAGCCATGGGTTTCACCACGTGGGCCAATACGCCGAGGAGATAGCCAATGAATCCTCCTAAAGCAGCTACTGCCAGGAAGGGAGATACCGGGTCCGGCCGCGCGCCGGGGCGCGGGTCGGAAGAGCTGATCAGCGGCAGCGAAGCGGTCGCGCACGCTGTGCGGCTTGCCGACGTGGATGTGATCACTGCGTACCCGATTCGTCCCTACGACACCGTCATGCAATATGTATCGAAGATGATCGCCGACGGCGACTTCGACTGCGAATTTATCGTTGCAGAGAGCGAGCACTCGCAGTTCGAGATCGTGAAACACGCCTCGGCCGTAGGGGCCCGCGTGTTCGTGGGATCGAGCGGCGTCGGCTGGTTCTACGCCTTCGAGGCGCTGGCGGTTACCGCCGGGCTGCGTCTGCCGATGGTTGCCATGGTCGGCAACCGGGCGCTCGACGATCCCGGCGCCTTCGGGGTCGAGC
>JACQOI010000141.1 GCA_016202615.1 Betaproteobacteria bacterium
GCGTCCGGGGGGCAAAGCCTACGCCGGCTACTGGGAGTTTCCCGGCGGCAAGGTCGAGGCCGGCGAGGCGGTGGCGGCAGCGCTCAAGCGCGAGCTCCACGAGGAGTTGGGCATCGACGTGATCACCGCCTACCCGTGGCTCACGCGCGACTTCGATTACTCCCACGCCGCGGTGCGGCTGCGTTTTTTCCGGGTGCTGCAATGGTCGGGCGAACTGCACGGCAGGGAGCTGCAGCATTTCGCCTGGCAGTCGGTGCGCAACGTTACGGTCGCGCCGCTGCTGCCGGCCAACGGGCCGATCCTGCGCGCGCTCGAGCTGCCGCACGTCTACGGGATCACCTGCGCCGGCGAGCTTGGCCGCGATGCGTTCATGGCGCGGCTCAAGCAATCCCTGGCCAACGGCCTGCGGCTCGTTCAGGTGCGCGAAAAGCAGCTCGCAAGTGATGCGTTGCGGGCGTTCGCGGCTGAAGTCGTCGCCCTGGGCCACCGCTTCGGCGCCCGCGTTCTCGTCAACGGCTCAGCCGATATTGCCGCACAGGCCGGCGCGGATGGCGTGCACCTGACAGCGTCACAATTGATGGCGGCGGTGCGCCGCCCGGGGTGCGAGTGGTGTGGCGCGTCGTGTCACGACGCCGCCGAGCTCGGGCGCGCACGTGAGCTCGGGTTCGATTTCGTCGTGCTGGGGCCGGTCAGTGCAACGCCCACCCACCCGGACGCGAAACTGCTGGGTTGGCAACGGTTCGCGGAGTTGGCGCGCGATTATCCGCTGCCGGTGTACGCAATCGGCGGCATGCGCGCGGCGGATCTCGAGCGGGCGTGGGACCGCGGCGCGCACGGTGTCGCAATGATAAGAGGCGCGTGGTAAGCAGCGTTGCGTGCCGAAGCGCAAGTCGATGACGGCGCTGGCACCCTAGTACTCAGCATTCATCATTCATCGTTCATCACTCAGCCCGCCGTCGGCGGCTCGCCGGCTTCCGGCTCCGACTCGATGTCGTGTTTGCTTTCCTGCACCGGGATGCGGTAGTTTTCGGCTGCCCACGCGCCGAGATCGATCACGCGGCAGCGCTCCGAGCAGAACGGGCGGTAACGATTGGCGGTGTCCCACTTGACGGGCTTGCCGCACTGCGGACAGTTCACCACGCGCGCATTCATGTGCAAGGCGCATCAAAGGTTACAGAAAGTCAGCTCGAACTCGACGTCCGACTCGATGACCTTCGGGCGCTGCCCGCCTTCTTGCGTCGTGAAGCGGATGTTGAGCGCGTACTTGTTGGCGCTGATCTCGGGAACGCAGCGGTAGTCGCTGCGCAGCCGGATGCGCAGCATCTGCGCGACGCGGCCCGCCATCATCTGCTGGTAGACGCCCTGCACCGCGGTCTGCGACGAAACCTTGCCGCTTTCGCGCAGCAGCCGCAGCACGATCGCAATGCCGTCACGGATCGGCAGGAACGGCGCCAGCCAGTGCTCGAGATCGTGACGGTGCTGCTCGGCGCTTTGATGGAGCCAGTAGTGGTACGACGGCACGTCGAATTCGCACACGCCGCCGGGGATGCTGGTGCGCTGCTTGATGCCCATCAGCCATTCGTTCTCGCGCAGCTCCTGGCCGACCTTGCCCGACAGCTGAAACAGCCGCGATGAGGTGCGGTCGATCTCCCACAGGATGTTGTCGAGCGCTTCCTGCGAGATGTCGGGGTTGTCCCTCAAGGATTCGAGCGACTGCTTCTGGCGCTCGAGTTCCTGCAGCAGGTCGGATTTGAGGTCGGCGCGGCCCGCGACCTCGAGAATCTCGAACAGGCACAGCAGCGCGACGTGGTGCTCCTGCGGGTCTGGTTTGGCGACGAAGTAGAGCGCCCGCTCGTACAGGTCCTCCAGCCGCAACAAAGTACGGATCCGCTCGCTCAGTGGGTATTCGTAGCTGATCACGGCACTTGCGGAGGCGCGGGCGTGGTTGGAATGCCGCTAATTGTTCTACAAAACTTGAAAAAAATAAAGACCTTATTTCACGTTTTTAACGGGATTTGCGAGTTTGATCCGGATCGATGCTGTTCTTGGCAAGCTCCAGATACTTGCAGTGCAGCGCAACCACGCCGGCGCGCAGCGCAACAACGTCGGCTTCGTTGCGCACCAGGTCATCGGCATGTGCGAGGCGCGCGGCGCGGCTGACCTGGTTCGCCATGATGGCGCGCACCGCGTCGGTGGTGAGTCCGCTGCGCCGCATGACGCGCGTAATCTGCTGCGCCTCGCTGCAGTCGACCACCAGGGTACGTTGCGCGAGATCGCGATAGGCGCCGGTTTCGATCAACAGCGGCACGACGATCACGACGTACGGCGCATGCGCATCTTTCACTGCGGCATTGACCGCGGCGCGGATCATCGGATGCAATATCGCTTCGAGTTTTTGCTTCGCCGCGGGATCCGAGAAAACCAGCTCGCGCATGCGATCGCGGTCGAGCGCGCCGTCTGCGCGCAGATAGTCGGGACCGAACCGCTCGCCGATCGCGCGAGCACCGGGCTCGCCCGCCGCGGTCAGCCGGTGGGCGATTTCATCGGTGTCGATGACGGCGGCGCCGAGCTCACCGAGAATCGCGGCAACGCTGCTCTTGCCGCTGCCGATGCCGCCGGTGAGAGCGATGACGAGCGGCATCGGACTACAGCGCTTGCAGATAGTATTTGATCAGCGCATCGCCCCAGAACATCGCGCTCAGGCCGCCCAGCACCAGGTACGGTCCGAACGGGATAGGAACGTTGCGCCCGTGGCGCGCGAACACGATCAGCGAAATGCCGACTGCCGCGCCGACGAATGAGGACAGCAAAATCACGACCGGCAGCATCTTCCAGCCCAGCCAGGCGCCGATCGCAGCGAGCAGCTTGAAGTCGCCGTAGCCCATGCCTTCCTTGCCGGTCGCGAATTTGTAGGTCCAGAACACGATCCACAGCACGAAATAGCCGGCGACCGCACCGACCACCGCCGCGGGCAGGTCGGCGAATACTCCGCCCATGTTGACCAGCAGGCCGGCCCAGATGAGCGGCAACGTGATGTCATCGGGCAGATAGAACGTGTCGAGGTCGATGAACGCGAGCGCGATCATCGCCCACGCGAACACCAGTGCCGCCGCCGTGGTCCAGGTGAAACCGTAACGCCAGGCGACGTAGCCGGACAGCACGCCGGTGAGCGCCTCGACGATCGCGTAGCGCGGCGGGATTTTCGCCTTGCATGCCGAGCATTTTCCGCCGAGCACGAGGTAGCTCACGAGCGGGATGTTTTCGAGCGCGCCGATGCGGTGGCCGCACGCGGGGCATTGCGAACGCGGCACCACCAAGTTGTAGCGCGGCTCGCGCGCGGGCTCCTGGCCGGCGTGCTCGGCAAGCTCGGCGCGCCACTGGCGCTCGAGCATCTTCGGCACGCGGTGGATAACGACGTTGAGAAAGCTGCCGACCGCCAGCGACAGCGCGACGACAGCGGTCACGAACAGCGCGGGATGGGACTGGAAAACTTGGAAGAGTGACATCAGCAGAGGAGGCGGGAGGCGCGAGGCGTGAGGCGAGAGGCGACGAAGCCGGGGCGGGGGTTACGCCTCACTCCTCACCCCTCACCTCTCACCCCTCACGGGTTCTATCAGACCGCCTGGCCCATCTTGAAGATCGGCAGATACATCGCCACCACCATGCCGCCGATCAGCGTGCCGAGCACCACCATGATTATCGGCTCCATCAGGCTCGACAGCGCTTCGACCGCGTCGTCGACCTCGGCCTCGAAGAAGTCGGCGACTTTGGACAGCATGCCGTCGAGCGAGCCGGCTTCCTCGCCGATCGCGACCATCTGCAGCACCATGTTCGGGAACACCTCGGCGTTCTGCATCGATACCACCAGGCTCGATCCGGTCGAAACCTCGGCCTGGATTTTCTTGGTCGCGACCCAGTACTCGTAGTTACCCGCGGCGCCCGCCACCGAATCGAGCGCTTCGACCAGCGGCACGCCGGCGGCGAACATGGTCGACAGCGTGCGCGTCCAGCGCGCGATCGTCGCCTTGCGTATCAGTTCGCCGAAAATCGGCGCGCGCAGCATGACGCGGTCCATGACGATCTGCACCGCCTTCGAGCGCTTCCAGGTGTACATGAATCCCCATATTCCGCCGATGACGATGCCGAAGATCAGGTACCAGAACTTGACGAAGAAGTCCGAGATCGCCATCACCACCAGCGTCGGGCCCGGCAGGTCGGCGCCGAAGCTCGCGAACACCTGCTTGAACGCCGGGATCACGAAAATCATGATCACCGCGGTGATGATGAACGCGACCGCGATAATCGCGACCGGGTAGAACAGCGCCGACTTGATTTTGCTCTTGATCGCGAGGATTTTTTCCTTGTAGGTCGCGAGGCGGTCGAGCAGGCTGTCCAGAATACCGGCCTGCTCGCCGGCGCCGACCAGGTTGCAGAACAACGCGTCGAAATAAAGCGGGTGCTTTTCGAATGCGCTCTTGAGGTTCGAGCCGGTTTCGATATCCGTCTTGATGCTCATAAGCAGCTGCTGCACCCGGGCGTTGCTATGGCCCTTACCGACGATGTCGAACGCCTGCAGCAGTGGCACGCCGGCCTTCATCATGGTTGCAAGCTGACGGGTGAAGAGAGTGATGTCCTTGTCGGTGATGGCGCTGCCACCACCCATTTTGACTTTCTTGACCTTGATGACCTTGATGCCCTGCCGGCGCAGCGTCGCGTTGACGAAGGCCTCGCCGCCCGCGCGCATCTCGCCGCGCATGGTCTTGCCGGCCTTGTCGGTGCCGATCCAGGAAAAAGTAAATTCCTTGACGTCCTTTTTAGCGGCAGCGGCGGTTGCGGTAGCCATCACACATCTCCCATAAATCCAATCTAACCAATCGGTTAGATTGCAAACCTATACTAATGATGCCCCTGTGCGGCGGCTTTGTAAAGCAGAGTAGCTGGAGCTAACGGCCGCTGATCGGGACGGTGTCAAGGTCGGCCGGGGCCGCCAGGCGTACCGCCTTGACCACGCGGTCCTGCGTTTGCACGATTTCCATCGTCTGACCGCCGATCTTGAGACTCACGCCGGGTTCCGGAATGTCCTGCAGGTGTTCGATAATCAGGCCGTTGAGCGTTTTCGGCCCGTCGAGCGGGAAACGGTAACCGAGCTTGCGATTCAACTCGCGCAGCAGGCTGCCGCCCTCGACCAGGTAAGTGCCGTCAGCCTGGCGGTGGAAGCGCGCGGGCTGAAGCGGCGAGTGCGTGGCAAATTCGCCGATCAATTCCTCGACGATGTCCTCGAGCGTGAGCAGCCCCATCAATTCGCCGTATTCATCGACCACGAAGCACAGGCGGTCCTGGTGCTCCTGGAACTGCTGCAGTTGCGTGAACAACGGCGTGCCCGACGGAATGAAATACGGCTCGCGCATGATTTCGCGCAAGTGCGCGGCGCGAATCTCATCGTTTTGGCTGACGGTGAGCAGCCGGCGCACGAGGATGATGCCTATGATGTTCTCGGGCTGGCCCTGGTACACCGGCAGCCGCCGGTGGTAGGCGGTCGCGATCTGCTGGCGCAGCACTTCGGGCGGGGCATCGATGTCGACCGCTTCGATCTGGCTGCGCGGGGTCATTACGTCATCGACCGTGATGCTCTCGAGATCGAACAGGTTGAGCAGGATGCTCTGGTGTTTTTTCGGGATGTAGTTGCCGGCTTCGAGCACCAGCGTGCGCAGCTCCTCGGGGGTGAGTTTGCTTTCCGTTGCGTCAGCGGGCTTGAGCCTGAGCAGCCACAGCAGTGTCTGCACGAATAGATTGACGAACCACACCACCGGATACAACGCTTTCAGCAACGGCTTCAGCACGAACGCAGCCGGCAGCGCGATTTGTTCGGCATGGCCGGCGCCGATTATCTTGGGCGTGATTTCCGAGAACACCAGGATCAGGAAAGTGACCACCAGCGTGCCAAGCGCGAGCGCGATTTCGTTCTCGCCGAACAGTCGCACCGTGATGATGCTGACCAGCACCGCCGCCGCGGCGTTGACCAGATTGTTGCCGAGCAGAATGACGCCGAGCAGGCGGTCGGTCTGCGCGAGCAGTCCCGCCGTCAGCTTGGCGCCGCGGTTGCCAAGCCGTACCAGCGCCTTCAGCCGATAGCGGTTCAAAGCCATCATGCTGGTTTCGGCAATCGAGAAAAAAGCGGAAACTAAAAGCAGTACACCGAGCGCGATGAACTGCGTGGATAAGGGGATGTCGTCCATCAATGCAGGGAGAGGCGTGAGGCGAGAGGCGAGAGGCGAAAAGAGCGAACCTCATGCATTGCGTTTTACGCTCTGCCGAGAATCACTTCGAGCACGAACTTGCTGCCGATATATGCAAGCACCAGCATCAGGAAGCCGGTCAGCGTCCAGCGCACCGCGACGCGTCCGCGCCAGCCGTAGAACAGCCTGCCGCCGAGCAGCGCGGCAAAGATGATCCACGACAGGATGCCAAACACGGTCTTGTGGTTGAACGGCAGCGCTTTCCCGAACAGCTCTTCGGAGTAAAGAATCCCCGTCGCGAGCGTCAGCGTCAGCAGCACGAAGCCGGCGGTAATGATGCGGAACAGCAGCGTCTCCATGGTCAGCAGCGGCGGCAGCTTCTGCAGCGCGGCCGGCAATTCGCCGCCGTGCAGCCGGCGCTCGAGCAGCGCCATCAGCAGCACGTGCAGCGAGGCGATGGTGAACAGGCTGTAGGCGAGCATCGAGATCAGCAGGTGTATCCTGAACGCGGCGAGTTCGGTGTTGGGCAGCGCGTGCGCCGCGGGCAACAGCAGCGGCAGGAACACGCACACGGCAGCGACCGGCATGACCATCGTCTGCAAACTCTCGGTGTTGTAGAACAGGTTGCCGAGCCAGTAGATCACGACCGTCAGCCACACGATGATCGACACCGCATTGCCGACGCCGAGATGGACGCCGTCGCGGGCAAATACCGAGTCGTAGAGCAACGTTGCGTGCAACATGAGCGGCACCAGCACCACGAGGTGCTCGAGCGTTTTCGGGCCGGCACCGGCCGCGGGCGCCTGTCCCGCAACCGCCCAGCGCGTGCGCCAGAAGTACACGGCAAGCGCCGCGTACATCAGCGAGGTGATGAGATAGAATACGAAGTCCGGCATGATCGTCAGCTGCAAGTTTACACCAGCGCATCGCGCGTTTCATTATGTCAAGGGCTCCGGGGACTCCGTATGTTTGAAAGTCTGACAGGACGCCTGTCGCAGGTCATCAAGACGCTGCGCGGCGAGGCGCGGCTGACCGAGGCCAACATCCAGGAC
>JACQOI010000150.1 GCA_016202615.1 Betaproteobacteria bacterium
CCAGAGCGTCACCGTCTCCATCGTCGGCCCCGACGGCAGGCCGTTGCGCTACGGCGCGCAAAGGGAAGTCCTCAATTCGGTGGTTTCAGTGGATTCAGTCGGCGGCTTCTATGCGATCGGCGGCACCCGGATCAAGCTGCTGGATGTACTGCTCGTTCTCGTGCTGGCGAGCGGTATCGCCGTGCCGGTCGGACACCAGACGCTGGCATGGCTGTTTCGCCGCTACGCGCAAAAGATCCGGGACCAGGCGTCTCGCAGCCTCCTGACCGCCAGTGAGTCACCGCCCGCAGACCGTCCTGCCGGCAGCGATACGCCAAAGTAGAAGGAACCTTGCGATGCAGAGGATCTACGTTCACCCGCTTCCGGTCAGGATCTGGCACTGGCTCAATGCGCTCGGGTTCGTGGCGATGATCGTCACCGGCATCCAGATCCGCTATGTCGGCCTTATCGATCTGATGTCATTCAAGACGGCGGTCATCCTTCACAACTGGATCGGCTTTATCCTGATCGCCAATTTCTTCATCTGGTTCCTGTTCTACCTGTTCTCGGACAAGATCAAGGTTTACCATCCGGAATTGAGCCCCATCAAGCATTTCCGCGACAGTTTCCGCCAGCTCAAGTATTACGGCTATGGGATATTCAGGGGTGACCCCAATCCGCACCACGTCAGCGTCTATCGCAAGTTCAACGCGATGCAAAGCATGACTTACCAGGTCATCATGCTGCTGCTCGTCCCGCTCGAGTTCTACACCGGTATCCTGCTGTGGGACGTCCAGCGCTTCTCAGGAATGATCGACGTGCTCGGGGGAGTGCGGGCGGTGGACACGGCCCACGTGCTGATTTTCATCTTCTTCGTGGGATTCATTTTCATCCACCCCTACCTGGCGAGCCTCGGCCACACGCGCACGGCGCACTTCAAGGCCATGCTCACCGGCTACGAGGAAGTCGAAGACCAAGCCGCTCGGGGCACGTCCCACTAAACTACCCTCGCCTGCAAGGCGAGGGGTTCGCTTGTTCGTCGGCTGGAAGCCGACAAAAAGACTTGTCCTCCCCCTTGATGGGGGAGGATTAATTCCAGTTCCACTTCAAGAGTTACATTATTTTCGGTGTAGGGTGCGCTTGCGCACCATCCGGCAATCGGTGCGCAAGCGCACCCTACTCCACACATGCTTTTTTGATTTGGAAATGGAATAAGGTGGGGGTGAATCGATTTGCGGGATGTCGCTGACGTCATCACGACGATTCGGATTGATCGGGGTCGCGCGCGGTTCCCCGAACGCGGATGTCGTACTTTTTCATCAGCGCCTGGAAATTGGCGCGTTGCATGCCGGTTTCCTCGGCGCTTTTCGTCACGTTCCAGGCGTTGCGCTTGAGCGCCTCGAGAACGAACAATTTCTCGATGTCCTCGACCGACTTCTCGCGCGCGGCTTTCTTGACGCGTTTCAGTTCGTCGGCGGTCCGCGGCACGTCGAAATCATGCGGCGCCATGGCATCGACGATATTGGCCAGGTGCGCGCGGCGTACTGCTTTGTCGGTGGCGAGAATGATCGCGCGGTGGATCGTATTTTCGAGCTCGCGGACGTTACCGGGCCACTCGTAGTTGGTGAGCGCGGTCATCGCATCCTCCGAAATCTCGCTTACGTCTTTCCCGAGTTCTTCCTTGAGCACGTTGAGGAAATGGAACGCCAGCGCGGGAATATCCTCACGGCGTTCCCGCAGCGACGGCATCTGGATCGGGAAGATGTTGATGCGGTAGAAGAGATCGTCGCGAAAGGCGCCGCTCGCCACCATCGCCTTCAAGTCCTTGTTCGTGGCGGTGACCAGCCTGATATTGGTGGTCTGAGTCCGGGTGTCGCCGACCGCCCTGAACTCCCGTTCCTGGATCACGCGCAGCAGCTTCGCCTGGGTGGACAGCGACAGGTTGCCGATTTCGTCGAGAAAAAGCGTCCCGCCGTTGGCGACCTCGAACATTCCTTTCTTGGTGGCCACCGCGCCGGTGAACGAGCCCTTCACGTGCCCGAACAATTCGCTTTCAAGCAGGGTTTCGCTCAACGAATTGCAATCGACCGGGACGAAGGGCTTGTCCTTGCGCAGGCTGTTGTAATGAATGGCGCGCGCGATGAGTTCCTTGCCGGTCCCGCTCTCCCCCGTGATCATGACCGTGCTGTTGGTCGGCGCGCACTGGGCGATCAGGCGGTAGACATTCTGCATCGGCGGGCTCGCCCCGATGATGTTCTCGAACCGGTACTTGGAGCTGACCGCGCGCTTGAGACTCAGGTTCTCCTGCAACAATTGGCGCCGCTCCAACGCCCGTTGCACCACCAGCTTGAGCTCGTCGGGATCGAACGGTTTGGGCAGGTAGTCGAAGGCTCCTAGTTTCATCGCGCGCACCGCGGTTTCGATCTCGGCCAGTCCCGTGACCATGATGACGTCGATGTCCGGATGCGTTTCCTTTACTTTCTGCAGCACCTCCATGCCATCGATCTTCGGCATCATGATGTCCAGGATCAGCAGATCGTAATGGTTCTCCTCGACCTTGCGCAGCGCATCCCCTCCGCTCTGCACGGCTTCGACCACGTAACCGCAATCCCCCAGGATACGGAGACAACTCCTGATGACGATTTCCTCGTCGTCGACGACCAGTATCCTGGCGCTCATTGACCGTTCCTGCTGTCGTGACCGTCCGCCTCTCCCGGCGGAGGTTCGATCGGGAGATAAACGCGGAACGTGGAGCCCTCTCCGACGCTGCTTTCGACTTCGATCATTCCGCCATGACTGCGGACGATGCCATGGCTGACGGCAAGTCCGAGCCCCGTGCCTTTTCCGACCTCCTTCGAGGTAAAAAACGGATCGAAAATCCGCTTGAGGCTCGCTGCCGGAATCCCGCACCCGGTGTCGATAACCGCGATTTCCACCATGGGCACTGGTCGCGCGCCGGGCTCGGGGCTTCTGGATTCAGGGCACCGGCGCGTGCGAACGGTGATGCTGCCGGCTGTTTCGATCGCGTGCTGGGCGTTGACGACCATGTTCATGACGACCTGCTTGATCAGGTCCGCGTCGAGCCAGACCGGCGGAATCCCGCGATCGAGCTCCATCGTAATGTCGATGTCGCGGAAGGACGCCGGCCGCTCGACGATGCGCACCGTGTCCTCAATGATCCGGTTCAAGTCGGTGAACTTTTTCTCCGGTTTTTTCTCCCGCGCGAAATCAAGCAGCCGCCGGATGATCGCCGCGCAGCGCTTGGTTTCCTTGATTACCAGGTCGAGATCTTCGGCGTCGGGACTTCCATCCGGCATTTTCTTGCGCAGCAGGGACGTGAAGGTGAGAACACCCGTCAGCGGGTTGTTGAGCTCATGCGCGATCCCGGCCGCGAGCAGGCCGACCGAAGCGAGTTTTTCCGAGCGCGTAGCCTCGGCTTCCGCGATCCTGAGGTCCTGCGTTCGCTTCGCGACTTTGTCCTCCAGGGTCCGCCCCCATTCGCGCAGTTCCTCGCGAGAATTCCGGAGCGCCCCGGTCATCGCGTTGAACGAGGCCGCCAGCTGCCCGAACTCGTCCCTGCTGCGCACCGGGATCGGGTGTTCGAGATTACCCGAAGACAATCTCTTGGCCCCCGACTCCAGGTCCTTCAGTGGCGCGTATACGAGCCGGCGGACGAAAATCGCCACCAGGAGCGACCCCAATAACGCGAACGCGACAGAAGCCGCCGCGATTGTGATGGTGTTGATTTTCACCGTCCGGTCGATGCCCTCGAGCGAGTACACGATATCGAGAACGCCGAGCACCGTTTGCGCCTTGGTATGCGCGTGGCAGGCCGCGGTGTAACACGACGGCTCGTTGCGGATCACCTCCATGCTTCCCAGGAGCCGCCCTCCGTCCGGCCCCGCGTAAATCCGCGACCTTTCGCTCCGCGGCAGCTGCTCGAGCGGCTGCTCGCCCTGATGGCACAATATGCACGCGTCGGCTTTGCGATCGACCGTCTGTCCGATCTCCGGCAGGAAGGTCGAGTGGATGATTCTCCCCTCCTTGCTCATGATCCTCACCTTGGCAATGTTCTGCTGGTTTCCCACGTCCTGGATTATTTTCAGTACGTAGTCCGGCTGGTTCTTGAGCATCGCATAACGGGTGCTCCTGGTAACCACTTCGGAGATCTGCGCCACGTGGTCCGCCGCTTCCTGCAGGAGCTGGTCGCGCTGGAGCTTGATGACGAGCACGGTGAACAGCAGCATCGCCGTCGTCAGCGCGATCGCCACGTAGAACCCTACCTTGAACTTAAGGGTGTCAGGAAGCATTCACGCCGTCACCTCGCTTTGCGTTTCAGACCGCGATCACCTACCCGCCACCATACCGCCCGTGAACCCGACCACCACCAGAATCAGCAGTATCAGACCGACACCGATCAGAGTGAAACCCAATATCCTGGAACCCAGAGTCATGGGCTGTGACGGAGCGTCCACCAAATACTTCGCGAGTTGTCCTGTTTCAACCAACCGGTTGTATTCGAGAGTGTGCTCCCGCTTGAACTCGTCCAGGGACACTGCCCCGGTGAACATCACGATATCCAGCGGAAACTTATCCGGCCTGAAGTGGTTATTGAAGAAGTGCACCGTGAACAGGAACACTGCGGCCAGGATCGCTTCCTCCCCGTGAACGATAGTCGCCACGTTAAACACCCACCCGGGCAAAAACGCGGCGAACACGCTCGGAAACCACAATGTGAGACCGCTTCCGCCGATGATCGCGACCCCCCAGAAAACCGCCCAATAGTCGAATTTCTCCCAGTACGTCCACCGTTCGAAAAGCGGCCGCGGTCCCATGCCGAAGAACCACCTGAACATTGCAAGCATATCCTTGATGTCCTGCCAGCCTGGCACCAGCGAGGTAGGCCCGAACCAGTCGAAGGTTTTCCAGTTCCGGCCTATGCGCGATGCGAGATAGATTAAGTGCCCCAAAAACACAACGAGAAAGATAACCGCACTGGTTCTGTGTACGACAGCCGCTACTTTCGGGCTGCCGAGCTCCTTCATGACGATCGGCGCCCACGGACTGCTGCCGTACAACACCGCCATGCCGGTCAGGACCAACATCATTACGCTCAGTACTACGGCAAGGTGGGCAATCCGCCAAATGAGTCCAAAACGCTCGTAATATTTGCCTTCCCATTGCGGTAATACATCCGCCACGACATACGGCCTGCTCTTGCCTTCCCGGCGATCTTTGTGTTCCCGGTAAAACCACAGCGCCATAGACGTCCAGAAGAAGGCAAACACGGCTGTGAGCAGTGCGATCATGAAAGTGGCCGCGATCCACATATAGGGATAACGATCGTAGTCCTGGGCATTACCGTGCGGTTGGAACGTAACAAACCCTTTAGTCGCGTCCTTATGGCATTTTTGGCAGGTGCTCAGGCGGTTATCCGGATGCACCGTCGACCTGGCATCCTTGACGCGCTGGATGCCGTGGTTGCCGTGGCAGTCGAAACACTTGGCCGTATAGCCATAGCCCAGAATCTGGATCTGGCCGTGATAGGTTTTCGTATAGGTTCTAAAACTCTCCTGATGACAGTTTCCGCAGTTCTTGGTGATGACAACCCGGGTTCCGTCGAGTACCGGGTCCTCCACGCTGTGCGTAGTGTGGCAGTCCGAGCAGATCGCTGCGTACGGATTCTTGTCGGCGAGCACCGCTTTGCCGTGCACCGATGTCGCGTAGTCCTTTCTCTCGGCGTCGTGACACTTTCCGCACTTGTTGGGCACGTCCAAGCGCCATTCAGCCCGCTCCGGACTGCCCTGTGTGTAAATGTAATGAGCGTCGTGGCAGTTGTAGCAAGTCGCATTGGTACGCGACTGGTCTTCCGCACTTGGGCGCGCATGGATCGACTTCATATACCGGTCGATCTGCTCAACGACCACCCCGAGCCTTTCATGCTCCTTGGTCTTGCCCTCGTTCTTCGCGGTTTCCCATAACGCCTGGTGGCAGGTCACGCAGCTTACTTTGTGTTGCACGCCTTTCTGATGCGGAATTTCCGTAATGTCCTTGTGGCATTCGACACACAGGCGCTTGCCGTGCACGCTGCTCCCGAATTTGTCCTTCCTCACGTGCAAAGAGCGCATCTGGCCGTTGGTTCCCGGCATTGCGAACCCTTCGTTGCCGTGGCAGCCAAGGCATACGTCGTTGGTAGGCCTGTCCGCAGCCGGTTGTTCGGCAGCCTTGTCATTACCGGCGCCCGCCGCCAACGCCGGCATCAGTCCGCTTCCGGCCAACGCCAACCAGCAAACAACGGCTGCTACCAGATGCTTTGCAGGTTTAGAACCGTGCATGAAGTCTGCCTTCCTTTTCTTTTGACAATGGCTTGAAGGGCACCCGGCGCGGGAACGCGGCGCTAGGTATTTGATAAAGCTGAGGAACGTCTCAAAATCTCGGTACACTACTCACTCCTAACACGGAAGTGTAAACCGCCCGCGCGACCCGGGGCTTGATCTGGATCAACCCTGTAATTTCCACCGGACAGAGCAAGAACAATCACTGCCCCCGTACGAAATCTGCTGCGGTGCCTGCTGTGCGGTCAGCAGATCTAATGCAGTCGCCGATCGAAACGCCACCCCGGTAATTGACGCGGAAAAACAACCCCGGAAACTTCCGTTCCGCCTCGTCGAGTTGCGCGATGCGCACGGAATGACCCAGCGTGTATTGCGGAATCGCGCGCGCCCAGCCAGTGATTTTCACGAACTCCGCGCGCACCGCAATGCCGAGCAGCTCCGCACGCTATGCTTCAGTCATGTTCGTGATCTCGCGCTCGCCGAGCTGCGCCAGCGCGTGCTGCCGACGGTGCCGCCCGGGCGCTGCGCGCTTTCGAGCAGCAACACACGCACCCCCCGTTGCTGAAGACACCACGCGCTGGCGAGGCATCCCTCCGCCGACGACGATGACGTCAGCATCGAAGCCGCGCGTCACGCGCCTGCCCCTGCCAACGCGCGCACGCGCCACGCACTACCTGGTCTTCTCGGGAACGTGGCCTTTGTTGAACATATAAGTGATCGCATCTCGCAATTCGGCGTCGGTCACGTTGGCCATGCCTCCGCGCGCCGGCATGCCGCCGTGGCCGTTGATCGCCGAGCGAACGACCCGATCGAGACCGTCCTTCAAACGCGGTATCCAGGCATCGCGATCACCGATCTTCGGCGCGCCGTTCAGACCTTTCTCGTGGCATTTGGAACACCGCGCCTGCACAATCTGCTCGCCGGTCCGCTGTACCGGCGGCTTGATCCTGCTGATCGGCTCGACCCATTTGCCGCCGGACTGGTTGACCAGGTAGGTGATCGCGCGCTCGATCTCGGTATCGGTGAGCGTGAAATCAGCGCCGTGCGGCGGCATCTGGCGTATGCCTTTAAGCGCGATCTCGGTGAGGCTGCTGAGGCCCTCCGACGCAAGCTTGCCCCAAGCGACTTTGTCGCCGATTTTCGGCGCACCGCTCGTGCCCGGGCCGTGACAACGGATACACACCGCATCCACCACTTCCTTGCCGCTGCGCTCGCTGCCCGGCGCCTGCGCAGCTTGCGCTACGCCAGGCGCCACCGTAGCAAGAACAACGGCGATCAGCAGCAGCCGGTGTGTCTTGATAAACGATAAATTTCCCTCGCCGCACGCTTTGTCACTCATTACAGTCACCTCTTCTCGACCGGGACATGTCTGATGCGGAACTCAGAATTACGTTGGCAGTTTAACCTTTAACGACCCGGTCCGGTAGCAGCCTGTTGGACTTCGCATTTCGAACAAGCTGCTAAAGGAGTTCGTCGGAGCCCAAGTCCGACAAACTTCTAGAGCAACGGGAAGTTATGCCGCGACGTTGGAAGCGGTGAACAGCGCGGCCGCCAGCAACAGGCCGTGCGCTGACGCCGCGGCAATCGTCATTTTGATCGCCGGCTCGAGCTGTTGCGGTCGGGTCGCATACCTCATCAAATTCGTGCCCGCTTTGAACGACAGTGCTGCTGGCGCCAGCGCTATCAGCGCAAATATCGGCAGGTGACCGGACATCACGGCAACGCCTAACCAGCCGTAGGCGGTGGCAGCGATGACGGAATAAACCCAGCGCGCGCGTTCCGGCCCCAGGCGTACTACCCAGTGATGTTTGCCCGCAGCCTTGTCGGCCCGGCAATCGGGAAACTGGTTGATGAAAAGGATATTGGTTACCAGCAGTGCGTAGGCGGCGGCCGCATACAATACCGGCATCGAGAAGTTGCCGCGCTGCACGTAATCCGCGCCGATCGCGACCAGCGTGAAGCCGGCCCAGACGCATACCTCGCCGACGCCACGGCTGTTCAGCTTGAGCGGCGGCGCTGAATACGCCCAGCCGATGAACATCCCGAGCGCGCCGATTAGAAGCAGCCCGAGGCCTGAGATATGCATGAGCCACAGGCCCGCGAGAACCACTGCCAGCATCAGCACGGCGCCGAAGACCGCGGTCTCGCGCAGCGTCAAAATACCGTTCTGAATGAAGCGGCTGCCGCCGGTGAATGGGAAAACCCGCTCGGTGTTGATGCGGTCGGTGCCGTTCAGCTCATCGTAGTAATCGTTCAGCACATTGATGCCGGCGTGCGCCACCAGCGCGAAAACCACCGTAATCGCGGCCGGCAGCGGCGCCAGAGCGAGCCCGCTGTATTCCGCGCTGGCAATACCGATCAGCGCGGCAAAAAACGTGACGATCAGGAATCGCGGCCGCGTCGCGAGGAAATAACGCAACAGCGGGTTCGATAGCGCTGACAACGCTGGTTCTGCGGGCGGCATGCGCTGTTTCTCGCTCCGGGCGCAACCGGTCAACTGCTGCCAGCAGGACGGCGATTTTCCGGTTGCATGCACCCACGAGCGTAGCGGCAGCCAGGCATTCCGACAATGCTTTCCGTGGGCAAATTTGATCTAACTCAATCTGGCGGCGATTAAACGCAAGAACGCGAAGGACGCAGAGGAACGCAAAGGAAAATATATTTGGGTGCGTTCCACGCACCATGACTGCCGGTGCGCACGGCGCACCCGATATTTCATTTTTGATTGCGAAATGGAATTGGGAGTTTGTCGGGGCTAAGCCCGACAAACTCCTAGGATCAAAAAAAAGCCCGGGATTGTCCGGGCCTCTTCATGCCGCCAGGAGTTTGTCGGACTTGAGTCCGACAAACTCATTTGGCAAAACCGCCTTGAACAAAAAGGCAACACAATACCCGAATGGAAGCGCGTTCGTTCGCTACGGTCGCCTCGGAAAAGCAAACCTCGCATTAATTCTGCGATATCCAGCCCGGATTTAATCTGCGGTTTTGCTTTTATCAGCCTGTCGGAACCCCAAGGCCGACAGGCTGCTGGCGCGGAAGTCACTTCTTGGCCGGTGCGCCGGCGGG
>JACQOI010000012.1 GCA_016202615.1 Betaproteobacteria bacterium
CTGCTGTCCTTACGGATGCAACCGGGCACGACTTGCGGGGATATTCGTAAGCGCGCCCGCCAAAAGATCACGACCGTGAATGACAAGATCGAAGAGTTGCAGCGTATCAAGGACGCATTAGATAAGCTCGCTACCGCCTGCAAAGGGCAAGGGCCAACCAGTGAATGTCCGATTCTTGAGGCGCTGGAAAGCGAACGGGCCCATAAATGAACGTAGAACTGATCTATGACGCCGACTGCCCGAACGTGGCGGACATGCGTTCGCTGTTGATCAAGGCATTCACCCAAACGGACGTTTCGGCCCGCTGGCGCGAGTGGGAGCGCAGCTCCCCGGACACGCCCGGCCATGCGCGTGCCTACGGCTCACCAACGATCCTTGTTGATGGCAACGATATCGCGGGTATCGCTCCCGACGCTGGAATCCGGGCTTGTCGAGTCTACAGTGACGAACACGGCAATTTGAGCCGCGTTCCCCCCTTGGAGACGATATGTCTGGCGTTGCTGACAGCCTCGCGCGAAAAAAAGCCGGCCGCCGGACGATGGCAGGCTGCGATGGCATCGCTGCCTGCGGTCGGCACCGCCTTTCTGCCCAAGTTAACCTGTCCACTTTGTTTCCCGGCCTATGCGGCCATTCTCAGCGCACTCGGATTGGAATTCGTCAACTACACGCCGTATCTGCCGCCCCTCACGGCTGCTTTTCTCGTGGTGGCGCTGGCGGTGCTGGGCCTTCAAACTCGACGGACTGGCAACATTATTCCGTTACTTCTCGGGATCGCCGCGGCGAGCGTCGTGCTGATTGGCAAGTTCGGCTTAGAGTCGGATTGGTTAACAACCGGCGGCGTCGTTTTGCTTGTCGTGGCGATCTTTTTTGGCAACCGCGGGAAATCAACTGTGATAGCTCCCTGCCCCGCATGCGCCGCGGGGGAGAGCGAGCAGCATGCCAAGGCGCATTAAGGAGAAACACTATGACTGCTACCCGTAAAATCGAGGTGTTTAGTGCCGGTTGCGCCGTATGCGACGACACCGTAGCGCTTATTAACAAAATTGCCTGCCCGTCGTGTGAAGTTGAGATTCTCGATATGCATAAGCCGGAGATCGCACAAAGAGCAAGGCATTACGGTATCCGCGGCGTCCCGGCTGTGGTCGTCAATGGCAAGCTCGCCGACTGCTGCGCAGGCAGAGGGCCGGACGAGGGCCGATTGCGTGCGGCTGGGATTGGCACACCGCTGTAAGACGCCCTCAACTGGCGCGGCGCACGAGACAACCGCAAACCTCGAATCACCGGGGTCAAAGGCTTCTATGTAATTGGAGGCGAGGGGCCGCTTCGCCCGCAGAGCTTTTCTCGTTCGCCAATGAAAAACCCCTCAATTACGGAGTAACCAACCATGGCCCTCAAACACTTCTGGAAATCATGGCCCGCCGGTGCTGCGGTATTGTTCTTAATATTGGCCGCGCCGGCCCTGTCTCAGAAGGTTCCGGGCGATCCCGACGTTACCGTGTATGAGAGCCCCACGTGAGGGTGCTGCTCCAAGTGGGTAGGTTACCTGCAAACAAATGGTTTTAAGGTCCAAAAAAAGGACGTGTCAGAATCTCAGCTCGACGCGATCAGTGCGAAGTACGGCGTGCCATCTCAGTTGAGGTCATGTCACATCGCGCTCGTCCAAGGCTATGTGATCGAGGGGCATGTCCCCGCGCGCGAGATCAAGCGTCTGCTGGCGGAGCAGCCTAAGGCGCGAGGCCTGGCCGTGCCCGGCATGCCGCGCGGCTCACCCGGCATGGAAGGCCCCCGCAGCGACCCTTACGCGGTGCTGCTCATCGGCAACGACGGCAAATACGCCGTTTACCAGAACTACGGCAAATAATTTCTTCATTGACTGAAGTCAAGAGCCCGCAACGGCGGAGGTATACTCTTTTCACTATGTTCTCAGCGCCACAAAGCATTACGGCAGGATCGACGACCACGCCGCAACAGGGTACGCGCGGGCTCAGGCGTACGGTTTTGCTATTGGCCTGCGGAACGTTTTGGCTGAACACTTTTTTGTTCACATGCTGCGACGCGATTGGGGCTGCTCTTGACGGCCGCTCCGATACCGTTTCGCAATTGGTTTCCGACACACGGCCGGCGCAGGACCTTGCCCGGACACGCCCTGATCGGTCCGACCAGAGCCTAGACTTGAAATGCGGCTATAACGTCAGCGCCCTGCCGGAAAGCGTTGACGTGGCGGCGGCCTTGAGAAGCGAGTTTTCTTCTCCGGAATGGTTCGCAATCGACGCGCGTGTTGCCCCCACACTGATAACAGTAAGTCATGCTGAAAACCTTGCGCCACGCGGGAATCCCCCGCCACCGCTACGCCTCTACTTGCGCACTCTGCGCTTGCTGATTTAATCCCGCCTCACACCGGCACTTTCGACCGGTGCGTTCAGCGCCGGCTGCCGTTCGCAGTCATTGGCTGAATTGTGCCTTGCGCTTCACGGCCAGTCCTCGCTGCCGGCAGTCGCCAATGACGGCAATGTGAATTCATCCAACCTTAAAGGAAAGACCGCTATGAAAACCTCGATTCCACCACTTGGCGAGATATTCGCGATGAACGCTATTGCATCCGCTGCACGACCCTTGCAAATCGGCTCGCTTGCTTTCGGTATCCTGCTTGCCGCTTATTTCGGCGTGCTCACACTGGTCACCTTCGCCGCCCAATACCAGGTCGAGTTCTTCTGGATTGGCCTCGCGTTCAACGCCGCCGGCATCGCCTTCATCGGCAACAGGCTTTTTAACGCTACCAAGGAGCACGCCCAATGCGCTCATGCCTGACGTTCTTCATTTCCGGAATCCTCGTCACCCTGCTCGCGGCGGGCGGCTTCGCCGCCGAGCCGGGCGTTCAGCGCAGCTGTGCCGGCGGCGTGACCGTGGCACTCACGCCGCAGAATCTCACCACGAGCGCCAAGAGTTGGGACTTCAAAGTCGTGCTCGACACGCACAGCGGGGATCTGAGCGACGACCTGGTGAAGTCCTCGCTGCTGCTCGACAGCGCGGGCAAGCATTATGCCCCGATCGCCTGGGATGGCGCCCCGCCGGGCGGACATCACCGCGAGGGCGTGCTGCGGTTCAAGCCCGTCTTTCCGCAGCCGCAATCGATTGAGTTGCAGATCACGCGTTCCGGCGAAGCGGCGCCACGGACGTTTCGCTGGCAACTCAAGTGAAACCCGCAGCGCCCAACCTATGGTTCCGCCACCTTTTTGCGAGGCGCGCCGGGGCGGGCGCCGTCGCGCGGACAGCGCTCGATATTCTCAAGCAACGCTATGCACGCGGCATGGTGGAACTGAAATACGGCACAAGCTGATATGCTGCATGCGAGGCACGCATGCAACGCGCAATCGGCACCCCCTTCCGGGAGCAACCAATGAGCTACCTCGAAACGTCCGTCACCACGCGATTTCCATGGTACATGAGAGTGCTGTTCTGGCTGCAGCGCCGGCGCCATGGCCGCGAGTTGGAGCCCACTCGGCTGTGGGGCCGCACACCACGGGTATTTCTCGCCATGGCCGCGATGTATGCCGCGCTGGATCGCAGGTCCTCACCGCTTGCGCCGGCCCTGCGCTCGCTGGTTCAGGTGCGGGTGTCGCAGATCAACTGGTGCCCATTTTGCATCGACCTGAATTCGGCCACTTGCCTCAAACGCAATGTCAGTGAGGAAAAACTTCTGGCGCTGCCGCTGTTTGCGGATTCCACCTTGTTCGACGAGCCGGAAAAAGCGGCGTTGCATTACGCCGAGGCGATGACCGACAGCAACCGGCACAGCGATACCGCATTGATCGCGCGCCTGAAACAGCATTTCAGCGACGACGCCATCATCGAGCTCACGGCGTTGATCGCGTTTCAGAATATGTCGAGCAAATTCAACGCCGCGCTGGGCGTCCCGGCGCAGGGGTTCTGTGCGGTCCCGGCTCCGGCGACCTGGACGAAGAAAGCGGCAAGCAAATGACCGAACCGATCGCCGCCGGTGTGCTGCCTCATTTGATCATCCTCGCATGTCCGTTGATGCACTTCTTCATGCACGGGAAGCGCGGACACGGCGAAAGCCATGATCACGAACATCGCGGACAGGGGGATACAGGTGAGCGAAAAAGAGCCAGCCGACGCGCTGTGGGTGTTTGCCATCATGACTCCGGCCATTTGCCCGAAGCAACGCTCGGCTGGCGCGCCAACCCGCATTTCGGCCCGTTTCACATCGTGAGCAACGTTCTGATCTTCGGCGGCTTCATCCTGCTCACGTCAGCCTGGAAAGTGCTTTATAAAGCGCAACGCCACCGCAAGCTCGCCACCACCGGGACCTATGCCTACGTGCGCCACCCGCAATACATCGGGTTCATTCTGATCATGTTCGGGTTTTTGTTGCAGTGGCCGACCCTGGTCACGCTCGTGATGTTCCCGATCCTAATCTTCATGTATGTGCGTCTTGCACGGCGCGAGGAGCGGGATGCACGCGCGGAGTTCGGAGACGCCTATGCCCGCTATGAGGCGGTCACGCCGGCGTTTGTCCCCAGATTCGGCAGCAGGCAAAAACAAGCATGATGTAACGGCAACAAAGAAGTTCCCGCCCGTTCGCGCCGGTGTGACTCTCGTCAAGGACGATTTGCGCGGCATCGCGCGCGCCGCCGTGCTGTCGCGCGCCACGATGCGCGACATCCGCCAAAACCCCGCTTTCGCATTCGGCTATAACGCGGTCGGCATCCCGGGCTGCCGCGAGACAAAAATGAGATGTGTTCGCGATAATCCCGCGATTTATGTGTCGGATACTGAGACCGGGGTACGAGAAAAGAAGTGGCATACCACTAACTGTCCGGTTAAACAAGAGGGCGAATCGCTGAAAGCCATGAATGACGCGGGATTCCGATCGATGAAGGGTGGTGTCGATTTGAACGGCAAAATGGAGTTCCGGGCGATTTCCAGGGGTAACGCACCTGGAGACGGCCATGAACACTGGCAAGACGCTGTTCGCCCAGGCACAAGCCTTCTTCGTCGCACGCGCCAAGTCGAACACCCGGCTTCGGCGCGTCTATTCGGCTCCTGTAGACCGCAGCACAGGCATCATCTGCGATCAGACCGTCACATTCACCGGCACCACCATCTGCGCGCTCTAGAAGAGCCGCTGGCAGGTGGAACTGTTCTTCAAATCTTCTTCGCGCGAATGCCAACCGTGCACCGCCTGTTGTGACGGCTGGGTGCAGATTGCGGTCAACGGTTATCGCGCCTACCCCGGACATCCGTGCCCGCAGAGCACGGGAGCGGGCTGTGATGACTACGAACACCGTCCATTCGATCCGTGCGTCAAATTCATCTGCGGCTGGCGTGCTGACGGCAGCCCATTACCGGAATGGATGAAGCCGAACAATTCGAAAGTGATCGTTTTGTTCAACGAGTCCGTGTGGAATGGCATGCCGGTAGATGTTGGCATTCCGGTCGGGAAAAGAATACCGCCCCGAGCGCTCAACTGGTTGCAGCAATTCGCCGAAAGCCACGGCCGCGCGCTGTTGCATTCCGAACAGATCGTCGAAAACGGCGTATACACGAACCGTCAGGCCGTATGCGCCTTTGGCCCGCCAGAATTCCAGCAGGAAATGGCCGAACGCGCGAGCCGCGGCGAAAGCTTCGTTTAGATCCGCAAGATAAAGACGTTTTTCTTGGGGGCCGCAAAAATTGCGGTCGCCCTCGCTTTTTCTATTGTAGCTTTGTTACTTCTTGCTTGGACCATTAATGCCGCTTATAAGTAGCACCAGGAACAAGAGAATGCTGTCCTCGCTAAGCCAAGGCAGTTCCAAGAGAAGCAGGCTCACGCGCTCCAAGTCAGGTTTCAGCGTACTACCATGTGGCGTGCCGGAACGATGCATTATCAATTCACAGTAATGGGATACCGGGAGCTGATAAACAAAGCTCGGAAGGAAAAGGAGAATGCTTCATTCGTCCTGACGTTCCTTGATGCTGACGGATTCAAGGTTTTCTCTTAATCCGTAGGTCCGGGATTCGATCCCCCGACGCCCTATGAAACAAAACAGAGGGTTAGCTTGAAACGCTAGCCCTTTGTCTTTTCGAGCGTGGGGAAATCGTGGGGAATTCAATCACGTTTCCACCCCGTTCGCGTTCGATCCGGGCTGCTGCGAGACGAAAATGAGATGTATTCGCGATAATCTTGCGATTTATGTGTCGGATACTGCGAACGGGGTACGAGAATAGGGGTGGCATACCCGTTTTCGGAACTCTATTCCATTCTAAATTCAATATGTTGCATACATCAGGAGAAGTGACATGAAAACAATATTAGACAAGTTACTGATAGCGGTAGTATTGCTGGGCGCGCTTACTGGCTGCGCAGGTATGGTAACGGAAAGCACTCCAGTAGACCTGACGTCATCGACGGTGACGAACATCCCTCTCGACGACTGAACACCCGATGGTGGTTTCGCGTCGGGACCACGATGCTGTTTTGGTTCAGCCGCCGATCCCCGGGTCGGCGGCTGTATCATGTACGTTTTTAAACCTTCGCTTAATGACAATAATCTGATATGAACCGCAGCGTGCTGGTTATCGAGGATCAGCAGGACATCGCCAAACTGATCAAGCTGCACATCCAGGACCTCTCATGCGAGGTGCACCTCGCTCACGACGGCATCAGCGGCCTGAGCAAGGCGGAAGCGAAAGCGTATGACCTGATTATTCTCGACCTGATGCTGCCGGGCATCGACGGCCTCGAGATTTGCCGCCGCCTGCGCGCTAAATCCAATTACGTTCCTATCCTCATCGTTACCGCCAAAGCCGCCGAACTCGACCGCGTGCTCGGTCTGGAGCTGGGCGCCGATGATTACCTCACCAAACCATTCAGCATCCTGGAATTGGTGGCGCGCGCGAAAGCGCTGTTCCGGCGCATGGATGCGCTGACGGCGAATACCGCCGGCCCGAGCGCCAACCCGATCCGCGCCGCCGACCTGGTGATCGATCCGGCCAAGCGCGAGGTAGTGCTGGGCAATAAGCCGGTAAGTCTTACCGCCAAGGAGTTCGACCTTCTGTTGCATTTCGCCCGCAATTCGGGCAAGGTCTACAGCCGCATGCAGTTGCTCGACATGGTATGGGGCTACGGCCATGACGGTTACGAGCACAACGTCAACTGCCACATCAATCGATTACGCGCCAAGATCGAAAAAAACCACGCCAAACCGAAATTCATCCTCACGGTGCGCGGGGTCGGCTACAAATTTGCCGAAGTCGCCAACATGGAAGCGGCCTAACGCATGTTCAATACCCTGTACGGCAAGCTGATCGCGGTGTTGATCTGTCTCGGCGTCGCCATGGTCGTGATGTTTCTCATGGTAATTCACTATTCTGACAACATGCGCCGCCAGAAGACCATGCAGGTGATTTACCGCTCTCTGGCCGCTCAGTTTGTCAATGAACACGTGCTGCCCGAGGATGCGCATATCAATTACGGCGCCATCCAAAAGGCATTCGACCGGCTGCGCATTATCAATCCGAGAATCGACGTCTACCTGCTCGACGATAATGGGCGAGTGCTGGCTTACTCGGGAAAAACCGGTATCCGCAAGCGCGATAGTGTCAGCCTCGATCCTATCCATCGTTTCCTGACCGAAAATGCCGAGCTCCCGATCCTGGGCGATGATCCGAGCGAAGAATCAATACAGCGCGTGTTCTCGGTCGCTCCGATCTTGCATGAAGGGCGAATAAACGGCTATCTCTATCTAGTACTGCGGGGATTAAGCGGCGACAATATCGCGCAGCAAATCAAAAATAACTATTTCGTGCGCGAGAGCGTCGGGCTTATGGGCGGGGGGTTGGTGCTCGCACTGCTGGCGGGCGCGCTCATCATCAAACTCTTCACCCAGCGCCTGCGGCGGCTGTCCCGGATCGTGGACAAATTCCAGCAGACCGGTTTTGCCGAACTACCGCCGCAACCGCCGTCACGTAGCGCCAAAGGCGACGACATCGACCACCTCGCCGAGACTTTCAGCCAGATGGCGGACCGCATCATGGCGCAAATGCGCGAGCTGCAGCATAACGACGCATTGCGCAGTGAATTGATCGCCAATATCTCGCACGATCTGCGTACGCCGCTAGCCGCGTTGCAGGGTTATCTCGAAACCCTGCAAGTCAAAGGCTCGACGCTGAGCGCGGAGGAAAAGAGCAACTATCTGGGAATAGCTCTCAAGCAAAGCCAGCAGCTGGGCCGACTTACCGGCAAGCTGTTCGAGTTGGCAAAATTCGATGCCGGCCAAGTGACGATCAACATTGAGCCGTTCGCGCTGGAGGATCTGGTGCTGGACGTGGCACAGCAATTCGAACTTGCCGCGGCAAGCAGGCATATCAAGCTGGAAACCGTGCTGCCGGTGGAATTGCCGCTGGTCGCGGTCGATATCGGCATGATCGAGCGCGTGCTTACAAACCTGATCGAAAACGCGCTGCGCTACACTCCGAGCGGCGGCACGATCAGGATTACCCTGGCGCCGTCGGCGCAGCATGTCACGGTCCAGGTATCCGATACCGGGCGCGGCATCGAAAAGCACGATTTGCCCCGGGTGTTCGACCGCTTCTACCGCGGCGAGAAAAGCCGCGAGGATTATTCGGGCAATGCCGGCCTCGGTCTTGCCATTGCCAAACGCGTGCTGAAATTGCACAGGAGCTCGATTGCGGTCAGTAGCGAACCTGGCGTGGGGACCACATTCAGCTTCACTCTGCCCTCCTTCGACTCATACTATCAGCACCTCGCGGCCGCGAGCGCACGGGAGCCCGCCGCACCGACGCCGGACGCGCAGCCGTTTGCTGCCCGCGACCGACAACAACCGGCCAGCGCATAGCGCACCGAGCCGCAGCGATCAACTGTTCCCCTGTATCTGCCCCCCCACCTCAATCCTCCCCCACAAGGGGGGAGGAAGCTTGCGCGCGCTCGCGCGTGCCTGTTAGCGCCCACGGAAATGCCGGAAGAACGCGGACATGAAACGACGCGATTTCATCGGCCAATGTCCTCGCATTGATTAAGCTGCCCGCGGCTATGCAAAAACCTATTACCGCCCCCACGCTGGACCTGATCGATAATTTTCCCGCTTTTGATAAGGCGGGGGCTCACCTGAAAGAACTCATTATTGAACACGGCTACAAAATGATAGCGGATATCGGAGGGGGCGCCAACCCTATGCTGGATGATGAATTTATCGCTGACAACAATATTCATTACTCCTTGATTGACATATCCAGATCCGAACTCCTAAAAGCCAATTCTCTTTACAACAAGATTGAAGCAGACGCCGCCAGTGACAATGACGCTTTTCAAAAACAAATTGCGGGCATGAAATTTGATTTGATTTTCTCGCACATGTTTCTGGAACATATCAACAATCCCCTTCAGGCTCATAGGAATTTTTATAGCGCCCTGAATCCCGGGGGCAGATGCGTGCATTATTATGCTTCGCCAAATAATCTTCCATTGACCTTGAACCGTCTTCTGCCGGAAAACTTATCGGCCTACCTGGTAAAAATTGCTCAACCCGCCCGTGATCTTGAAGGCTCTCGAGGAAAGTTCAAGGCCGTCTACAAAATGTGCGGCGCCCCCAATCGCGCTTTGGCCGCGGTATTTGAAGAAATCGGATATACGATCTGTCAACACACTGGATATATTGGACACACCTACTACGAGAGATTCAAACCCGCCGCAATGCTTGAAAGACGATTGAGGACAATCATCCATAAATTACAACTGCCCCTGACGAGTAATTGTTTGCTTGTTTTGGAGAAACGCGCATAGCCACCGGCGAGCCTGATGCTAGGGGGTTTTTGACGGCCTGCCAGGCCCATACGCCGCCAAACGGTCACTTGCAAGGGCATAGTGCGCACTCCGTGTCATGCAAAAGGTAGAATAAACACCATGTACAAGGGCGTAGTGCACACTCCGTGTCATGCTAAAAGGAGTATGATGACGGAATTTTGGCGCAATATATTTCCTGCCTCGCGGCATCGAAAAAGTGAGCGCCCGGTGGAGTTCTTTCTGGTCCGAATCGTCAAATGTTAGGAGAATTTACAATGCGCGCACGATCCATAGTTGCCAGATTTGCCGCCCTGTTGTTATTGACGTGGTTCGCACCAGCTTTGTTCGCCGCAGACGCAGGTACAATCCAGGCGTTTTCCGGGAATGTGACCATAACCAGCGCTGACCGGGTGTCTCGCAAGGCAGTGGCCAAGGAAAAGATCCAGTCCGGAGATACTGTCACGACTGAAGTAAAAAGTGAGATCCTGATCAAGATGGCCGACGACTCGTCGGTTGCGCTGCGCCCGAATACCCAGTTCCAGTTTACCGATTACAAGTTCGAGAAGAAACCTACTGATTCGTCATTTGCAACCCTGCTTCGCGGCACCGCGCGCATGGTCACCGGGCTGATCGCCAGAAGAAGTCCTTCCAACATCCGGGTCTCCACAGTGACCGCGACCATCGGGATCAGGGGCACGGACTTCGAGGTAGCGGTAATCACGGAAGATAGGGCGGACGCGCGCGCAGGAGTCTATGACTACGTGCACGATGGAGTGACCAATATCAGGCTCGTGCAGACCGGCCAGAACCTGGACGTCAAAAAGGAGCAGACGGCGTTTGCCCCGGATAAACCCAAACCCGGTGAAGAGGCGCTGTACATCCTGAAAGAGCGCCCGATATTCCTGCAACAGGGCGGCGGCTTGGACGCCCTGATCCAGTCGATAACAATCCAGATTCCGATGTTCCGCTGATCCTTGATCAGCGTGGCGTGCCGGCGGCGGGGCGCGACCGTAAAGCTCAAAAAAAGGGCGATTGTCGGCGCAGCCCCGCGTACTCAACGTCGCGCGGTAATCAGAGCGGCCCCCAGCAAGCCGAGTCTTTCGTTGGTGACGACAGATACCGGGATTTTCCGGACCGCGTCGGAGTGGGCGCCCCGGGCGTTGAACACCGCGAGGAATCCGCCTTCCAACAGACGCGGCAGGATTTTGGGGGCGATGCCGCCAGCGACGTAAACGCCGCCGCGCGCCATGACCGCAAGCGCGTGGTCCCCCGCTACCGCGCCATAACAGGAGACGAACATGTCGAGCGCGCGCACACACAGCGGATCACCCGACTGGAGGGCGGCATGCGTGATCGCGGCGGGCGTGACACTGACGCGCAATTCATCGGCAGGCGCGGCCGGCCTGCCCTCGCACCGCTCGATGAATTCATGGATGCGCACCAGTCCCGGTCCTGAAACCACGCGTTCAACAGCAACCCGACCATGGCGCGAATACAGGTCGCGCCACAGCTCGAACTGCTCCAATGTCGACGGCGCAAAGCCTGCGTGTCCCGCCTCGCCTGCGATCACCTGATAACCGCCTCCAGCCCAGATCAGATAGGCGACGCCAAGCCCGGTCCCCGCGCCGATCACCACTCGCGGCGCAGCCGCGATCGGCTCGCCGGGTTGCAGGGCAACAAGATCCGCATCATGCAGCATCTCGATACCGCTGGCGGCAGCGGCGAAATCGTTGACGACGCGCACGTGCGGGATGCCGAATCCAGCGCAGATGGCACTCCCGTCGACAACCCACGCCAGATTGGTCATCTGCACGCGGTTGTCGAACATCGGACCGGCGACGCCAAAGCAGGCGCGGGTGATCTCCTCCCCCGCTCGGCGCTGCGCCACCCATTCGTGAAAAAATGCTTGTAGCAGGCTGTCGAAACTCGGGTGGTCAACGGCACCGTAGCGCCTGCCGAATGCGGGGCGCCAGCGTCCCTCCCGCAGCGTGCCAACCTCCAGAAGCGTCTTGGTGGCGCCGACATCACCGACAAGAATCATGGTCGTTCCGCCAGATCGGGTTCGCCTCGTCGAGGCTCATCAAATAAGGTTACCGCCACAATTTGTGTCGACAAACAGAGTCCTTTGTCCGGCACCAGAACCACCTCTTGCCGGTTCATTTATAATAAGCCTTGGTGATGTATTGGTTCAACATCCGTTCGGTGTTGAAGAACGAGCCGTTGAGCGCGATGGCATTGCGCATCACCTCGGTGTAGCGTTCCCCTTCGTTATAAAACATCGGCATAATGATGATCTCGAGCTTGTTGTAAAGGGACTGGGCATCCTCTGCGCGGTTGTCGTGGTCTTGCCATCCGCCATCGTCCTTGCCGATGGCCCAACCGGTCACCCCCTCGATACATCCCTCAGCCCACCAGCCGTCCAGGACACTGAAGGAGGGCACGCCGTTGAGGGCGGCCTTCATGCCGCTGGTGCCGGAGGCTTCGAGCGGCGGCTGAGGCGTATTCAACCACAGATCCACGCCCGCGGTCAGCACTTTTGCCAAACCGATTCCGTATTCCTCGAGATAGACGATTTTGATTTTCTCTTTGAGCGCTTCCTTGATCTGAAAGATGCGTTTGATGAGATCCTTGCCACCCTGGTCGCGCGGATGGGCTTTGCCGGCGTAGATGATCTGAAGCGGGCCTGATCTCGCGCTAATCTCCGTCAGCCTCGCGGTGTCCCAAAACAGGAGATCCGCGCGTTTGTAAACCGCGGCGCGCCTCGCAAAACCCAGAGTGAAAACATCGGGATCCATGTCCACAGAGCTGATTCCGTTTACCTGTTCAATCAGGGCTTGTTTGGCCTGCCGGTGCGCTTCCCAAATCTCCCGCTTGGGGATGCTCAGCGCATAACGCAGGCTGGAGTTGTCTTCGCGCCAACCCGGGATGCGACGGTCAAAAAGCTCGGCAATGGGCCTTGACGCCCAAGTGGCGGCGTGCACGCCGTTGGTGATGAAGTCGATTTTATATTCCGCGAACATCTGTCGGGTGACCTTGCCGTGCCGCTTGGCCACGCCGTTGATGTAGTGGCTGTTATCCAGCGCAAGCGCGGTCATGTTCAACACGCCCTCGGGATAAAATTCCTTTTCAGCTTCAGCAAAGGCCCCGTGGTAGCCGGTGAGGACTCGATGCACCAGGTCCAGAGGAAACTTATCGTGTCCGGCCGGCACGGGGGTATGGGTGGTGAATACACATTTGGGCTTGACCAAATGCACCAACTCGGGCGTGACCACCTGCCTGACAGGTTCGTAGGCGAGTTCCCAGGCCTGCAGCGCAAGTTCATAAGCGAGCTCCAGGGTGAGCAGGGCGGCATGCCCTTCGTTCATGTGAAAGCGCTTGATGTCGCGATACCCCAGGGCCCGCAGCATCCTCACCCCGCCGATGCCCAGGATGATCTCCTGACAAAGCCGGTAACGGTCGTCCCCGCCATAGAGATAGTCCGTCAATGAACGGTCCGGCGCGGAATTTTTTTCCAGCGCCGTGTCCAGAAAATAAACCGGTACGCGATAACCGTTGACACCCTTGACCTCGTATTTCCACGCGCGCAAGCGAACCGTGCGCCCCTCGATTTCCACCGCGCAATGCGGCTCCGCTTCCTGCAGCAGATCGGCCACCGGCCATGAAACGGGTTCTTCAATCTGCGTGCCCGAGGGATCGATCCTTTGACGGAAGTAACCCTGGCGATGAAGCAGGGTTACGACGATCATGGGAATTTCCAGATCCGCCGCGGCGCGTGCCGTATCGCCTGCCAGGACTCCCAAACCGCCGGCGTAGGTGGGCATGGCCTCGTCCAGCCCGATTTCCAAAGTGAAGTAGGCGATGTAATCTTTGCCGTCCATGGCCTGGCTCCGGACCCCGGGTTATCAAAAAAAGGTTTTCAGGGCGAGGGCGGCACGTCGTCAGCGCGGCGCCAGGCGTTTTGCAATCTCGGCCGTGTGCCTGCCCTGGAAGCGGGCGATTGCCAGC
>JACQOI010000132.1 GCA_016202615.1 Betaproteobacteria bacterium
ATGGTGCGCAAGCGCACCCTACGCCGGATCAGGCCCGCTTTCACGATCGCACCCCTTGCGCCCGCTCCAGCGCGCCTCTCCCCGCAAGGGCCTTGAAGGGCAGGAGTTCCCGATGCCCACAGCTTAAGTAAGTGCCATTGGTACGGGGATTGGCTTTCAAGGCAGGAGTCATGAATCAGAATCGCGTTCCAGGATCCGGGATTCCGGTAATCCAACCTCGACCTTCGCTTTTCCTTCGCGCCCTTAGCGCCCTTCGCGGTTCAGCTTTGCCTTTATATCTGCGTGTATCTGCGTTTATCTGCGGCTGAATTGAATCAACCTTTGTCCTTCACCTGCGCGCGCGCCCAACCTTTAGCGAAAGTGAGTTTGACGTCCTCGTCACGCTTGAGCTGCGCGCTGTCGCGCACCACCTTGCCGGCCGCGGTCTCGACCAGGCTGTAACCGCGCTCGAGCACCGCGCGCGGATTGAGCTGGGCAAGCTGCGCGGTGAGGCTCCTGACATCCGAGCGCAGCGTATCGACGCGATGTGCAGCGGCGCTGGCGAGCCGCTGCGCCAGCGATTGTTGCCGGGTCGCGAGCGCGGCGAAATCGGGACGCAGCGCCAGCAATTGCTGATACAGCTCGCGCAGTTGCCACGCACCGCCGTCGGTGCCGCGTGCCCACGCGGCGCGCAGGCGGGTGGCGAGATGACCACGGCGGATCAACTGGTTGGCGATGCGCTCGCCGGGATGGGTGAGCCGCCGTGCCAGCACGTCGAGCTGCTGCATGCGGCGTTCGAGCGCGCGCTCGGTCACGCGGACCAGGCGCTGTGCAAGGTGGCCGAGTTCCTGGCGCAGGTCATCGCGATTGGGGCTCACCATCTGCGCTGCCGCGGTCGGCGTCGGCGCGCGCGCGTCGGCGACGAAATCCGCGATCGTGAAATCGGTTTCATGCCCGACCCCGCTTACCACCGGAAGCCGGCAGGCGTGGAGCGCGCGCGCCACGACCTCCTCGTTGAACGCCCACAGGTCCTCGATGCCGCCGCCGCCGCGGCATACGATCAGCACCTCGCACTCCGCACGCGCGTCCGCGTCCGCGATTGCTGCCGCTATCTGCGGCGCCGCGCCGTCGCCCTGCACCGCGGTCGGATAAATGATCACCGGTATCGAAGCCATGCGGCGCCTGAGCGTGGTCAGCACGTCGCGCAGCGCGGCAGCCTTGAGCGAAGTCACGACGCCGATCGCGCGCGGGAAGCGAGGAATAGGCTGCTTGGCCGCCGCATCGAACAGGCCTTCCGCCCGCAGCTTGGCCTTGAGCTTCTCGAACGCCGCATAGAGCGCGCCCAGCCCGGAGCGGCGCATCACCTCGACATTGAGCTGGAATTCGCCGCGCGCCTCGTAAAATGACGGGCAGGCACGCACTTCGACCTGCATGCCGTTCTCCGGCTTCCAGTCCTGCAGCTGCATCTTGTGGCGGAACATCACGCAGCGCACCTGCGCTTGCGCGTCCTTGAGCGAGAAATAGCAATGCCCGGATGCCGCGCGAGTGAAATTCGAGATCTCGCCTGCGACCCACATCAACGGCAGCGTCTGTTCGATCAACTCTTTGGCCAGGCGGTTGAGCTCGGTGACGCTGATGACGCGTGCCGGCTTTTCAGAATCTGAAATTTGTTGCATCGCGCGATTTTACCGTTGCCGCCAGCGCGACGCGCATACAAAAAAACGCGAACGCAAAAAAATTTCCAAATGATTCAAGGTCTCACGCCGACACTGCAGGCAATCTCGCGCAACCGATACCATCCACAACGTGCAGCGCAGCGTAACCGACACCACCCGCAAACCCGCATGAAACCTTGGCCTCCTGCGCAAGCCATTGATAGTTAAGAGCTAACCCGGCAGTTTAAAAATTGGGCAGCATAGCAAAACTCTTTACAGGTAACTCACTTAGCTGAATTGTTTACAAACTTCACACAGACTTATCCACAGTAACTGTGGACAAATTGCTGCGCCGATTTGGTTGCGCGCGGCAAGTTTCCTGGCGTGACATGAAACCGGCCGAAATTTTTTCCGCGCGCCATCTGATACAACCCGACGCGCGACTGGCAGGTCACGCAAACTGCGCCCCCCGGCTCTGATTCACGCGTGATTTTCAACTGTCGCATGCCATTGCGGCGCCGGCGATTGCGCTTGCTGAAATGCCATTGCCCAGATACAGTTACGCCGGTTACGTTGAGCATTCTTGGAGAATCTCGAGTGTTTGCACTGGTTGAAGCGGCCGGATGGCCGATATGGCCGCTGTTGCTGGCGTCGATTATTGCGCTTGCCATCATCGGCGAGCGCGCCTGGTCGCTGCGCAGCAGCATCGTCGCGCCGCAAGAGCTGCTCGGACACGTGATCCAGGAGTATCGCCAGAACGGCGCCAATCCGCAGCTGCTGGCACGGCTTGCCAGCGGCGCGCCGCTCGCCCAGGTATTTGCCGCCGGCCTGCGCAACGTGAAAAGCACGCCACAGGTGATGAAAGAGGCGATCGACGAAACCGGCCGCGCCGTGGCGCACGAGCTCGAGCGGTTCCTCACCACGCTCGGCACCATCGCCACGATCAGCCCGCTGCTCGGGCTGCTCGGCACGGTAATCGGCATGATTGAGATCTTCGGCTCGCAAACTCCCTCAGGCAGCAATCCGATCGTGCTCGCGCACGGCATTTCGATCGCGCTCTACAATACGGCGATGGGCCTGATCGTCGCAATACCGAGCATGATTTTCTACCGCCATTACCGCAACAAGGTCGATTCCCTGATCGTCGAAATGGAAAGCCAGGCCGTAAAGCTGGTCGAGATCCTGCACGGCGAGCGCCAGAGCTGACCCGGCGGGCCGAATCGTGAATTTCCGTCTCGGTGCACATAAGGAAGAGCTGGAGATCAACCTGATTCCGTTGATCGACGTGTTGCTGGTGATCCTGATTTTCCTGATGGTCACCACCACCTACTCCCGCTACGCCGAGCTGCAGATCAACCTGCCGAGCGCCGAGGCCAACAAGCCGGAAGAGCGGCCGAACCAGATCAATGTCGCGGTCGACATCCAGGGCAGATATGTCGTTAACAAGACGCCGGTGCCGTTCCGCAGCCCCGAGAGCTTTGCCGAGGAATTGAAGCGCGCCGGCGGCGGCATGGCCGATCCGGTGGTGATCATCAATGCCGATGCCGGCGCCACCCACCAGTCGGTGGTCAACGTCATGGAAGCGGCGCGCATCGCCGGCTTGAGCCGCATCACCTTCATGACGCAAGCTTCAAAGCGGTGAGCGGGAAGCGGTAAGCAGTAAGCAGAAAAAAACCCCAAACGCCCCGGTCAACGGCTAACCGCTCACCGCTTCCCGCTCACCGCTCACCGTTCACGGCTCCATGCGCTGGCTGGAACAATACTGGTACCGCATCTCGCCGCTGCACCTCGTGCTGTGGCCGCTGAGTCTGCTGTTCGCGCTCGCCGCCGCGCTGCGCCGCCTCCTCTACCGCAGCGGCCTGCTGCCGGTTACGCGCCTGCCGGTGCCGGTGGTCGTGGTAGGCAACCTGAGCGTCGGCGGCACCGGCAAGACCCCACTCGTGATCTGGCTCGCCCGACTGCTGCTGAAACGCGGTTACAGGCCGGGGATTATCTGCCGTGGCTACGGCGGCATCGCCGGTGCACCGCAGCGCGTTTCACCCGACAGCGATCCGCGGCTCGCCGGCGACGAAGCCGTGTTGCTCGCGCGCCGCGCGGGTTGTGCGGTGTGGGTCGGCGCCAGGCGCGCCGCGGTCGCACAAGCGCTGCTCGCGGCGCATCCCGACTGCAATGTCATCATCAGCGACGACGGGCTTCAGCATTACGCGCTCGCGCGTGACGTCGAACTCGCGGTGATCGACGGCGAGCGCGGCTTCGGCAACGGCATGCTGCTGCCGGCGGGACCGCTGCGCGAGGCGCCGCGCCGCCTTGAACGCGTCGCTGCGCTGATCATCAACGGCGCCGCCCTGTTCCCGCGCGACACGCTGCCGCCCGGCGCGCCGGAGTTCGAAATGAAACTCAGCGGCGGGACGTTTTACGACCTGCTCAACCCCGGCGAGCGGGCCGGTCCCGAGCGGTTTGCACGGCAGCACGTGCATGCGGTCGCCGCGGTCGGCAACCCCCGGCGCTTCTTCGACCACCTGCGCGAGCTCGGAATATCGTTCGTCGCCCACCCGTTTCCCGATCATCATGCGTTCGAAGCGGCGGATTTCGGGTTTGCCGCGGGCGATACGGTCATCATGACCGAGAAGGATGCGGTAAAATGCGAACGCTTTTGCAACGAGCATTTCTGGGCGCTGCGGGTCGATGCCGAGGTCGACCCGGCGCTGGGTGAATTGATGCTGCGTAAGATCGGAAAATAAATGGATCCCAAACTGCTCGACATACTGGTGTGCCCGATCTGCAAGGGTCCGCTCGTCTACGACAAGCCGAAACAGGAGCTGATCTGCAAGCCGGACCGCCTCGCCTTTCCGGTCAAGGATGGCATCCCGGTGATGGTCGAAGACGAAGCGCGCAAACTTCCTCCCGAGGAAGAAGTTTGAACTGCGAGAAGCGAGAGGCGAGAGGCGAGAGGCGCACGCCGCGGCTAAAGCGCCGCGTATTCCTCACTCCTCACTCCTCACTCCTCACTCCTCACCGCGCATGAGCGCGTTCGTCGTCGTCATTCCCGCGCGTTACGCGTCGACGCGGCTGCCGGGCAAGATGCTCGCCGACATCGGCGGCAAGCCGATGGTGGTGCATGTCGCCGCGAAGGCGCGAGCGAGCGGCGCCGCTGAGGTCGTGATCGCGACCGACCACCGCGACATCGCGCAAGCCGCGGAAAAACACGGCTTCGCGGCGGTAATGACGCGCGCCGACCACGCCTCCGGCACCGACCGCATCGCCGAAGTCGCCGCGCTTCGCCGCTATCCCGGCGAGCACCTCGTCGTCAATGTGCAGGGTGACGAGCCGCTGCTCGAGCCCGAGCTGATCCGCCGTGTCGCGCAGCAGCTCGCCGGCCATCCCGACGCTGCAATCGCCACCGCGTGCTGCCCGCTCAGCGATGCGGCGCAGCTCGTGAATCCCAACATCGTGAAAGTGGTGCTCGACCGCAACGGCTTCGCGCTCTATTTCAGCCGCGCACCGATACCCTTTGCGCGGGATGCGTTTGCGGACGGCATAACTCGGTTTCCAGCCGGTCTGCCGGCTTACCGGCACATCGGCATTTACGCTTACCGTGCCGCGTTCCTCGCCAGTTACATGCAGCTCGCGCCGGCGCCGATCGAGCAATTCGAGGCGCTCGAGCAGCTGCGCGCGCTGTGGCACGGCCACCGCATCAGCGTCGCAATCACCGCCGCCGCGCCGCACGCCGGGGTCGACACTGCCGAGGACCTCGAGCGCGCGCGCGCGCTGCTCGGCCGCGGCTAGAAGCTGCTTGCCGCAATTACGCCGCCCGGCGGGAACGGGTATAATTCCGTTGCCATAATCCGATTATCACCCACCTCTCTTTCCTGTCAGGCGCGGTCACGGCGCACGGAGCAACCATATGATGCGAATAATCCTGCTGGGCATGCCCGGCGCGGGCAAGGGAACCCAGGCGCAATTCCTGGTGGACCGTTTCCAGATTCCGCAGATCTCGACGGGCGACATGCTGCGCGCCGAGGTCAAGGCCGGCACCGCGCTCGGCATGGAAGCGAAGAAATTCATGGACAGCGGCAACCTGGTTCCCGACCAGGTGGTCATCGAAATGACCAAGCACCGCGTTACTCAGCCGGACTGCAAGAACGGTTTCATCATCGACGGCTTTCCGCGCACCATCGCCCAGGCCGAGGCGCTGAGCACCGCGGGCATCGACATCGATTACGTGGTCGAGATCGAGGTCGCCGACGACGAGATCCTGCGCCGCATGAGCGGCCGCCGCACCCACCCCGGCTCGGGCCGCACCTACCATATCGATTTCAATCCGCCCAAAGTACCCGGCAAGGACGACGTCACCGGCGAGCCGCTGATTCAGCGCCCCGACGACAATCCAGAGACCGTGAAAAAGCGCATCGACAACTACCACGCCCAGACCAAGCCGTTGGTGAATTATTACCTCAGCCGGGCGGAGAGCGGCGACAAGCGCGCGCCGCGGTACGTGAACGTCTACGGCCGCGGCTCGGTCGAGCATATCCGCGACAAGATCATCGCTGCGCTCGTGCAGCACCCCGCGAATGAACCGGATCACGGATTTCACCGGCGCTGACCGCTACCGCAGCCAGTTTTTCTATTCCGTGCTCGAACAGTTCGGCACCGGCCGCGATTTCGACGATCTGGCCGAATGCGTAACCACCACGCTCAGACTGCAGGCCGACCACAAAAAAAAGGCCGTGCCGGCGCCACTTCCGGCAAGACTGGCGCTGAGTTAAATCCCAAACCTTAGCCACAGAGCTGCAGAGAATTCCCTAGAGGCGCTCAGCTTGGCAAAACATTTGGCGTATTGCCGGCTCGCGATGTCAAATAGCAATGGTAAAATATCGTCGTTTTCAGGTGTTCTCCTCCGTGAACTCCGTGACCCATGGCACTACTTTAAGCCTGCCGCCCGCGGGCGCCGAACAATCCTTGTAGGGTGCGCCCCGCGCACCGGTTTGCGCGCTGGTGCGCGGGGCGCACCCTACATGTCGGAATAGGCTTAAGGTAGTAACATTGAACTCTGTGATCCCTGTGGCAACGCTCTAGGATTTTCGCTATGACAAAGCAAAACGTGTTTTACGCCCAATCGGGCGGCGTCACCGCGGTCATCAACGCCACCGCGTGCGGCGTGATCGAGACCGCGCGCAAGCATCGCAACAAAATCGGCAAGGTCTACGCCGGCCGCGACGGCATCATCGGCGCGCTGACCGAGGATCTGATCGACACCTCGAAGGAATCGCCGGCCGCGATCCGCGCGCTGCGCCATACTCCCGCCGGTGCGTTCGGCTCGTGCCGCTACAAGCTCAAGAGCTTCGAGGAAAACCGCGCGCAGTACGAGCGCCTGATCGAAGTGTTCAAGGCGCACAACATCGGTTATTTCTTCTACAACGGCGGCAACGATTCGGCCGATACCGCCTACAAGGTGTCGCAGATTTCCGGCACACTCGGCTATCCGGTGATCTGCGTCGGCATTCCCAAGACCGTCGACAACGATCTCGCCGTCACCGATTGCTGCCCCGGCTTCGGCTCGGTCGCCAAATACGTCGCGGTCAGCATCCGCGAGGCCGGCTTCGACGTCGCGTCGATGGCGCGCACCTCGACCAAGGCGTTCGTGCTCGAGGTCATGGGCCGCCACGCCGGCTGGATCACCGCCGCGTGCGGGCTGGCTGCGGAAAAAGCAGGCGACGCGCCGCAGATCCTGCTGTTTCCCGAAATCACGTTCGACAGCGACAAGTTCCTCGCGCGCGTCGATGCGGTTGTCAAGCAATACGGTTACTGCGCTATCGGCGTGTCGGAAGGCCTGCGCGATGCCGAGGGCAAGTTTCTGTCCGAGTCCGGTCTCAAGGATGCATTCGGTCACGCGCAGCTCGGCGGCGTGGCCCCGCTGATCGCCAACCTGGTCAAGGACAGACTCGGTTACAAATACCACTGGGCGGTCGCCGATTACCTGCAGCGCTCGGCGCGCCATATCGCATCAAAGACCGACGCGCAGCAGGCCTACGCGGTGGGCAAGGCCGCGGTCGAGCTCGCGGTGAAAGGCCGCAACGCGGTGATGCCGGTGATCGTGCGCAAGTCGAACCGGCCCTACCAATGGGCAATCGAAGCCGCCGATCTCAAGGACATCGCGAACAAGGAAAAGATGATGCCGCGCGATTTCATCACGGCTGACGGTTTTCACATCACCACAAAATGCCGTCAGTATCTGTCGCCGCTGATCGCGGGCGAGGACTACCCGCCCTACAGGAACGGCCTGCCGGACTACGTCAAGCTCAGGAACGTCGCGGTGCCGAAAAAGCTCAACACTGCGTTCAAAATCTGAGAAAAGCGTGAACGGGTGAACGAGTGAACGGGTGAGAAAACTAAACTCCCTCTCCCCCGTTACCGGGGGAGAGGGCCGGGGTGAGGGGGTTCACCCGTTCACTCGTTCACTCGTTCACTGTTTCATCGCGCAATGACTCTTGAGCGGGCAAAGCAACTATTACAAGTACAAGCCGGCTTCGGCGGGCCCTATAATGCGAATTCATCGAAATTGATCCTGTCGGAAGTGATGCGCGAGCATGGGCAGGAAGCAGTAAACGTTTTGATCCGGGAGTTCGAACTCGAGCGGATTTTCGGATTCAGGCCGGGCACGCGCTTCGAAGGCGGCCTCGCGCTGGATGCGCGCAAGAATTGAAAGGCACAACGGCCAGCCTGTTGATGGTCGAGCAATTTCAGGGAGAGAGTCATGTCGGTAATGTCGGTTGCTCTGTTGTTCGCGCTGCTGTGCGCGTTCGTCGCGGTCATCTATGGCGGGGTTTCGATCCAGTGGATACTCAGCCAGCCCGGCGGCAACGATCGCATGCGCGAAATCGCCGCTGCGATCCAGCAGGGCGCATCCGCGTATCTCAACCGCCAGTACACTACCATTGCCATCGTCGGCGTGATTCTGTTCGTGGTGATCGGCTTCGGACTGCATTCGTGGACGACCGCGGTGGGCTTCGCGATCGGCGCAATTCTTTCGGGCCTCACCGGCTACATCGGCATGAACGTGTCGGTGCGCGCCAACGTGCGCACCGCCGAAGCCGCGCG
>JACQOI010000134.1 GCA_016202615.1 Betaproteobacteria bacterium
CGGTGAGCGGTGAGCAGTAAGCCGTGACGTCTACACTGTTCTGCCGCTTACCGTTTACCGCTAACCGCTTACGGGTATCAACCATGCCGCGAATTACCCCTGACAGCCTGCTGACGCTCGAGGCATACGCCACGGCGCGCAACGATTTCCGCGCCAGGGTCATCGCGCACAAGAAGCGCCGCACCGTGCCGCTCGGCGACCATGTGACGCTGATCTTCGAGGACGAGCTCACCATCCGCTACCAGGTCCAGGAAATGCTGCGTATCGAGCGCATTTTCGAAGCACAGGGCATCCGCGACGAGATCGATACCTACAATCCGCTGATTCCGGACGGCGGCAACTGGAAGGCAACGATGCTGATCGAGTATCCCGACGTCGACGAGCGGCACCGCGCGCTGGCGGCGCTGAAGGGCATCGAAGACCGGATCTGGGTGCAGGTCGCGGGCTGCGAGCGCGTTTACGCCATCGCCGACGAGGATCTGGACCGCGAAAACGAGGAAAAAACCTCGGCGGTGCACTTTCTGCGTTTCGAATTGTCGCCCGCGATGAAGCGAGCACTTGCGGTCGGCGGCGGGCTCGGGCTCGGCGTCGATCACCCTGCTTACAACGTGAGTATTGACGTAACGCAAGCGGTAAGAACATCATTGATGCAAGATTTGCGGATGTAGCACGCCGCGAGGTTCCGCTACTCGTTTGGCAGAGGGGGCGCGGTCCGGAGCTGGATTCGCCCTCGGCTTGTTGCCTCACGCGGTGTGTTCGTGCCCGTATTTGAGCGAGGAGGCCGCGATGCTGCAAGGTCACATTCTCAACCTTTTCGAACAGCGCCTGCAAACGCTTGGCGTGCCGGTCAGTGTCGAGTTCTGGAACGGCAAGCGCGTGGGCCTCGGCGACAAGCCGCGCATCAAGATGGCGTTGCGGCGGCCGGCGGCACTCAAGGCGCTCGCCAAGCCTGGCCTCGGCAAGATAGCCCAAGCTTATGTCGAGGGCGACATCGATCTTGATTGCGATATTCACGATCTGGTTGAATTCGCGGAATCATGGTGCGGACCGCAGCAGGTCAACCTCAAAAAGCGCGACAGCGATGACTGGAAGTGGTGGTGGCACACGCGGTTTTTTGACCGTCGCGCGATCAGCCAGCATTACGACGTTTCGAATGACTTTTTCGCGCTGTGGCTCGACCGGCAGCGCGTTTATTCGTGCGCTTATTTCCGCAACGCCGATGACAGCCTCGATCTCGCGCAGCGGCAGAAGATCGATCACATCTGCCGCAAGCTCAACCTGCAGCCCGGCGAGCGTTTGCTCGACATCGGCTGTGGCTGGGGCGCGCTCATCTTCCGCGCCGCGGAACAATACCGCGCGTACGCGACCGGCATCACCTTGAGCAAGCAACAGTACGTTTACGTGCAGGAGCAGATCAGGGCGCGCAACCTCGGCGACCGCTGCGAAGTGCGGCTGCTCGATTACCGTGACATTCCCGAGGACCAGCCGTTCGACAAGATTGCGAGCGTCGGCATGTTCGAGCACGTCGGCAAGAAGCGGCTGCCGGACTATTTCGCCAAGATCTACCGCTTGCTCAAGCCCGGTGGTCTGCTCATGAACCACGGCCTGACGTCGGCAGGCATCTATTCGGGGGGCTTGAGCCCTGACGTCGCCGATTTCATCGAGCGCTACGTGTTCCCGGGCGGTGAAATTCCGCACCTGTCGAAGGAAATCGAATTAATGGCGCGCGAGAAGCTCGAATGCCTCGACGTCGAATGTCTGCGCCCGCATTACGCCAGGACGCTGTGGCATTGGGCCGAGCGGCTGGATGCGCGCAAGGACGAAGCGCGCGCGCTGGTCGGCGAAAAAAAATACCGCATCTGGCGCGTCTACATGGCCGGCTATGCGCTCGCGTTTCAGCGCGGCTGGGTCTCGGTCAATCAGGTGCTGGCCGGCCGGCCGCTGCCGAGCGGCGCGCTGTCAACGCCGCTCACGCGCGAGCACGTGTATTGTGGCTAGCAGCCTGTCGGACTTAGCATTAGAAGTTTGTCCGACCCAAGTCCGACAAACTCCTAGAGCAACGGCGCGGCTGCTGCTCGCTTGCTGCATGCTGCTGCCGCTCGTGGCAGCGGCACAACGCGAGGAGGAGGAAGCCGCGCCGAAAGGCTGGGTCGAGATCAAAGTCAAGCTGCCGCCGTTTCCCAAACCCGAAAATCTGATTGCGTTCGACGTCAGCGCGGCGAGCAGCAACCGTTTTTTTGTCGATGCGGAGTCGATTTCCGTCGGCAGCGACGGGGTCGTGCGCTACACGCTGGTGATCAAGGGCTCGGGAGGGGGAGAGAACATCTCATACGAAGGCATGCGCTGCGAGACGCGCGAGCAGAAATACTATGCGTTCGGCCGGCGCGATGGGTCGTGGTCGAATGCGCGCTCCGGGGAATGGCGCCGGATTGAGCACCAGGACATCAACCGCCAGCACGGCGTGCTGTACGTCGACTATTTCTGCCCCGACAGAAGAAGACCGGTGAAATCGCCCAGGGACGCCATCAACCGCTTCAAATACGGCGTCCCGCCCTAACACGGCGTGTAATTATTTGCAATCGCCGCCGCGCCGTGTGCGGTCGCGGCTGGTTTCAGAGCAGAACCAGGTTATCTCTGTGGACCAGCTCGGGCTCGCCGACGTAGCCGAGCCTGGCTTCGATTTCGCTCGACGGCGTTTTCAGGATGCGGCGCGTCTCGGTGGCGCTGTAATTGACCAGCCCGCGCGCGAACTCGGTCCCGCCCTCATCGCAGCAGCCGACGACTTCACCGCGTTCGAATTCACCCGTCACCTCAAAGACGCCGATCGGCAGCAGGCTCTTGCGCTGGTCGCGCAGCGCCCTCACCGCGCCCGCATCCAGCATCAGCCTGCCGCGCACCTGCAGATGATCGGCGAGCCACTGCTTGCGCGCCGCCAGCGTCTGGGTTGCGGCTTTGAGCAGGGTGCCGATTTTTTCGCCGCGCGCGAGCCGCACCAGCACGTCTTTCTCGTGACCCGACGCGATCACGGTGTGGGCGCCGCTGCGCGCTGCGCGTTTCGCCGCCAGCACCTTGGTCACCATGCCGCCGAGCGCGATCTGGCTGCCCGCGCCGCCGGCGATTTTTTCAAGCTCGACGTCGCCGGCCTGCGCTTCGTCGATCAGCTTTGCCGTGGCGTCCTTGCGCGGGTCGGCGGAATAAAGCCCGGCCTGGTCGGTGAGGATCACGAGCGCGTCGGCCTCGACCAGGTTGGTCACCAGCGCGCCGAGCGTGTCGTTGTCGCCGAGGCGGATCTCGTCGGTCGCCACCGTGTCGTTTTCGTTGATGATCGGGACCACGCCGAGGTCGAGCAGCGTGCGCAGCGTCGAGCGCGCATTCAGATATCGTGTGCGGTCGGCCATGTCCTCGTGCGTGAGCAGAATTTGCGAGGTCAGCAGCCCGTGCTCGCGGAAACGCGACTCGTACGCCTCGATCAGACCCATCTGGCCGACCGCTGCCGCGGCCTGCAGCTCGTAAACCGCGCTCGGGCGCTGTTTCCAGCCGAGGCGCCGCATGCCTTCGGCGATCGCGCCGCTGGAGACCAGCACCACCTCGCGCCCGAGCTTGCGCAACTCGGCGATCTGGCTCACCCAACGCGCGAGCGCGGCGTGATCGAGCCCCTGCCCCCGGTTGGTGACCAGGCTGCTGCCGACCTTGACGACCAGGCGTTTGGCTTTGGCTAGTTCCGAACCCATAAAAAGTTTTTAACCGCAAAGGACCCTAAGGACGCAAAATAGAACATAAGAGTTATTGTTCCCGACCCAGATTTTCCTTCGCGTCCTTGGCGGTGAATGCTTCTTTGTTCTCGTCCAAATGCTCCATGATGGCGTAGGTGAGCTCCCTGCAGCCTTCGCCGGTCAGCGCTGAGATGATAAAGCTTTTGTCGTTCCAGCCAAAATCCGCGATGAACCGTTGCGTTCGCTCGGCGCGCTCCCCGGGCGCGAGCAGGTCGGCCTTGTTCAGCACCAGCCAGCGCGGCTTGCGGAACAGGTCTTCGTCATATTTTTTCAGCTCGTTGACGATGGCGCGCGCTTCCGCGACCGGATTGGCGTCGGCGCCGAACGGCGCGATATCGACGAGGTGCAGCAGCAGGCGCGTGCGCGCGAGGTGGCGCAAAAACTGATGGCCGAGGCCGGCGCCTTCGGCCGCGCCCTCGATCAGGCCCGGGATATCGGCGATTACGAAGCTGCGGCTGTCGTCGACGCGCACCATCCCGAGATTGGGATGCAACGTGGTGAACGGATAGTCGGCGACCTTGGGCCGCGCCGCCGATACCGCGCGAATGAAGGTCGACTTGCCGGCGTTCGGCATGCCGAGCAGCCCGACGTCGGCCAGTACCTTGAGCTCGAGCTTGAGCTTGCGCGATTCGCCCGGCATGCCGCGCGTGAACTGGCGCGGCGCGCGGTTGGTGCTCGATTTGAATTTGAGATTGCCGTGCCCGCCGTCGCCGCCTTTGGCTAACAGCGCTTTTTGCTCGTGCGCGGCGAGGTCGGCGATGATTTCGTTCGCTGCGGGATCGCTGACCACCGTCCCGACCGGCACGCGCAGCACGATGTCGTCGGCCGATCCGCCGTTGCAATCCGAGCCGCGCCCCGGTTCGCCGTTCCTGGCTCGGTGGATGCGCTCGAAGCGGTAGTCGACCAGCGTGTTGATGTTGCGGTCGGCGACGGCAAAGATGCTGCCGCCTCGTCCGCCGTCGCCGCCGTCAGGCCCGCCGCGCGGCACGAATTTCTCGCGTCTGAACGACACCGACCCGTCACCGCCTTTGCCGGCGTGCACTTCGATCAAGGCTTCGTCGATGAATTTCATGATCAGCTTTCAGCGTTCAGCACTCAGCTTGAAAAAGGTTTTCAGCTCTGAAATCGCTGATAGCTGACTGCTGACCGCTTCAAAACAAAAAAGCCCTGCGTTCAGGCAGGGCTTTTCGATTGCGAAAGAGCCGTGTTTACGCAGGGAGGATGTTGACCGTTGGTTTCTTGTCCGGCCCTTTGACCCCGAACTCGACCTTGCCCGCGACCTTGGCGAACAGCGTGTGGTCCTTGCCGATGCCGACATTGGCGCCGGGATGCACCAGGGTGCCGCGCTGGCGTACGATGATGCTGCCGGCTTCGATCAACTCGCCGCCGAATGCCTTGACGCCGAGCCGCTTTGCATTCGAGTCGCGGCCGTTACGCGAACTGCCGCCTGCTTTCTTGTGTGCCATTGACGGTGCTCCTTAACCTGCGATGCCGAGAATCTCGATCTCGGTGTAATTCTGCCGGTGGCCCTGCGACTTGCGATAGTGCTTGCGGCGGCGCAGCTTGAAAATGCGCACCTTGTCGCCGCGGCCCTGGGACACCACTTTGGCCTTGACCGATGCGCCGGCAACGAGCGGCGTGCCGAGCGCGACTTTCTCGCCGTCGGCAACCATCAACACCTGATCGATCACGATTTCGGCTCCGATGTCGGCCGCGATCTGTTCGATTTTGAGTTTTTCGCCGGAGGCGACGCGGTACTGCTTGCCGCCGGTTTTGATGACCGCATACATGTTGGACCCTTTGACCCGCCTAGTTTGCCGGATACGGAAAACCGCGCATTATACCTAAGTGCGATTATTGAGTCAAAACATAGTAAAATAAAAAAGTTCCGTGTTCTCCGCCGCCAGCGCGCGGCGCCAACTTTCCACCGTAACCGATGCCCGTTCCCGTTATTCGCGACTTTATCGCCGCCGACATGCGCGCCGTCGACGCCGTGATCCGCGACCGCCTTATCTCCGATGTCGCGCTGGTGCGCCAGGTTGCCGATTACATCGTCGGCAGCGGCGGCAAGCGCCTGCGCCCGGCGCTGGTGATTTTGTCCGCCGGCGCGTTCGGCTATCAGGGCAAGTACCACCATCAGCTCGCGGCGGTGGTCGAGTTCATCCATACCGCAACGCTGCTGCATGACGATGTAGTCGACGCCTCCGAACTCAGGCGCGGCCACCCCACCGCCAACGCGCTGTTCGGCAATGCGGCGAGCGTGCTGGTCGGTGACTTTGTCTATTCGCGCGCCTTCCAGATGATGGTCGAGGTCGAAAGCATGCGCGTGATGCAGGTGCTGGCGGAAGCGACCAACGTTATCGCCGAAGGCGAAGTGCTGCAACTGATGAATTGCCATAACCCGGACATCGACGAGCACAATTACCTGCAGGTCATCCGTTGCAAGACCGCCAAGCTGTTCGAGGCGGCCACCCGGCTCGGCGCGATACTCGGCGGCGCGACGCCGGCGCAGGAGCAGGCGATGGCGAGTTACGGCATGCATCTCGGCACCGCGTTCCAGCTGATCGACGACGTGCTCGACTACTCGGGTGACAACAAGGCGACCGGCAAGAACGTCGGCGACGACCTGGCCGAGGGCAAGCCGACGCTGCCGCTGATTTACGCGATCAAGCACGGCAGCGCCGACGAAGCGGCGCTAATCAGGAAGGCGATCGAGGAGGGCGGCTTGGGCGAACTCAAGCAGGTGATCGCGGCGATCTACCGCACCGGGGCGCTCGACTACACGCGGCGCCAGGCCGAAGCCGCAGCCCACACCGCCAGCGCCGCGCTCACCGCCATGCCAAATTCAAAATACCGTGATTCTTTGCTACAATTAACAAGTTTCGCGGTAACGCGAGACTATTGAGCTGTCAGCGCTCGGCTGTCAGCGTTCAGTTTGACCACCGCGCGGCTATGCCGCGTGTTTTTTTGCGGCTCGAATCAGGCTGACTGCTGAAAGCTGAGTGCTGACCGCTACACTCGGGGTGTAGCTCAGCCTGGTAGAGTACTGCGTTCGGGACGCAGGAGTCGCTGGTTCGAATCCAGTCACCCCGACCATCCTTATCCGATCGCCGCACCGCGCGGCGGGCGCCGCCGGGGCGGCACATCACGGCATATGCGGAGTTGACTCTTGGGTAAGCTGATCCTCGCCGTTCTGGTTTTCGTGCTCGCCTGGTGGATACTGAGAAAATACCGCAAGTCGATGACGCGCGAGCCGCCGCCGCAATCCGGCGCGGCCGAAGACATGGTGCGCTGCGCCTATTGTGGCGTGCACCTGCCGCGCAGCGAAAGCCACGTCAGCAGCGGCGAGTTTTTCTGCAGCGAAGAGCATCTGCGCCTGCGTCACTGAACGTAACCGCGCCCGATTTCCTGCCATGGCCTCGATCCAGCCGCCACTGCAACTCGCGCTGAACCTGCCGGCGCGGCCGAACGAGCCGCCGGATTCGTACTGGCGCTCGCTCGCCTACTTCAACGGCTACCGCTTCATCGTCGCGCTGCTGCTGCTCACCGTCACCGCGGTGTTCGGCAACTCGCTCGCATTCGGCGCGATGGACTTCGAGCTGTTTGTCTATGTGAGCGCGGCCTACGTGATGTTCAGCGCGGTTTGTTTCCTGCCGATAGCGTCGCGCCGGCGTTTTCACCTGCAGCTCTCGCTGCAGGTCAGCGCCGACATTCTGATCATTGTGGTGCTGATGTTCGCCAGCGGCGGCATTTCGAGTGGTCTCGGGTTGCTGCTGCTGTCGGGGCTTGCCGCCGCCGGCCTGATCAGCCGCGGGCGCTGGACGTTGTTTTACGCCGCGCTCGCCAGCATTGCGGTGTTGCTCGAGCACACGGTGCAGGTGCTGTTCTATTTCGGTATCACCACGCAGTACGTGCAGGCCGGGCTGCTCAGCATCGGCTACTTCACCACCGCGTGGGTCGCGCACACCCTCGCCAAATATCTGGTTGCGACCGAGCAACTCGCCGCGCAGCGCGAAATCGATCTCGCCAACATGGCGGAAGTGAGCCAATTGGTGATTCAGGACATGCAGGACGGCGTGCTGGTCGTCGATGAGCGCGGCATAATCCGCCAGTACAATGTACGCGCCGAGGCGATGCTGGGCGCGTTGCGGCGCCAGTCGCGTGAGCTGTCGCTGAAACAATACTCGCCGGTGCTTGCGCAGCGGCTCCAAGCGTGGCGCAAAAATCCGGTTGCCGGCTTCGATCCGATGAGCACGGTAGTGCTCAATAACAAAGTGAGTGCGCGCTTCATGCCGGTTGGCCGCAGCCGCAAAGTCGGCGCGGTGATTTTTCTCGAGGACCAGACGCGGGTGCAGGTTCAGGCGCGCCAGATGAAGCTCGCGGCGCTCGGCCGGCTCACCGCCAATATCGCGCACGAAATCAGAAACCCACTGTCGGCCATCAGCCACGCCACCGAATTGCTGCAGGAAGAGCCGGCGGTCAACGACACCGTGGCGCGGCTGCTCAACATCATCCATGACAACAGCCAACGCCTCGACCGTATGGTAAACGACGTGCTGAAGCTAAACCGCGCCGACCGCGCGCACCGCGAAGTATTCAGGCTCGGCGATTACCTGAAGACGTTCACCGAGCAGTTCTGCCAGATCGAGAAAGTGTCGCAAGCCCTCGTCCGGCTCGAGCTCAACGCCGATCCCGAAGTCTCATTCGACCATAGCCACCTGAACCAGGTGATGTGGAACCTGTGCCGCAACGCGCTCCGGCATTGCCGCCGCCAGAATGGGAGCATCCGCATCGCGGTGAGCGAAGTGAGCAGCCGGAATACTGTAAAATTGGATGTGGTGGACGATGGTCCGGGCGTGCCGCCGGCGCTGCGCAACCAGTTGTTCGAGCCCTTCTTTACCACCGTCGGCAGCGGCACCGGTCTGGGGTTGTACATCGCGCGCGAGGTGTGCGAGGCCAACGACGCGACGCTCGATTACGTCGAAACGCCCTCGGGCGCGCAGTTCACCATCCTGTGCCGGGGAGCTGGGAGCTTTTAATGGAGAAAAGCAGGGTCCTGATCGTCGATGACGAAGCCGACATCCGCGAGCTGCTGAGCCTCACGCTGCAGCGGATGGGGCTGGATACCGACTGCGCCGCGAGCGAGTTCGAGGCGGTGCAGCTGATGCAGAAGCACGGCTACGACCTGTGCCTGACCGACATGCGGCTGCCCGACGGCGATGGCTTGAAGCTGCTCGAGCACGTGAGCAAGCACTACACCGCGACGCCGGTTGCGGTGATCACCGCGTACGGCAGCGCCGAGAACGCGGTGGCGGCGCTGAAGGCCGGTGCGTTCGATTATCTCGCCAAGCCGGTATCGCTCAACCAGCTGCGGGCGTTGGTGCGCTCGGCGTTGAAGCTGCCGCGCGCCAACCAGCAGAGGAAGAGCGGCGACACGGAAGCGGGCGCCGGCGATTTCCCGGTGCTGCTCGGCGATTCGGCCTTGATGCAGCAGACGCGGCAGATGATAGACAAGCTCGCGCGCAGCCAGGCGCCGATCCACATCAGCGGCGAGTCCGGTTGCGGCAAGGAGCTCGCGGCGCGCTTGATGCACCTGATGGGCCCGCGCCGCGAGGCGCCGTTCATGCCGGTCAACTGCGGTGCGATCCCCGAGAATCTGATGGAAAGCGAATTCTTCGGCTACAAGAAGGGCGCGTTCACCGGCGCCGAGCAGGACAAGGAAGGGTTTTTCCAGGCCGCCAACGGCGGCACGCTGTTTCTCGACGAAGTCGCCGATCTGCCGATCCAGATGCAGGTGAAGCTCCTGCGCTCGATCCAGGAGAAAAAAGTGCGCAAGGTCGGCTCGACCGGCGAGGAAAACGTCGACGTGCGCATCATCAGCGCGACGCACCATCATCTCGCCGATGCGGTCAAGGACGGCAAATTCCGCCAGGACCTGTATTACCGGCTCAACGTGATCGAGCTCAGGATGCCGGCGTTGCGCGAGATGCGCGACGATATTCCGGTGCTGGCGCGCGAGATCCTGCGCAAGAACGCGGCCGAAGACGGCGCCCGCAGGGAGCCGGCGCTGTCGCCGGCCGCGCTCGCCGCGCTGCAAGAGTATCAATTCCCGGGTAATGTGCGCGAGCTTGAGAACATCCTCGAGCGCGCGGTCGCGCTGCGCACGGGTGACCGGATCGAGACGGAAGACCTGCAATTGACGCCGCCGGCAGCCGGCGCTGAAATTGCGACCGGCGACCTGTCCGGGCTGCCGCTACAGGAGCATCTCGACCGCGTCGAGAAAGAGGCGATTCTACAGGCGCTCGAGAAGACTCGTTACAATCGCACGGCAGCAGCTAAGCTGTTAGGGATTACGTTTCGGGCCCTGCGCTACCGGATGGAGCGGCTGGGGATAAATTAGTGAGGCGAGAGGCGAGAAGCGAGAGGCGGGAGGCGGTGTTCTCGGCGTGGCCTTGGTTCGTCACCACTGACGCCTGACGTCCTGACCGGTGCGCTGAAGCGTAGATGCAAATCGATCCTGACGGCTTACTGCAGGATGTGCGCTACACGCCATCGCCCAACTGCGACGAGCGCCCTGAAGGCAGCTCGATCGGGCTGTTGGTAATCCACAACATCAGCCTGCCGCCGGGCGAATTCGGCGGGCCGGGCATCATCGATCTCTTCACCAATCGCCTCGACGCCGCCGCGCACCGGCACCCGTATTACCGCGAAATCGCGGGACTCAACGTGTCGGCGCATTTCCTGATCCGGCGCGACGGCGCAATCATCCAGTTCGTGCCATGCGGCCAGCGCGCGTGGCACGCCGGCGAATCGAACTGGCGCGGGCACGGCCGCTGCAACGATTTTTCGATCGGCGTCGAGCTCGAAGGCACAGACGATCAACCGTTCGAAGACGCGCAGTACGAGCGGCTTGCCGAACTCACGCGCGCGCTCAAGGCCAAGTACCCGATTGCCGATATCGTCGGCCACTCCGACATCGCGCCTGGCCGCAAGACCGATCCCGGGCCATGTTTCGACTGGGCGCGATACCGGGAACTGCTAGGGAATCCTTGACCGCAAAGGATGCGAAGGTAAGTCAAGATTCTCTCCTTCGATCCGTTTTGTTGCGTTGCAGCATATCGTACGCCAAAGCTCGATTTGACGCCATTTTTCGACTTTTTGCTGTGCATTTTTTGGGCAGATATTTCCCTGTTGCAATAAGCAAATCCGCGCTTTTCCGCAAGTAATTCCGAGGGGGTAAAAAAAGTTCGAAAAGCTATTGCACTCTCCGAATCCAGCCACTAGAATTAGTTCAAAATCCTGAGTCGAACACAACATATAGTGGTTCTGGGGTTTCTGCCTGCACCAAGCCGCAAGGCAGAAAAAACATAATGAAATGAACGGTTAAAGGAGAGACCTTCCATGCAGTTAGCCACCAACACCTCGATCGCTGCGCCGGCAGCGAAATTTACCGCCGAAGACACCCCGGAGTTGGTGCAATCACGCTACAGCGAATATAAGATCATCCGACGCAACGGCGCCGTGGTCGGCTTCGAGCCGTCCAAGATTTCGATCGCGATGACCAAGGCGTTCATCGCCGTCAATGGCGGCCAAGGCGCGGCGTCCGCGCGCGTGCGCGAGGTCGTCGCCAAGCTGACCGAGGCCGTGGTTGCGGCGTTGTTGCGGCGTCAGCCTAGCGGCGGCACCTTCCACATCGAAGACATCCAGGACCAGGTCGAACTCGCGTTGATGCGCTCGGGCGAGCACGAGGTCGCGCGTGCCTATGTGCTGTACCGCGAGCAGCGCGCGCAGGAGCGCGCCAAACAGCGCGAAGCACAGGCGCAAGTCACGGCTGCACAGCCGCTGATCAACGTCACCGACAAGGGCAAGTCGCGCCCGCTCGACATGGCGCGCCTGACTGCGCTGGTGCGGGAATCGTGCGAGGGCTTGGGCCGCGCGGTCGATGCCGGGGTGATCCTGCAGGCCACGTTGAAGGATCTTTACGAAGGCGTGCCGATCGGTGAAGTACGCAAGTCGCTGATCCTGTCGGCGCGCGCGCTGATCGAGAAGGACCCGGCTTACAGCTACGTCACCGCGCGCCTGTTGCTGCATACGCTGCGGCTCGAGACCATCGGCGAGGAACTCACGCAGGCCGAGATGAAGACGCGCTATGCGCAAGTGTTCCCGCAACTGATCAAGCGAGGCATCGAAGCCGAGCTGCTTGACGAGCGCATCGCCAACTACGACCTGAAAAGCCTCGGCGCCGCACTCGACGCCAAACGCGACTTAAAGTTCGGCTACCTCGGGCTGCAGATACTCTACGACCGCTATTTCCTGCACGTGCGCGGGAGCCGTATCGAGCTGCCGCAGACGTTCTTCATGCGGGTCGCGATGGGACTGGCGCTCAACGAACCCGAATACCAGCGTGAGGCGCGTGCGATCGAGTTCTACAACGTGCTGTCGTCGTTCGACTTCATGAGCTCGACGCCGACGCTGTTTAACTCGGCCACCCGCCGCTCGCAGCTCGCCAGCTGCTATCTGACCACGGTGGCGGACGACCTCGACGGCATTTACGAAGCGATCAAGGAAAATGCGATGCTGCAGAAGTACGCGGGCGGCATCGGCAACGACTGGACGCCGGTGCGCGCGCTCGGCGCCCACATCAAGGGCACCAACGGCAAGTCGCAGGGCGTGGTGCCATTCCTAAAAGTCGTCAACGACACGGCCGTGGCCGTCAACCAGGGCGGCAAGAGAAAGGGCGCGGTTTGTTCGTATCTCGAAACCTGGCACCTGGACATCGAGGAATTCCTCGAGTTGAGGAAGAACACCGGCGACGACCGCCGCCGCACCCACGACATGAACACCGCCAACTGGGTTCCGGATCTCTTCATGAGGCGGGTGATGGAAAACGGCGAGTGGACGCTGTTCTCGCCTTCGGACGTGCTCGATCTGCACGACAAGTTCGGCAGGGCCTTCGAGACCGCATACCTCGGCTACGAAGCGAAGGCCGCGAGGGGCGAGCTGAAGCTGTTCAAGAAAATCCCGGCGGCCCAGCTGTGGCGCAAGATGCTGACCATGCTGTTCGAGACGGGGCACCCGTGGCTCACGTTCAAGGATCCGTGCAACATCCGCAGCCCGCAGAGCCACGTCGGCGTCGTGCACAGCTCCAACCTGTGCACCGAGATCACGTTGAACACCAACGAGGACGAGATCGCGGTATGCAACCTGGGCTCGGTCAACATGCCGGCGCACCTCGACGCCACGACCGGCAAGCTCGACCTCGAGAAGTTGCGGCGCACCGTCGGCACCGCGATGCGCATGCTCGATAACGTGATCGACCTCAACTACTATTCGGTCAATAAGGCGCGCAACTCCAACTTCAAGCACCGCCCGGTGGGGCTGGGCATCATGGGTTTCCAGGACTGCCTGCACATGCTGCGCATCCCGTACGGTTCGCAGGCGGCGGTCGATTTCTCCGACCGCTCGATGGAGGCGATCGCTTACACCGCGTACTGGGCGTCGACCGACCTCGCCGAGGAGCGCGAGCCGTATTCGACGTTCAAAGGCTCGCTGTGGGACAAGGGCATCTTCCCGCACGAGTCGTTGAAGCTTCTGGCTGAAGAGCGTGGCGGCTACCTCGAGGCTGACCTGTCGGCGACGCTCGACTGGGAGGCACTGCGCGCGCGCATCAAGCAAGTCGGCATGCGGAACTCGAATTGCATCGCGATCGCGCCGACCGCGACCATCGCCAACATCACCGGGCTGTCGCAATGCATCGAGCCGACCTATCAGAACCTCTATGTCAAGTCGAACCTGTCGGGCGAATTCACCGTCGCCAACGAGTATCTGGTCGAGGATCTGAAGAAGCTCAACCTGTGGGACGAGGTGATGATCGCCGACCTCAAATACTTCGACGGCACGCTCGCCAAGATCGATCGCATTCCGCCCGAGGTCCGCAATCTTTACGCGACCGCATTCGAGGTCGATGCGGAGTGGCTGGTCGAGTGCGCGGCGCGGCGTCAGAAATGGATCGACCAGTCGCAGTCGCTCAATATCTACATGGCGGGCGCTTCGGGCAAGAAGCTCGATGAAACCTACAAGCTCGCCTGGCTGCGCGGGTTGAAGACCACTTACTACCTGCGCACGCTTGGCGCGACGCATGCCGAAAAGTCGACCGTCAAGGCGGGCGCGTTGAACGCGGTACCTGCCGACGGCGGCGTGCTGGCCACGGGTGCGGGTGAAGAGGGGCAGCCGAAAGTGTGCACTATCCTCGATCCCGACTGCGAGGCGTGCCAGTAAACGTCAATAAAGGAGATTCACCATGTTGCAATTCGAAGAAAGCATGGCTCACAACGGCGGCCTTGCCGCGGTCGGGCTGCCGCCGGTGACCGGCGCGGCGCCGCCGCCCGACGCGCTGCCGCGAGATCCCGCCGCGGCAATGGCGGCGCTTGTTCCCGCATCGGCACCGGCGCAGCTGCGCCGCGTCAACGTCGCCGACAAGCGCATCATCAACGGCCAGACCGACGTCAACCAGCTGGTGCCGTTCAAATACAAGTGGGCGTGGGAGAAGTATCTCGCCGCGTGCGCCAATCACTGGATGCCGCAGGAAATCCAGATGAGCCGCGACATCGCGCTGTGGAAAGACCCCAACGGCCTGACCGAGGACGAGCGCCGCCTGATCAAGCGCAACCTCGGCTTTTTCGTCACGGCCGATTCGCTCGCGGCGAACAACATTGTGCTCGGCACCTATCGCCACATCACCGCGCCGGAATGCCGGCAGTATCTGCTGCGCCAGGCGTTCGAGGAGGCGATCCACACTCACGCCTACCAGTACATCGTCGAGAGCCTGGGTCTCGACGAAGGCGAGGTGTTCAATGCTTACCACGAGATCGCGAGCATCCGCGACAAGGACGAGTTCCTGATCCCGTTCATCGATACGCTGACCAATCCGCAATTCACGACCGGCACGCCGGAGGCCGACCAGAAGCTGCTGAAGAGCCAGAACGTGTTCGCGTGCATCATGGAAGGGCTGTTCTTCTACGTCGGCTTCGTGCAGATCCTCGCGCTCGGGCGCCAGAACAAGATGGCCGGCGCGGCCGAACAGTACCAGTACATCCTGCGCGACGAGTCGATGCATTGCAACTTCGGCATCGATCTGATCAACCAGATCAAGATGGAGAACCCGCATTTGTGGACGCAAGAGTTCCGCCAGGAAATCCACGAGATCATGCGCAAGGCGGTCGACCTCGAGTACCGATACGCCGAAGACACCATGCCGCGCGGCGTGCTGGGCCTGAATGCGCCGATGTTCAAGGAATACCTGCGCTTCATCGCCAACCGGCGCTGCCAGCAGATCGGGCTGGATACGATGTTCGAGGGCGCGACCAACCCGTTCCCGTGGATGTCGGAAATGACCGACCTCAAGAAGGAACGCAATTTCTTCGAAACACGCGTGATTGAATATCAGACGGGGGGCGCGCTCAGTTGGGATTAAGCTTACTCGCGAAGAGGTATCCAAGGAATCGACGCCGCATGCATACCATCACCGAATGTCGCGCTGAGGAAAACTACACATTGTGGTTGCGCTTCAACGACGGGCTGGAAGGCCACGTCTACCTCGGCGACCTCGTGCACACCAAGTATTTCAGGATGCTCGGTGACATCGACACTTTCAACCGCGTTGCGGTCGATCCGGTTGAAAACACGGTGACCTGGGAAGGCGGCATCAAGCTCGATCCGGAAGTGCTTTATCGCGATCTGGCAAGCAAGGCGCAATCCGCTTTGCACTAGCAGCCTGTCGGACTTAACAGTCCGTAAGTTCGACAAACTCCTAGGAGCCGCCGCGCCTTCGCGGCCGGAGCGGCGGCGGATGCGGGGCGGAGGCGGCCGGGGCCGTGCGCCGGCTGCTTTGAGTGGTTTACCTGCGTGGGGCGCGCGGTGCGTTGTCAACCTTGATAGGAGGCAGTGAATGGCTAAAGCGAAGAAAAGAAAACCCGCGAAGAAAAGGGCCGCCAGGAAAAAAGTCGTCAAGAAAATGAAGAGGCTGGCCGGCAGGAAATCCAAACCGGCACGCGGCAAATCAGCTGCCAGGAAAAAGCCTGCTGCCAGGAAAAAAGCGGCACCCAGGAAACCCGCGGCCAAGCCCGCTGCCGCGCCGGCAGCACCGGCGCCGGTGGCCCCGACGCCGGTTTCAATACCCGGTGCATGGCCTTTCCCGATGGGCAACAGGCCCTAGGAGTTTGTCGGACTTAGCCCCGACAAACTCCTAATGCAAAACCGGCGCCAGGTAGAATTGCAGAAGAGGATAACAGATATGCGAATTTGCCCGCGCTTTTCCCTAAATTCGACCGTTTCGAGTGAGTTTATTATGAATGGCCAGCCGGTTTTGCTTTTAGCAGCCTGTACGGACTGTTAAGTCCGACAGGCTGCTAGGTTAAACAACGCCTGCGATCGGTGGTCTGCACCCGTGAGGTCCCGGCCACCCGGCCGCAGGCGTTGGAATCAGGCAGCCAGCGTTTCCCCGCGCGCGTTCGTTGTGCGGCATGAACAACGTAATTGCCATCGAAGATTCCTTCAATCCGCATCAAACCGCGGCTGCGGTATGCGACTATACTGGTTCGAGCGCGGGCGCCGACTCAAAGCAGGTAAAAAGCAAGGCATTGCTTGTGACCGGCCAATACGCGGGGGCCACGATGATGTTCAAACATGCAACGGCAATTGTGCTGTTTATTATTGGTTTCGGCTGCGGCAGCGCCGCCGCAGCCACGCCCGGCATTACTATCCGGTCGGTGAAGGGCAGTTTCGACGACGTCAAGGAACGGGTCGTGACGGCGATCGAGAACCGCGGCCTGGTGCTGAATTACACCGCCTACATCGGCAACATGCTCGAGCGCACCGGCAAGGATATCGGCCGCGAGCGGCGGATCTATACCAAGGCCGAAGTGCTCGAATTCTGCAGCGCAGCGGTGTCGCGCTCGACGATGGAGGCTGATCCGCGCAACATCGTGTTTTGCCCGTACGCGATCGCGATCTACACGCTGCCGAACGAAGCCGGCAAGGTTTACGTTTCGTATCGCAAGCCGCTCGCGATGGGATCGGGCCAATCGATCAAAACGCTGCGCGAGGTAGGCAGGCTGCTCGACGACATCGTACGCGACGCGCTCAAGTGACGGTAAGCCGTGAGCGGAAAGACCGTGAGCGGTAAGCGGTAAGCCGTGAGCAGGGAACTTCCACAATAGGGCGAGCCCAACTTA
>JACQOI010000135.1 GCA_016202615.1 Betaproteobacteria bacterium
GGCCACCGGCTTGCTCTCAATGAACTGGTGGACTTTCTTCGGACGCACGAGATCTCAACGTACAAACTACCTGAGCGCTTGGAGATCGTGGACGAGCTACCAGTCACTGCCATCGGAAAAATTGACCGGCGCAACCTGCGGTCGCGGCTGGTTGCAACCTCCGCTAAAGAAAGTTGATTTTGGTGCACTTTGACAATGCTGGAGGGCGTAGAGTATCGTCCTCTTAGTGGCATCACGATGTTGGCCACCTGAGGACTTACAAGCCGGAAATAAAAAGAGGAGCAAGATCATGGGTAAAGTTAACCTGGGGCGCCACATCGTTCCGAGCGTATGCCCGTTTCGAGATGACGGCGAGATCGACGAAGCCGGCCTGAGACAGCACATTCGTTACCTGGCCGGCGTGCAGGGCATCGGCGCAGTGGCCTTCAACCTGTACGCCGGTGAGGTCCACTCGCTGTCGCGTGAGAAGGCAGCGTAGCAATCAGCGCGCTAGCGTCAGCGGGAGACCCCCCGGCTTTGCCGGGATGGCAGTAGAAGTTTGACAGATACGGGAGTCCATCGGAGGAAACTTCAAGACGTGAGCCGCCAAAGCACACGAAAAAGAGTTTCGCGATGGACAAGTACGCGAGCCTAAGTCATACGAAGTGGGAATGCAAATATCACGTTGTATTTATACCGAAGTGTCGTCGAAGGGTGCTGTATGGGAATTTGCGACGGCATCTGGCCGAAGTGTTTCGCGATTTGGCGAGGCAGAAGGAAAGCAAGATCGAAGAAGGGCATCTGATGCCAGATCACGTGCACATGATGCTGTCGATTCCGCCCAAGTATGCGGTGTCACATGTGGTGGGGTACATCAAGGGGAAGAGCGCGATCCATCTGGCACGGGTGTATGGTGAGAGGAAACGGAACTTCGTCGGGCAGAATTTCTGGGCTAGGGGCTATTTCGTTTCGACAGTGGGTCGGGATGAGGCGACGATACGGGAGTACATCCGCAACCAAGAGAAGCTGGACGAACGATTGGATCAGATGAAACTTTGGCAATGAGCGGCCACCGTCAAGGTGGCCAAAGGGAATCGGGGCCGCGTTAGCGACCCCGGCAAGCCGCTTTGAGCGGCTCACAAACTAAAGCCCCCGGCTTTGCCGGGGGATACTTACTTGGCCGGTCTGGAGTGCATTGAAGCAATGCGGTCGAGTTATGTTGTTGCTTCAAACTCCGTAAAATTTCGTCGTCTGAAATGTATCAGTCCAGATACACAAATCGGCCGCTAAACCACGCCAGCCGTAGTCTGCGGGTTTCAAATCTTAAAGAATTAAAGGAAAGCCGTCGCTTGCGGAAACTGCAGTGGAAGAGCACTCGGAGCAACCCTGACTATAAGTCACTATCCGGCCGTACGGTTTACGGTTTAACCTAGCGTCGGATGCCCACGCTGCAGCGATGGCAGTAACAACTCGCACGGGTCAGACCACTACGACCAGGCCCTAATAACCGTTGCCGTTGACCTGGATTGGCCCTTTGGTTCGCGTACCGGGTTGTGGTGCTGCGGACCTGTGGTTCGCGCGTTTCGTCCAGAATGGGACCGGAGCGCAAACCAGGGCAGACCCGAGCCTGCCCGCAAGGCAGCGGTGCGCCGCCGATGGGCGGCGTGTACCAGTCCCGCAACCCGCAAGCGAGCCCGCTGTGGCGCTGCGCGAAGCGGGTCGATTTCAGTGAGCGGCGGAAGAGCGCACAATCGGGTATTTCATCGCGTGTACGAACGTGGTGCTCGCTGATGAGCTTCGCAGGCGCATGCGCGCCTGGGCGCCGCTCCCCACCGAGCGAAGTCCACCCGTCGATCCCGCGAGCTGGCCGCCGTAGGCCAGCCTGCCGCTCACCTACCACCCGGTTTCCGACATGGCCTGACTTGGCGCCCGAAAAAGGACGCCTCGGAGCAGCCAGGATGCGGCAAAGCGCTTGCTTCGCTCTGGTGCTTGGAATAGATTGCCCGGTAATTGACCGACAATCCCGCTCACGACTTGATTGGATCGCGGTCAACTTCCGGGGAGGAGGAAGCAAGCATGAACATAAGGCCGATTATACGCAGTCCGGAACACGCTCTACACCTCTTCCGGGCGCATCGGCGCGGCGAACCGGAATTGCGCCGGGATTGATTTTCCTTCTATCTGTTCAGCAATGCCGCGCCATGCGACATTGGCCTCTGCGGGAGCAGCACAAACGCCTTGGTCAGATGCTTCGGGGGCACTTTGCCTACTTTGGCATCATCGGCAACTCTGAGCGCCTCGCGAACCTGTATGAGCAGGCGCGGCGAAGTTGGCGCAAGTGGTTGTCGCGAAGGGCGAACAATAGCCCAGTGACTTGGGAGGCGTTTCAGCGGGTACTCGAGTACTTCCCTTTACCCAAGCCGCGGCTTGTCCATCGCTATGCCGGCTCGTGAGCGAAACTGTGCGGCGAAGAACCGGGTGCGCGAATTGTGCTAGCCCGGGTCTGTGAGGGGCGAGGGCAGCAATGTCCTCGTCTACTCGGACACCCTCCGAAACAGCGCGTGACTATACAATAGGCTCCAGCGCTATTCTACCTTGATGCCCGCCTGTTGGATAAGCTTGGCCCACCTGGTTACCTCATTGGCAATGTAGTCCTGGGCTTCCTTTGGTGTTGTGGGCAAAAGATCGACACCTTGTGCCGCCATCAGATCCCGGTTGGCGGGCAAGCGCAGGATGCGCGTAATCTCCGCGTTAAGAGTTGCAATCACTTGCGGTGGCGTACGCGCGGGGGCCAGAACGGCGTTCCATGGCGTCACCTCGTACCCTGGCAGCCCGGATTCGGCCAGCGTTGGCAAGTCCGGCGCCAGCGAACTGCGTTTCCTGCCTGTCACGCCCAGCGCCCGAAGCTTTCCACTGCGCACTTGAGGCAGCGATTGCTGGATGCTTCCGAACGTCGCCGCGACTTGGCCACCAATAGCGTCGATGAGCGCCGGGGCGCCGCCTTTGTACGGGACATGCAGCAGGTCCGTACCGGTCATGCTCTTGAACATCTCGGCCGCCAAGTGACTGGCTGAGCCATTGCCACCGGACGCATAGTCCAACTTGCCAGGACTGGCTTTGGCGAGCGCGATGAATTCGCGGAGGTTTCGCGCCGGTACCGAGGGGTGGATAAGCAGAATGAATGGGAAGGACGAAGCGAGGCTAACGGCCATGAAATCGCGCAGCGGGTCGTAGTTCACTTTCGCATACAGGCTCGGGTTGACAGCGTGCGAAGTCGCTGCCAGAAACAAGGTGTAGCCATCCGGGGCTGACCGTGCGACGTACTCTGTACCGATCCTCGTGCCGCCACCGGGCCGGTTTTCGATGATGACCGGCTGCCCAAAAGTCTCGGACATCTGCTGACCAACCAGTCGGGCAATTGGATCGGCGCTTCCACCCGGCGGGAATGGAACGATGATGCGTATGGGCTTGGACGGGAACGTGTCGCTTGCGACAGCGGGCTCCAGCGGCCACAATACAGTCAGCAAGAGCGCAGTCAGCAAAAGCGGCGCGAGCACAGTGCAGATACCAGCCATCCACTTCCTCATGGTACCTCCTTCGTTGTGGGTATCTATGGGTAGTTTTCGCCTATCTGCCGGAGGATTTTATTCCAGTGAAGAACTGGTATAATTTTCGGCACGTGGCGTCGAAGGGGTCTTGCGCAGTCCCGGAGACTCGCGAGACCTCGTTCATGCTACATATGTTTAAAATGGCCATTGCTCCCGAGACCACCCTCGCTCAGGTGCTGCGCGGTGGGGCGCAACACCCCATGCTTTCAAATCTGCAAATCAAGAAGCGGGGCATTTTGTTGACAGCCGTACATATCCGACATGCCTGGATCACCCGATGCAACCCCAGGCTTTATGAACGCGATTTTGATCCCCCGCACAGCATCCAGATAATGAATGCCCACCAATCTTGACTCATCCACTTTGTAAAGTTCCATAATGCGGCCCGGGTTTATGGACCCGGACTCCTTGACTCTACGGTAGGAGGCGTCGTCATCAAAGAAAACGTCTATTGTCTGCGTAAACGGCCCCGCGTTCTTGCTCCTCACTACAGACGCTAAATCCCGAAGCTTCATATCACCTACCTCCAAGAATTAGAAGGATCGCCACTTCTCATTTGACCACGGTGCCTTAGAAGTGCTATCTAAGAGCTTGTACCGAAAAGGTTCCAGGGGATTGTCCAGGAGCATCTTGTGCCAAATGTTGAAGATGTAGGCCGGGCCGAGCTCGAGTTCGCTTGGCGAGTACAGGAGCGCGAGATTTCCGGCCGTGGAAAGGCGACCGGGGTATTTCTTCCCCATAAGCACGGCACGTGCTCCAGATGCGGCAGTCGACGCGATTTCCTGGGTCTTCCCGACCGCATCGATAACCAACCCGATCTCGTGTGAAGGCTGGTCTCGACATGGTTCTGTCACCCCCATCACAGCATCGCGGCCGTACGCGTGAAAGTGCACTTGGTAATCTTCCGGGTTGAGCGGCAACAGGTTGCGCAACTCTATCTTCGCACCAGCAAAGATGGAGTCTATTTGCCGAATGAACGCGGGATCGCGGAGCCCCGCGATGCAGATTGCTCTATATCCAATTACTGCAGCCCCTTCTACCTTGATACTGTAGGGCTCGTCTACCCATTTAGCCCCGCTACATTTGACCGTTCGCTCGTCGATCTGTTCGTAGGCCACTTGAGCCAAATCGAGGTATCCCCCAGGGTTCTCCTCTTTGAAGGGGTTCACGCGCTCATAGAAGGCATGTGAACCCACGGAAGTGACGGTACACTTGAGCTCGGGGTTGGCGGGAAAAACAAGGAAGTTATCCTCATTGAGGACGCCAAGCATGACGTCAAAGCTCGCGCCCTCGGGCATACTGCCAGGCTTAGCCGGGACACTTGGTATCGATCCACACTCCATGGTCTTGCCAAGGTGCGCCGCCAAGGCCTTGGGAAAACCGAGCTTGAGGGGGAGCGCCATGTACAATCCAATGTCTAAAGCACGGCCGGTAATTACCCCGTCCACACCCTTCTCAAGGGCAGCGATAATTGGTTCCGGTCCCATCTGTGCTATTACGTGGCTGCTGCGTAATACCTCTTCCTTCGACAGGCCACGCGGCAGTCGCTCTGTTTCGACCAGGCGTTGAAATGATTGCGGCGATTCCTCTATCTTCTTGACAAGGTAGTCCTTCTGCAACTCGCCACTGATCCCCGCGATACGTAGCTTATGGTTGTTCTCCGTGCAGACTTCGCGGAATATGTCAAGGGCCCATTCGAGAGAGCCGTCCGTACCTCCGGTACCAACGGACCAAATAAATGGAATCCTAAAGCGTGTGGCAATGCTCAGCAGTTGGGCGAAAGCCCGTTTGACGTTTGGCTTCGGCTGCTGGTTTATACCTGCGCCAATGTAGGCGGGGCCGCAATCTGTGCTCGTTCCCTGCGCAACGACTACGTCTGGTTTCCATTCAAGAGCTTGTCGAAAGGATACCTCAGGCATCAGCTGCCCGAACGCGTGACCTGCCAAAATCTTAAGTTGAGCCATCTGTTGTCACTCCTGTCTGACGTGCTTGTAATAGGATTCAACGCCTTGATGTAATGGCATAGGAGGATTCCATCTCGATGGAGATGGAAGTGAAGCGGCTGCTTGGTGAATCTGAGTCATTTCGTCCGTCATATCCCACCAGCGTTCAGTCAACTGTTGAGCTATGGCATCATCGAGATCCTGTCGGCAGGCGAGTATGAACCACTCGCCGACAGTAGTGATGGGCTGTGAGATTCCTTGATAGACCGGCGGTACCTGCGTTTCGGAAAGGTAGGGGATACTGAGAACCCGCTCCAATTCGTGATTGCGAAGAGGCAATATGTCGATGGGGAACTCCGCAGAAAGTCGCACAATCGCAGGATGAGGCGCCGCTCCTGGGGCTATCACGCCATCAAGCCGTCCTGCTCTCAATTGACTGCAGGCAACGTCGTGCGTTAGATACTCAGGACGAAAGTCCTCGAATGTAATACCCAACTGCTCTAGGATGTCCCTGACCACAACTAGTCCGGAGAAGCCCTTCTGCCCCACGTTGATTCTTCGTCCCTTAATCTCAGCCCACGAAGAGACATCTCGGTCCCTCCTCACAACAAGCTGGTACTGTGTTCGGAAGAGCGGAAACAGTAACCGTACCCCGTTCTGTTGCAGAAGACCAGGAGTCCTGTAATGCAGTTCAGCACCGGGTACTCCCGCAAGATCCACCATTCTCCCTTCCAGCTTCTCCAGGTTGTCAACTGGACCCCTAGTCTCAACCTCCTGGACGCCTACACCAAGACGACCTAGCTCACGTGCGATGACCTTAGAAAAGACATACAATGTGCCTGTCGACGTGCCTACCCCCAAGGAGACTGTTGTCTGGGACAGTGATAATTGACGCAGCCGTTCTTCCATCGAGTTTTTCTCCTTGGTCTACTGAGCTTCCCTCTGCTTTTCGTCTTCCGAGGGCGCGGGATTAGGCCGCTAGTTTCTGCTCATGCTGATTCGTGATCCACTCCTGCAGGTATGGAGTCGGCGATAATGTCCTGAATGAATGGGCCTTCCGGCCGTAAGTAGCAGCCAATCATCGCCTTCGCAGCCGCCATTGATTCTTCGGTAATGCACCCTTCGGTCGAACTTGCAGGCATTGAGGGTTGGTTGTCTGCTGACATCGTGAGGTCCCTTCAATTTTGAAATCGACACACCGCTATCAGCAACAAACCGGCGTGACGTGTTCGATACGGGACGAAACCAAGCGTGAATCTCCGGTGCCCTGACGGGCGGGAGACGATCTGCCATCGTACCCCCTCCGTATTTTTATTTACTATATTACAGTAACTTTATCATTATAAAATGATAAGAACTAATAACGATTTCTTTGCTTTGCATTCAATTTTTGATATGGATTGAAGACGATGATGAAAAACGTGACGCTGAGGCAGTTGAGGATATTTTCCACCGTTGCTCGCCAGCTGAGCTTTACACGTGCCGGCCACTGCCTTTACTTGTCGCAGCCGGCGGTCTCTTCTCAAATTCGCCAACTCGAAGCCGCTCTTTCGTCGCGGCTTTTCCACCGCGTTGGACGGAGCGTTCAGTTGACCGAAGCTGGCGCAAGGTTATTGTGCTGCGTCGACGAAATCGAGAATTCTCTCGAAAGAACTGAGGAATCGTTAGCCGCTCTGAGAGGCGTGAAAATGGGAACGTTGAAAATCGGCGCCGTCAACACGGCAAACTACTTTGCCGCGTCGCTCGTTAACAGATTCAGTGCCAACAATCCCTCAATTACGGTCCGTTACACCGTAGACGCGACGTCTGAAATTCTCAGCCAGCTTGTCCAAGGTCAGACTGACGTCATCATCATTGGCTTCGTGCCACCCAATCTCAACATCGTATCCAAGCCCTTTGCAAAACATCCATATGTCATCATCGCTTCCCCTAGCCATCCGCTAGCCCGCCTTAAGCGGGTATCGCTGAAGCAATTATTCAAGGAGCGCTTCGTTTCACGCAAGCAAGGTTCTTCCGCGCGAGCGATTATGGAAAATCTTGCGCAGGGAATTGGAGTGAACTATGACCCCGGGATGGAAATGACCAGCAACGAGACAATCAAACAGGCCGTCATGGCTGGGATAGGAATTGGGTTCATTTCCCGCCACACCTTGAGCCTGGAACTGCTCACAGGACGGCTAGCAATCCTCAAAGTCGAGGGATTTCCCGTCATAAGAAATTGGTACGTCATAAGCCTGCGAGACAGGCAACTGTCGCCAGTGGCCTCAGCCTTTGATCGATACCTAGTGACGAGTGGAGCCGAGATCATAGATAGCATCATGGGCAATGGAGAGCCGGCGAAAGGCAGCTAGAGGCGCGCAAGCCGCTTCAGGCGAGCCGAAACAAGCACCCAATCCGGATTTCAGACCTTCGGCGACGTGGTCAATTTCAATCCGCACCTGCACGTGCTCGCCGCGGATGGGGCCTTCTTTGCCGACGGGCGCTTTGCTGCACTACCGCCCGTCCCGGGAACTCTCCTTGCCGAGGGCTTTCGACGCGCGGTGCTCAAGTTTCTGGTGAAGAACAGCGTGCTCTCCGAGGCGCTGCGCAGCCGCATGCTCGCCTGGCGCCACTGCGGGTTCTCGGCGCACAACGCGGTGAGGGTGCCGGCCGAGGATGCCGAGGGGAGAAAGAAACTCGCCGGCACCATGCTGCGCGCGCCGATGTCCCTTGAGAAGATGACCTACGACGCGGCCACGGGCACGGTGATCTATCGCTCGAAGATGCATGCTGGCCCCAAGAGAAACTTCCAAGTGATGCCCGGTGCCGAGTGGCTGGAGTTGCTCTGCAAACACATTCCCGACCGCTACGAGCACTTGGTGCGCTATGTAGGGTGGTACTCGAACCGGGCCCGGGGCGAGCGGGCAAAGAAAGTCCTCACGCCAGCCGGCGCTGCGCTGCCGGTGCCGAGCGCGGAGCCGGCGACTGAATTTGCGGCTCGTGCAAAAGCCACTTGGGCGCGGCTTATTCGCAAGGTCTATGAGGCGGATCCGTTGGAATGCCCCGAGTGCAAAGGGCCGATGCGGGTTATCGCGCTGATTGAGGATCCGGGAGTCATCCGGCGCATCCTCGAACACCTGGGGCTGTGGGCGCCGCTTCCCACCGAGCGAAGTCCGCCGGTCGACCCCGCGAGCTGGCCGCCGTACGCCAGTCTTCCGCTGACTTATCACCCGGTTCCCGACATCGCCTGACTTGCCGCCCGAAAAA
>JACQOI010000145.1 GCA_016202615.1 Betaproteobacteria bacterium
ACGCTACCCAGGGCATAGACTTCCGCCAGATCGCGGTCGGTCATCAGCGCGTGCAATACGGGCGCGGGATCGGCCAGGCCCGTCGTCTCGATCACCACCCGGTCGAAGGGGGAGAGCGTCCCCGCGGCACGCCGGGCGGCGAGATCGGCGAGAGTAACGACGAGATCGCTTCGGACCTTGCAGCACAGACAGCCGGTTGTGAGCTGCACGAAGCTCTCGTCGCTGGTCTCGATCAGGTCGTGGTCGATTCCGACCTCGCCGAACTCGTTCATGATCACCGCCGTGCGCCCCATCGCCGGGTCGCGCAGCAGATGGCGCAACAGCGTCGTCTTGCCGCTGCCGAGAAAGCCGGTGATGACCAAAACGGGAATCACGCGTCATCCGGAGACGGGGCGATCCGCAGCCTGTAGCCGCTCTCGGCTCCCAGCACCTCGCGCACGGTGCGAAGCAGCCCGACCGCCGAGGTGCAGGGCCTCGACCGGGGCGCAGGCGAGGCCCGGGCCGCTGCGCCCGGCGCGTGCCAGCGGACCCACCACCGGATCGGGCTTTCGGACGCCAGCGCCGGCTCCACCCAGACCACGGTGCCGTCCTCGGCGTGGATGACGGCGTCGGCCGGAGGCTCTCCTGGCATAACGTCGCCGCGAACCTTCCAGACCGTCAGGCTGTCCGCTAGGAGCGCGCGAGTTCGCGCTGACGCCTCTGGAGTCATCGACGCCATGGCCGGCGATTCAGAGCAGCGGACTGCTGCGGATGTCGTCCGGGATTTTGCGTAACAGGTACTGCCCGTCCTTGGGATCGCCCAGGAACCGCCCGTCCTCGACCTTCACCTTGCCGCGCAATATGGTCATCGACGGCCAGACATCTATCTCGTGGCCCTCCCAGGGCGAGTAATCGGTCGCGTGCAGCATTTCCTTGCGCACCGTCCGTTTCGCGGACGCATCAAGAACAGCGATGTCCGCATCGCTACCCGGTGCGAGGGCGCCCTTGCGCGGATACAAGCCCATGATCTTCGCCGCGTTGGTCGCGGTCAGGTCCACGAACTTTTGCAGCGAGTAGCCGCGCCGCCCCACCATCTCCGTGTACATGATCGCGAGCCGCGGCTCGACCCCGGCATTGCCGCCAGTCGTGTCGTCGATGCGCTTGCCCTGCACCTTCACCGCCAGCGAGCAGCAGATATCGTCGGTGGCCACCGTCTGAATCACGCCGTCCGACATCCCCGTCCACAGCGCCGCTTGGTCCGCCTTCGACTTAAGAGACGGATAAGTGTGGTACATCTGCCCATTCGGGCGCTTGTAGTCTTCGGCCGTGTACATCAGGTACTGGTGCAAGGTCTCGCCGTACACCGGCGTGCCACGGGCGCGCGCTTCGCGGATCGCCTGCGCCCCGGTCGCGGCGCTAACGTGCATAAAGTAAAGGGCCATGCCCGGCACGCTTTCGGCGAGCCGGATGACGCGGCGGAACGACAGGTCCTCGGAGAGCGCGTTGTGGACCTCCGCCATATTCTCGAAACCGGTCCGGCCCTCGCGTATCAGCCGCTCGTACATGTGCATGACGATGTCGTTGTCCTCGCCGTGGATGACGCACAAGCCGCCCTCCCGTGCGACGACCTGAAAAACTTCCCAGATGTCGCCGAAGTCCACCATGCGCCCCTTGCGGCCGGGTTTAACATCGGTGGTAAAGATCTTGATCGTCGGATAGCCGGCGCGAACAGCTTCCGCGATCTGGCCCGAGAGTTCCGGTGGCAACCGCCCTTCGATCCTAACGTGGTAGCTATAATCGCAATGGCACTGTCCCGCCCAGTCCTGGCGCGACCGCTCCAGGGTACGCTGAATGGTGTTGCCATGGGTCCAGCAGGCAAAGTCGACGATCGTCGTCGTGCCGCCAAACAGCGCGGCCCGGCTGACGACCGGCGGCGGATCGCTGAAACCGGGGGTTCCGTCCGGATGGGACACGGGCCACGAGCAGTGCACATGCGGATCGATGCCTCCAGGCATCACGATCTTTCCACCGGCGTCAATCAGCCGTAGCGTGGTCTCCGGACCAAAAGTGCCGGCCCTCGCCACCGCGACGATCTTCTCGCCCTGCACAGCCACGTCGAACGCATCCACACCCTGCGGCGTCACCACACGGTCCCCGCGGATCACCAAGTCGAACATTGCTGCCGCCTCCTCTGAGTTCGTCCGAGATTCTGCTCCACGCTGGTCAAGCGTTCAAGCCGCTGTAACTGTTTTATTCTTCTCATTAAACCACTTCTTGATATTTGCAACTAATCAACACGGATGCCAGCATCCTTGATTACTTTGCTCCACTTTACCATGTCGGATTTCACCGTCGTAGCAAGTTCCTCGGGCGAACTGCCCACGGTCTCTAATCCACCGTCGACGAACTTCTTTCTCACTTCCGCCTGGCTGAGAAGCCGTACGATCTCCTGGTTCAGCCGAGTGATGATCGTCGTAGGCGTTTTAGCCGGCACAAACATAGCTGCCAGCAATCCGGCATCATACCCAGGCAACGTTTCGGCCACCGTTGGCAAATCGGGAAACAGCGCGGACGGCTTAGCGGTGGTAATCCCCAACGCCCGTAATTTACCGGACTTGATATGCGGTGTCAGCGAAGCGCCAGTATCAAACGTCACCTGAACTTCGCCGCTGATCAGACCGATAGCTGCCACTCCACTGCCTTTGTAGGAAATTTGCACGATATTGACGCCAGCCATGGACTTGAATAATTCCGCCGCGAGCTGATTTGGAGAGCCTGGTGAAGTCGAACCATAGTTAAGCTCACCCGGTCTGGCTTTGGCCAAAGCGATCAACTCCTTGACGGACTTTACCGGCAGCGAGGGATGCACGACAAAAATTAGAGGCGCTCTTGCTATCAATGAGACGGGTGAAAAATCTCTCGCAGCATCGTAAGACATTTTTCGTATAAGCGGCAAGACAAACAAGCTGTCAGCGGCGACAAGCAGCGTATAGCCATCTGGCGGCGCTTTGGCCGCGATTTCTCCAATAACCGCGCTCAGTCGATTCTCTACTACCGCCTGCTGACCCAAGGGGTCTGAAATCCCTTGTGCGATTATACGCGCTGAGAAATCGTTACTGCCCGACGGCCCCGAGGCAAGGATGCGTATGGGCTTGTTCGGATAATCCTGGCCGTAGGCCACACCCGCGCCGACAACCATCAAGCCAACCGAGAATATCGATACAAAATAACGGGGTATCAACATAAAATTCTCCTGGACAAAAACGTTGATCATCGACTCCAACTGAGAAACCCACCGTCCCGTTCCGCCACGCGGTTACTAACTATGCGACGCAATAATAATAACCCCGTTTGCTCCAACCAGACTACTCCAGGCGTCACCACATCGCTTGGAGCATGTTGAGCGCAGCCTGAGTTTGTTGCGAATTGCGCGGCTCGAATTGCCTCATGAGTGCCTTTCACGAGGCGGCAACCGACGACCATGGGTCCCGTAAAACGTCCCGCCGGAACACGCGGAGGTGGTGCAAAAACGGATCGCGACGAACAATGCGACGTAGCGATCGCGTGGCGCGCGTCAACGTCTGCGACGCGAATGCTTCGTCACGCCGTTCCACGCAATGACAATCTACACATTCAAGATCAGCACAGTGTTTACTCGGCCTTGATCCCCGCATCCTTGATGACTTTGCCCCACTTTATCAAGTCGGATTTCATCGTGGCTGCAAGTTCCTCGGGCGAGTTGCCGACAATCGCCCCGGCGGAACAGGCGCAATCGGTTCGGTCCTCGTGGCGCAGTCGTCTCCAGACGGTTATACACTGATTTTGTGTGACGAGCAGCACTCATGCTATTGAGAGGAGCTGGTAAATTTTATCAAGAACGATCTGGCGAAGTGGAACAAGGTCGTCAAGACGGCGAGGATGCAAATCGACTACGACAGCCCCGCGAAGATCGACACTAAGACAGTGCCGATTTCACGCGCTCGCGGCGGCAAGCAACAAATCAGATCCTTTTTCAGCTATAGCTATCGTCGGAATATTAGTATTCGATGATGGTATCGTCGGGCAGATCGATGAATCCACAACGCGTAGATTTGTAATGCCGTGCACTCGCAGATTGAAATCGACTACCGCTGATGGGTCGATACCCATTTTGCACGTTCCAACCGTGTGCCAATTGGTTCGGGTCGAGGCCCGTACGTAGTCCCGCAAAGCAGCATCGCCTTGAGCCTCGGGACCGGGGCGCGTCTCTCGCACGATCAGTGGCTTAAGAGCCGGCATCTGGGCGAGCCGACGCGCAATGCGCATGCCATCGACAAATAGCCGGGTATCGGCTTCATGAGAAAGGTATCGCGGATCCATGCGGGCCTGCTCAAGTGGATCCCTGGACTGAATATGCAATGTCCCGACGGACCTCGGCCGCAGGAGCGTTATTCCGGTAGTGAATCCCGAAAACGCGTCAAGGCCATGTTTTGGCGTCCGCGCAAAATGGTCTTTTCCTGAGCGCGGCAGAAGATTAATTATAAGATTCGGCTGTGGGACACCGGGGTCGCTCCGTAGATTCATCGTCGCGATGGCTGAACTCATAACGAGAAAGCCATCACGTCTAAATAAGAACCGTAGTCCGGTCTTCATTTTCAGCCAAGGGCTGCGGAATAGGTCGTTGATCGTGATCGGCTTGGAACATTCATATGTGATTCTCGAATTGGGATGGTCCCGCAGGTTCTCGCCAACTCCGGGCAGATGATGCACAACGTTCACGCCATGTTGACGCAGGATGTCGCTGTTACCTATACCCGACAACTCCAGCAATTTGGGAGACACTAGCGGTCCCGCGGACAGCACAACTTCACGGCGAACGCGCACTTGACGGGTTGTTGCGCCAAGGCGGAACTCGATGCCGGTTGCACGCCTACTTTCCAACAAGACCCTTGTGGCAATGGCGTTCGTCAGGATGGTAAGGTTAGGGCGATTTTGCGCAGGCCGCAGATAAGCGATGGACGAACTGCAGCGCAGCCCGTTGCGTCTCGAGAATTGAAGATTAAATGCACCCTCGTAGTTGCCATCGTTATAGTCCGGCAGTTGCTTATAACCTGCCTCCCTGCATGCCGCCAAAAACGCTTCTGCCAATTCGCCGCACTCGGTCATTTTTGTGCAATGGATCGGTCCGCCGCGGCCGCGCACCGCGGGATCACCGTCAGGGCTGTCCTCGAGTCGCTTAAAATAGGGCAGTAAATCGGCGTAGCTCCAACCTTGACATCCGTGGTTGCGCCAGGAATCGTATTCCGCGGGATCGCCGCGTGCAAAAACGTTACCGTTTATTGAGCCGGATCCTCCGATAATGCGTCCACGGACCCATCGCATTCGTTGATTATTGAGATGAACCTGCGGCTCGGTCATGAACGGCCAGGTTACGCGCTCGTCATTCAACAGCTTCGCAACCAACGCCGGTATAAGGACGTTGATATTGTTTGTGTCGCGCCCGCCTGCCTCGATTAACAGAACCCGGTGTCGTCCGTCCGCCGTGAGCCGGTTCGCAAGCACGCAGCCAGCCGATCCGGCGCCGACTACAACAAAATCGAATTCTGCACTATCAGAAATGGAATCCGCGTACATTACGAATGTCCTTCAATGATGCATGCGCACCGGTCTTTACCGGAGGATTGTAGTCGTATTCCTTGATTGTAGTCAACGAAACGAATTTATGTGCGCAAAAATTCGAGTCACTTGCTATGGCTTATCCTGGCGCGATGCGGAGCACAGTCTTGGCGGCATAACCAATGTTTGCCAAGCACTTCCGGATTGAGCACATTCACCGGTTTGCCCGATGCAAACCCGAGAGTAGGAATTCGCCATGTACACCTTTACCAGGCTTGCTCTACAATGCCGAGTAGCTGCTTTGCCGACTCTACTGGTCTAAAATTATTCCGGCTCGAAGTATCCAGCCAGGTTGACTCAGCGATGATCGGGAGGCCTTCTTTGGGTACCCCGACATCACGGAGCCTGGTGGGAATCCCTAGCTCACTCATGAGTTTTCTTATACTAGCGACAACCGCGCTGGCAGTAGCGCTGCTACCCTTAGTGGGTAGGTCGAAAGCCCGGGCTGCTACGACCAAGCGCTCGTCAATAAGAGGTCTACAAAAATTAATGCAGTAAGGAAAAACGATGGTCGAGGCGATACCGTGCGGTACATTATAGATAGCTCCAATCTGATGGCGAAAGGCGGCGACCATGCCCAGACCTGGAAATCCCATACCGGGCGCGCTCATCCATACCGCATGCTGTAGCATCGCCCGTGCCCCCAAATCCAGAGGCTCGCTCACGGAGCGCACCAGATACTGGTTAATGAAATGGATGGCATGCAGCCCCAGGGCATCAGCGAAAGGTAGCGGGCGTTGCGAGCAAACTGCTCCAAAGCGGTCGGATAGCAGTTTCATGCCGGTCGCAGCCCATAATTCTTTGGGGGTGGGAACGGTTGTTTCAGGGTCCATAATGACCACCTTGGCGGGCAGTCTAGCATCGCGGTAAACATCCTTATGCCCCCGTTCCGTGTCCGTGATGCCGGTCGCTACCGTAAACTCACCCGCCGAAAGTGTCGTGGGAATGGCAATTAGGGGAAGTTTAGCTTTCTTAAACTCGGGAGCTTTAATGGCATCCGAGCGGTCGAATTCAACGAAAAAGTCGTCGATTCGCTCTACTTCGGTCAGCGCCAGGTTCATCCCTTTAGCCGCATCCGAGGGACTGGCGCCACCCAGCGCCACCAATATGTCGGCCTCCACCTCTTCAGCCATCTTCGCGCCTTCAATGACACACCGGCGTGGCACATGCTGCAGGACGCCACTGTAGACGCCAGCACACCGGTCACCGAGCACACTCTTCACCCGCTCCAGCAAGTCTGTTTTCGTGGCGATAGTCCGTCCGGTTATCACCAGAGCACGTTTGCCCCCACAGTCCTCTACCTTCTCTCTTAACCGTTGCACCGCACCCAGCCCGAAAACCACAGAGGTTCCCGATGCAGTCTTGAATTCACCACTTGGCACCTCTGTCATCTTGTCGCCCCCTCTGTCTCTTATACTACTTCTTTTTCGTGTTTCGCTGTACTTTCCTCTGTTGCACCAGTGTAGTGAATGGCGGCGTCCTGGTCAATCACGCGTCGCACTCGCGAGCGTTTTGCAGAACGGCCTGTGCTCCGTAAATATTCGCGACGCGCCGATTTGATGACGAATACGTAAAGCCGCCGGCACGTCGCAGTGACCGCCACGAAGAAATCACGCGCCAAAATGGCTTTCGCATGGTTCTTCAAGAACGTTGACCATCGTGATCGGAGCGAAATCGCGCAGCGGGTCATAGCCGACCTTGAGGTTCAGGTGCGGATTGATGACGACCGGCGAGGAGGCCATCGGCAGCGTGCTAGCCGTCCGGGGGAGCTTTGGCGGCTGCCACGCGGGCGATGTTGCCGCCGGCACCGACGCGCGGATCGGGCACGACCTGCTGGCCGATTCCGGCGGAAAGATTTTGCGCGAGCCAGCGACCAACCATCTCCGTGCCCCCGGCGAACGAGAGAATGATGCGAATCGGCTTGACCGGGTAATTCTGGGCGCCCGCCGGCGGCAACGCCGTGAAAAGCGCGGCGAACAGCACCGCGGATAGCAGGGTGGCCCCTTCCCGCCCGACCTTGCTGAACTTCATGAGATTGCTCCTCTTTAATGTCCAATTCACCTTACGTGCCCCGACGGCAGGCGAAGACCGACCGCAACAGCCGCGGCGCGGTGAAGACGTACTCCCGGTGCGGCACGGGCGCAAGAACATGCGCTTCGACCCACTCGCCGTAGAGCAGCATGCGCTTCTGGTGGCAGCCGGGGCAAAAATAGCGCGTCTTGCAGGAGAAGGCGAGCAGGATATCGTGTTCACAGTCAGCGCGTCCATGCAAGAACGGCGGCCGGCTGCCCTGCCTCGCGCCGCTCAATTAATCCGCTCGGATCCCTGCGTCTTTGATCACCTTGCCTAGCATGGCCATCTCGGACTTTATCACCGCTGCAAATTCCTCGGGCGTGCTGCCCGCAGGCTCGACGCCGGAATTGAAAAATCGCTCTTTCACATCGGCCCCTTTTACGTGCTGTCCCACCGAACCCGCAGTTGCAAATCAGCTGCACCTGACCACCGATCACGGCGTTGAGTGCCAGCGCGCTGCCTCTATACGGAACCTGCACGATATCGACGGCAGTCATGGCCTTGAACATTTTTGCGGCAAGATGAGGCGGAGAACCCGCTGGACCGGCAGCGTAGTTAAGTTCTCCCGGTCTGGCTTTCGCCACGCGCAACGTGCCTTGGAGCGTACCAGTGCGCACGCGCGGCACGTCCACCGCCTGTCCGAGCGCGCGCCTTGAGCGCAGCCTCGACCGGTTCTACCGCCATCAGCATCGTCAACAATTGCCGGACGCCGCTTTCTTTATTGGGTTTTCCGCCCGGGCGGCTTCGCTGCCGCGGCCAAACACCTGCACTCGACCCAGTCAGCCGTATCCATGCGCATCCAGGACCTTGAAAGCAGTCTCGGCGTCCCGTTGTTCGACCGCAACCAGCGCTCCGCCAGACTGACCGCGAATACTTTGCGATCTTCGAAAAACGCCAAATTCAGCCGCTCTCACAAACCATCGCGCAGCTGGCCCGGCAATACAGCACCTTCAAAAAACCAAGGAAAGGGGAGGCCAAGGGTCGGCGAGCGCGGATCGCCGACTCCAAGGTTCAGGGTGGCGGTTCACACTTGAAGACCTGATTCGACGCGTGCGCGGTTATTGCGCGGCTGCACGCTGGACCAGGTTCTAGGCCTTTTTGGGCTTACCCAGAACTTCGCTCGCCAGATCGTCGCTCATGAGCGCGCCCTGCGCCGTCAACTGGCGATACCGCACGAAATCGATAAGATCCTGCCCGGTCATTTTCTTGGTCGAGAAAGCCGTGAACGCGGTAGGTGAAGGCAGCGCTTGCGAATTATTTCGATTTCTGCAATGCGCGCCGGCCGCACCAGAGCCTCGACTATCGGACGCCGGACGAGATGTATTTCGGAATCAACGAAATGAAGAAGGCGGCATAATCGGATCACGGCGTCGGATCGCGAAAACGGGTAAGGGTCGCCGTTCTCCTAAAAACACGATTCCAAGATTTCCCTATAAACGTAGTAGAACGAGGAAAAGAGCTTATAATTGATTTTAAACCTGATTATGGAAATCGAAAAAGTTAAAGATGTATCTGAAATCATGAATCTTTTGTCTGTACGGGTCTGATAGAAAGTAAAATCATGCTGAGGCAGAATCTAAATGCCCTCCTGAATCCGAAATCGATCGCCGTCATCGGGGTTTCGAACGATCCATCGAGAATCGGCGGCAGAATTCTCAGATATTTGAAGAATCATGGGTACAAAGGGGATATCTTTCCAGTTAATCCTAAGTATAAAGAGATCGAGGGAATCCGGTGTTGTCCCGATGTGGCCTCCATTCCTCTTGAAATTGATGTGGCGCTGGTAGCCGTACCTGAAAAACTAGTCCTTTCTGTCCTGGAAGAATCGGGAAAGGCCAAGGTCAAAGCGGCGGTCATATACTCCTCTGGATTCTCGGAAATGGGCGCAGAGGGGAAAGGGAAGCAACTGAAGCTGAGGCAGTTGGCGGAAGAATATAGGATTTCTGTTTGCGGTCCGAACTGTGTCGGAATCATCGGATTCCACAACCAGACCGCCATGTCCTTTTCCCAGTTCTTGGATGTATCGAAACTCATACCAGGCGATATCGCATTTATTTCGCAAAGTGGAGCTCTGGGCGGAGCACTTTTAAATCGAATTCAAGATAGATCCATTGGAATCAGTCATTTTGTCTCGACAGGGAATGAGGCCATACTGGAAACTTCCGACTATATCGAATACTTTTTAGATGATCCCAAGACATCGGTGATTATGATTCTCATGGAGGGAATCAGAGACGGGGGAAAATTTTTGCGCGTAGCAGATTTGGCATTGAAAAGGGGGAAGCCGATTGTTGTGATGAAGGTCGGGAAAACCGAAACGGGTGGGAAGGCGGCTGGTTCACATACCGGGTCTATGACAGGATCAGATGCAGTATATGATGCTATCTTCAAGCAAAAAGGAGTCATCCGGGTTGAAGAGCTCGAAGATCTCTATCTCACTGCCTCCACGCTATCGAAATGTAGACTTACAAACGGTCCGCGGGTCGGGATTATTACAACAACGGGCGGCGGCGGGGTCATTCTGTCAGACGAGTTGGTGTCGATGGGAATGGATGTTCCCGATCTATCAGAGCCGACAATAGAAAAGTTGAAAGACACGAAGGCCTCTTTCGGTATTGTGAAAAATCCTTTGGATCTAACGGCACAAGTGGTGAATGATCCGTTGCTGTTCCCGAAATCGATTCAAACATTCATCCAGGACGGACACTTGGATAATATTATTGTAGCCTTGGCTATGGTGGCTGGGGAAAGGAGCAAGGAGAGGGCTTCGTATATCATCGATGTTGCACAAACGACGGACAAACCGATCTTGACATGGTGGGCCTCTGGAAGCTTATCGATGCCAGGGATGAAGATGCTTGAAAACAGCCAAGTTCCATTTTTTTCGTCACCTACCCGCTGTGTTAAAGCTCTCCATGCCTTGGTTCGATATGCGAATATATTAAAGAAAAAAGATGATTGGATGATGTGTACAGCTCCTGCCGTCGTAAATGAAAGTAGGCTCAGTATTAAAGGTGTCGAGAGACTTTACCAAGGTTCATCCCACGTTTTAACTGAGCATGAGGGAAAAGAGATCCTTGCTTCTTACGGAATCCCTGTTACGAAGGAAGGGCTGGGAAGTGATTTTGACGAAATCAAACGGATGGCATCGGAGATTGGATATCCGGTAGCCCTGAAGGTGGTTTCACCAGAGATACTTCACAAGACAGAAATCGGGGGACTCAGGCTCCATTTGAATGACGATAATGAGCTTCGGAAGGCCTATGATGAGGTCATCAGAAATGTAAAACATCATAAACCGAACGCGAATATCAAAGGAATGCTGGTCCAGGAAATGGTTTCTCCCGGAAGGGAAGTGATAATAGGGATCATCCAGGATCCCCAGTTCGGTCCCATGGTTATGTTTGGTTTGGGGGGGATCTTTGTTGAGGTTCTAAAGGATTTCTCACTTCGTCATCCCCCCCTAAAAGAAAACGATGCATGGGAGATGATTAAAGAGATCAAAGGTTATCAACTCCTCGATGGAGCCAGAGGAGAAAAGAGACTTGACCAGGAAGCGATTGTGAGAACCCTGATGGCTGTTTCCAGCATGGCTCTGGATCTGAAAGATGTCTTTTCTGAAATCGATATTAATCCACTGGTTGTTTATCCCGAAGGAGGAGACTTGAAAGCAATTGACTGCCTTTTTGTGAAGAAACATGAAGTAAGAAGGGGGATTGCAGATGATTGAAACGCTTTTGGGTGATGAAAGGGCAATGTTCAGAGACACGGTAAGACGGTTTGCTGAAAGCCAAATGATGCCCTTCGTCAAGGACTGGGACAAGCAAAGGAAGTATCCTGCGGAATATTACAAGAAGATTTCTGACATAGGATTCATGGGCCTGATGGTTCCAGAAGAATACGGCGGCATGGGAGGCCACCTCGTCGATGTGGTGATTCTCGGTGAGGAAATGGGAAGAGCCGGCGTCTCCATCCCCCTGACTCATATATCAGCCTGCTGCAGGGCTATTGCTCAACATGGGAATGAGGAGCAGAAGAAACGATATCTTCCAGACATGGCGTCGGGAAAGAAGATAGGCAGCTACTGCCAGACCGAGCCTAATGCAGGTTCAGACTCGGCCAGCATGACCTCCTTCGCCGAGATGAAAAACGGATACTATTTGCTCAATGGAAGAAAGAACTTTATCTCCAATGCGGCTATCGCAAGCGTCTTCATCGTCTTGGCAAAGACCGAGAAGGATAAAGGATCGAAAGGGATCAGCGTTTTCATCGTCGATCGAGATACTCCCGGGATTTCGGTGGGCAAAGATGAAGAGAAGATGGGGCGTCACTGCTCAAGCATGAACGATGTGATTTTTGAAGATGTCAAGGTTCCGGCAGAGAACCTCCTCGTCCCCGCGGGGAGAGGATTCAAGGAGATGATGGTCGAATTCAATTCGGAACGTTGCGGGAATTCATCGTTATGTATCGGAATGGCTCAGGGAGCTTATGAAAGGGCGGTCAAGTTCTGTCAGCAGAGAGTGCAGTTCAGGAAGCCGATCGCCGAATTTCAGGGGATCCAGTGGACCTTGGCTGAGATGGCCATTCAGATTCAGGCCGCCCGGCTTCTGGTTTATGATGCCGCATTCAAAGCGGATAGAGGGAAGGTGGTTGCGAAGGAAGCCGCCATGGCAAAGAAATTTGCCAATGAGATGTCCACCTGGGTCGTCGATAAAGCCATCCAGCTCCATGGTGGATATGGATATATGTCGGAGTACGAGGTGGAGCGTTACTATCGGGACGTGAGAGGATGGTCCATGGGTGGCGGGACGACACAGATTTGCTTAAACAGAATCGCATACGAGATCCTCAAGACGGGTCAATCTGCCACGCAACCGGGGAAGGATTAGCATAAAGGAGCCCCTCGACAGGCTTGCCCCGCTCGTCGAATATCGGCCTGCGCTCGTATTTCATGAACCGCTATTCATGGCAAGGCGAATAGCATTCAATACGGCGTCTTCATGACCGATCTCACCCCGCGCGGCTGCGTCACAAAGCGCGTCGAGCGCCGCGCTGTCAAGCGTTGACAGGCGCTTGCGCAGCACATTCCCGGCCTCTTGCGCGAACAGTCGACGCATCCGCTCGCGTGAGCCGCTCCCGCGTCTGCCGCCTGCGCTGCGGGTCGTCGAGCCAATTGCATCGGCGAGTTCCGTCACCCCCGTGCCGTTAACGGCGCTCACGCGCACGATGCACGGTTGCCTCGGCGCATGCTTCGTGACGCTGAGCATAAAGCGCAGATCCAATTCTGTTTTGTCGGCGAGCGGGAGATCGGCTTTGCTCACAACCAGAATGTCCGCGATTTCAAGTATGCCTGCTTTTATCGCCTGCACGTCGTCACCGAGGCCTGGCGGGCATACGACCACCCGCGTATCCGCGATCTCGGCAATCTCCACTTCGGACTGACCGGCGCCGACCGTCTCGACGATGATTAGCTCGAAACCCGCCGCGTCCAGCACATCGACGACCTTGAACACGGCGCGCGACAGACCGCCGAGATGCCCGCGGGAAGCCAGGGAACGGATAAATACGCGTTCAGCGAGCGAGTGCCGTTCCATGCGGATGCGATCGCCGAGTATCGCCCCGCCAGAAAACGGACTCGAAGGATCTACCGCAACCACGCCGACCGACTTGCCGCGCCGCGTGAACTCGCCGATCAGTTCACTCACCAGGGTTGATTTCCCGGCGCCGGGCGAGCCGGTAATGCCGATAACGTGCGCGCGGCCAAGGTGCGGATGTATCCCCTGCATGATCGCGCGGCCAGCCTCGGTCTCATTCTCGACCGCCGAAATCGCACGCGCAATCGATCTATGGTCGCCGCGCAAAATGCCCGCCACCAACTCACCCGGTCGCAGCTTGAGTTGATCACCGATCACTGGTACCCGGGCCCGCTTCGCCTAGCAGCCTGTCGGACTTACCATTCGACAGGCTGCTAACCGCCGCGCTGCCGGCCTCCCGGTGCGCCGATCCGACGCCTTGGCGCAGGCCGGCGCCGGCAGTGCCGACATATGGCGACGACCCGGCGTAACTCACGCCGCGCTCTCAGCGACCTTGGGCGCACCCAAGCGGGCCATGAACCCGTGAATGTCCGCCTGCTTATCCAGCGCGAGAATGTCATCGGCTATGCGCGAGCTTGCAGCCGCACCGAGGAACGAGGTGTTGGCATCAAATTTATCCAGCAATTCCTCCAACGCAACCGGGTTTTTCGCGTTACCGCGCACCTCGGGAATCTCGTGGACATGTCGCTTGCCGTCCTTGAGCGTCACCTCGATCCAGCCGGGCATGTCCTTGACCTCATATTTCGGCTCCGCCGCATAACTTACCTTCGCCATCAGCTGCCGGATCTGCGGATCAGCCGCGTTTTGCTCGGAAAACTCGGCCACGCCTGCTTTGCCCCGGGTCAGCATCAGCGCAACCGCAAAGGGCAGGCTGAAGCGCGCATCATAACCGGTTATCGGATTGAGCTTTTTCTCCCACGGCTCGCACACGATGTTAACCGCCCCTTGTGCAATCCGGCAGGAGATCCCCGCAATATCGTCCGTCCGTATCTTTTGCTCGCGCCGCAGCGCCGCCGCGCAGTCGAGAAAAGCCTGCAGATAATGGCAGCACGGATAGAGTTTGGGACGAATGTTGAGCGTTTCCCAGTCATGTCCCAGCCCCTTGAAAATCACGTCCAGATCAAGCGGCTCGCCGCGCAGAAAAGAGTTATAAACGCCGAGCTTGCCCTCGAAGACGCTGTTCGGCCCGGTGTAGTCACCTTGCGCGAGTTGCGCCGCGACGATTCCGCACAGCGCACCCCAGCCGGCATGCAGGCGCTTCGCGCCCGACCCGGCCGGAATGCATTCGAGCAGTCCCGACGTAAAACTACCGCTGATGCCGACCGCTTCGACCGTCCGCTGCAAGCCGATTTTTTCAAGCTTGGCGGCGATCAGCGCGGCCCCGAAAGTAGCGGCCACCGACGTCGTATGGAATCCCCGCAGATGAAACTTGTTCAGCGCGGGCATTGCGATCCGGATCGTCGCCTCCAGGCCGCCGACCAGCGCCGTCAGCATTTCGCGTCCGGAGCAACCCGTGCGTTCGGCCACCGCAAGCGCCACCGGCGCCAGGGCCGCGCCGGTATGCACGACCGATTCGGTATGCGTGTCGTCGTAGTCCTGCCCATGGCCCAGGATGCCGTTGCACAGCGCGGCATTGTGCGCCGGGACTTTGGCGCGCCGGCCGATCATCGTGGCTTCGCGCGCGCCGCCCCACCTCGCGACCAGCTTGAGTGCGGATTTGCCGAAATCGATTTGCGTCGAGCCAATACAGACGCCGATGGTGTCGAGCGCGAGCCGCTTGGTTTTGTCTATTACCTCGGGCGGAATGTCGTCGAACTGCAAACTTTCGCTGAATTGCGCCAAGCGTTCGGCAATTGTCTGGGTCATGGTCGTACCTTTATCCTAGAAAAAGCTCTTCACCACGAAGGACGCCAAGGAACGCAAAGGAAAACAAAGTACAAGCTTTGTCATCAAGGATCACCAAATTGGTGACGCATTCGAGTTCACACTTTGGTATTGATTTCCTTGGCGTCCCTTAGCGTCCTTGGCGGTTCAAATGCTGGATTTAGATTTATTCGGCAAGAGCGCGGGCGATCAGGATTTGGCAATCAGAAGACCCATGATCTCCGAGACATCCCTCGAGTTTTCCATATCCAGCACCAGCTCCATCGACCTTTTCGTTTGCTCA
>JACQOI010000142.1 GCA_016202615.1 Betaproteobacteria bacterium
GAACTGGTGGACTTTCTTCGGACGCACGAGATCTCAACGTACAAACTACCTGAGCGCTTGGAGATCGTGGACGAGCTACCAGTCACTGCCATCGGAAAAATTGACCGGCGCAACCTGCGGGCGCGGCTGGTTGCAACCTCCGCTAAAGAAAGTTGATTTTGGTGCGCTTTGACAATGCTGGAGGGGGTAGAGTATCGTCCCCTTAGTGGCATCACGATGCTGGCCACCTGAGGACTTAAGAGCCGGAAACAAAAAGAGGAGCAAGATCATGGGTAAAGTTAACCTGGGGCGCCACATCGTTCCGAGCGTATGCCCGTTTCGAGATGACGGCGAGATCGACGAAGCCGGCCTGAGACAGCACCTTCGTTACCTGGCCAGCGTGCGGGGAATCGGCGCAGTGGCCTTCAACCTGTACGCCGGTGAGGTCCACTCGCTGTCGCGTGAGGAGCGCCTGCGGGTGCTGGACATCGGCGTGCGGGAGCTGGGTGGAAAGGTCCCGGTCATTTGCGGCGTGCAGCCCATTCCAGACACCACGCGGGAGGCGATCGCCTTCGCCAAAGAGGCGGCCGCCCGGGGAGCTGACGCGCTGCTGCTGATGGGGCCGGCCTGGTTCGCCTTCGGGGCGAACACCGTTCCCGGCGTGGCGGTGAGCTACGCCCACGCCGTCCTCGATGCGGTAGACCGGCCATTCATGATCTTTCAGCTCCCCAAATGGACGGGAGCCCACTACACGCTGGATAATTTGCAGGCCATCTGCGCAAATCCGAACGTGGTGGGCGTGAAGATCGTCACCTGGGACACAGACGAGTTCGAATCCACGGCCCGCATGCTCCACGCGCTGCCGCACCGCCCGCGCGCCTACACTGGCAACGACACGACCTTCCTCTACAACTTCCTGGGCGGCGCGGACGGCACGCTATTGGGCTACAACAACGTGGCTGTGGAGATCGTCATCGCCATCTACGACGCGGTGCAGTCGGGGGACTTCTTGGCGGCCATGGACCTGCAGCGACGCCAGGAGCCGCTCGTGCGCGTCCTGTTCGCCGAGCCGCCGATGCTGTATCGCTCACGCTACAAGTACGCGGCAGCCCACCTGGGCAGGTTCCCAAACCCGCGCATGCGGGCGCCGCTGCCTGATGTCGACGAACGAGACGCCAAGGCGATCCGCCGAGCCCTGGCAACGGCTGACCTGCTGGTCCCGGTGCCGGCCTAGGAGTTTGTCGGACTTGGGTCGGACAAACTGCTAATGCAAAACCGCCTGCGTGGACAGGCTGCTAGCGCGGCGGAACGATGAGGGAGACTGAACGGCTCGCCGAGGCCATCAGCGACCTGCGGTACCACAACCTGCCCAGCGACGTGGTAGAGACGGCCAAAGTCTGTCTTCTGGACTTGCTGGGAGTCACTCTGGCCGGCGCCCACGAGCCGCTAGTGGACATCCTCGACATCGTTCTGAGCGGCTTTGGCGGCGAGCCCCAAGCTACGCTGGTGGGTCGAGGGCGGAAGGTCTCGCTACTCCACGCCGCCCTCGTGAACGGGGCCGCGGCCCACGCCCTGGACTTCGACGACATGCACCTGGCTATGGCCGGGCATCCCAGTGCTCCAGTAGCGCCTGCGGCCCTGGCCGTAGCCGAGTTCCAGAGGCGCTCCGGCCGTGACCTGTTGCTCGCCTTCGCCGTCGGCCTAGAGGTGGAATGCCGGCTGGGGGAGGCAGTGAACCCCAGCCACTACGATCGGGGCTGGCACGCCACGGGCACGCTGGGGCACTTCGGGGCCGCGGCAGCGGTGGCCAGCCTGTTAGGGCTATCGCCCATTCAGACGAGCCACGCCTTGGGCCTGGCCGGTACACAGGCCAGCGGCCTTAAAGAGGTGTTCGGGACTATGACCAAACCCTTCCACGCCGGTCGCGCGTCCGCAGACCGCCTGCTAGCGGCGCTACTGGCCGCCCAGGAATTTACCAGCGCACCCAACATCCTGGAAGGCGAACGGGGCTTCGGCCGCGTCCTGGCCGATAAGGTCGACTGGGATAATCTGCTCAGCGGCTGGGGCGACCGCTTCTCGCTCCGCGAGATACTGTTCAAGCAGTACGCCTCCGCCTTCTGCACCCAGGCCCTGGTGGACGGCATCCTGACCCTGCGCGTCCGCCACGGACTCTCAGCGGACGCCGTGGTGGGCATCCGAGTTGCCGTGAGTCGCCTCTCCGTAGAAAACGCCCCGGTGGGCGAGCCGATCACCGGCCTAGAGGGCAAGTTCAGCCTGACCCACGCGGCTGCCCAGGCGCTGGCCGAAGGGCACGCCGATGAGGCGGATTTCGTAGACGGGAAGATGGCCAACCCACTGCTGGCCTCGCTGCGCCGCCGGGTGCAGATCACCACTGACGCCAACCTCGGCTGGCCGGAAGCAACGGTGGAGATCCAGACCACCGACGGCCGGTGTCTTGTCGAACGGGTTGACCTCCAGGCCAAAGCAGTAGATCTGGCGGCCAAGCGCAGCGCGGTCCAAGCCAAGTTTCGCAACCTCACCGGTTCGCTGCTGGCCCCCGAACACCAATCCGGAATCCTCGACTTCGTGGACCGCCTGGACGGCACGGACGACCTGGGACCGCTTTTCAGCCTGCTGGAAAGACTGTAGAGATCATGGTGAGACAGGAAAGGACCGATGTGTTGGTGGCGGGAGGCGGGATGGCCGGGCTGTGTGCGGCAATCAGCGCATTGGAAAAAGGGGCGAATGTTCTCGTCCTGGAGAAGGGGACGCGATTCGGCGGTTCGATGTGGCTCTCTAATGGCGTGATCTGGACCTTTGCGAACCGGGCACAGGTACGAAAGCACATTCCCGATGGTGATGAAGCCTTGCAGGACTTCTTGGTGGACGGCCTGCCCGATTCGCTAGTCTGGTTGGTGTCACAGGGTGTTGAGCTTGAGCCGGAGCAACCGTTCCAGGGGTACGGACGCGGGCGGCGGTCGAACCCGGCGCAGATGACTCCGATGCTGGTCAACCGCGTGAAAGCTTTGGGCGGTAGGATACTGCTCGGCACGGCCATGCAGGCCCTGCTCACGGGGGACGGCGCGGTCACCGGCGTACTGGCCTTTGACGCGAACGGGGCGCTGGAGGTCGAGGCCAATTCAGTGATCCTGGCGACGGGGGGCTTCCAGGGGAACGCGGAGCTGGTGGCGCGCTATATCACGCCATACGCCGACTCCATGTACCTTCGCAGCAACCCGTGCAGCACGGGCGACGGATTCATAGCCGCCGTCGACATCGGTGCTGCGGTCACGCCCCTGCTCAACACGTTCTACGGTCACGCCCTCGTCGCTCCTCCCGCGCGATTCAACGCCTTCGAGTTTCAAAGCATCAGTCAGAAGTACGGACCGATGTCCGTGGCTCTAAACCTCGAAGGGCGCCGCTTCGCCGACGAGTCTGCCGGTACCGGAGAAGAACTGCTCAATTTTCATATCGCGAGCCAACCTCAGGCGACGGCAGTCTACATCGTAGATGCGGCCATAGCCGGGATGTCGAGCGAGAACCAGCCCCCGCCGCGGGTCGCCATTGCCCGCGCTCGCGAGGCGGGCGGCCCCGTCATCGAAGCCGACAGCCTGGAAGATCTGGCCGAGAAAATGCGCGCGTGGGGCCTACCGCCAGTCGAGGTCCTCAAGTCCTTGCAAGGCTACAACGCGGCGGTCAGGTCAGGAAGCGGCGATCGATTGCAGCCGGCAAGGCGTATGAACGCGTTTCCGATTGAGAAAGCGCCGTTCACAGCAGTGTTAGTCCGATCTTCCATCACCTTCACCTGCGGCGGCCTTCAGGCCGATCTGGATATGCGTGTGCTTAGGCGAGCGTCATCGGTCTCCCTGTTACCGATGGTGACGGCCGATCTCTCCGAGATACAAACCGCGGCGATTCCGAATCTGTATGTCGCCGGTTGCGATCTGGGCGGCATCAGCAATCGTGGTTACATGGGCGGGCTCTCACACGCCCTCGTAACCGGCCGCGCCGCTGGCACAGCGGCCGCGTCCGGCGGCTGACCGGATCGGCGATGGCATCAGGGGGGTAGTCAATTGATTCGGGCGCGCAATATCAAGGCGGACTGAATTGCGCGCCAGCGCAACCGGCGGCGACACGCTGCTAATGGATCAGTCGTTATGGATTGCTGTGCGTCTCGGTGCCGGGGTCAGCGGAACTTGCTGAAGTCCGGCTTACGCTTTTCGAGAAAAGCGCTGGCCCCTTCCTTCTGCTCGCCGGTGCTGAAGTAGTTCGGCGCCACCTCCTGCACCACATCCATCATGTCCTTGTCCAAGATGGGCCGCATGTGGTAGTAGAACGAACGCTTGACGACCTTCAGGCAGGTCGGCGACAGCGCCAGCAACTCGTCGCAATACTTTCTTACCTCCTCGTCGAGCTTGGCCATCGGCACCACGGAGTTCACCAGTCCCCATTCGAGCGCCTGCTGCGCAGTATAGCGGCGGCACAGCATCCACATCTCGCGCGCCCGCTTGTGTCCGAGCACATTGGCCGCCTGCGCGACGGGGTAGCCGCTCGCGGGCGAGCCGACGCGCGGCCCGTTCTGGCCGAAGATCGCGTGCTCGGCGGCGATCGTGAAATCGCAGAAGTAGGCAATTATATTGCCGGCGCCGATCGCATAGCCGTTGACACGCGCGATCACCGGCTTTGGGCATTCGGCAATCTGCCGGTGGAAGTTCAACTCCACGGTTTCGAGACCGCTCTTGCCGCCCTCGCCCTTCTCCCAGTTAATGTCGCCGCCGACGCAGAATGCGCGTTCGCCGACGCCGGTCAGCACGATCACGCCGACTTCCGGGTCGCTGGACGCCCGGGCCAGCAGGCTTTTCATTTCGTTGTAACTGTCGCCGGTGAACGCGTTCAGCGTCTTAGGCCGGTTCATTGTGATGGTGGCGACGAAGTCCTTAACTTCGTAGATGACTTCTTTGTCAGACATGCGTGAATCTCCTTTGGAAAGTGTTGCGGTCAGTTCATATTAAATTTGACTGCCTCGATGCGGCTCACCAGCCGCCGAACGACAGCCCGCCGTTGACACTGATCGTCTGCCCGGTGACTTGCGCCGTCTCGCTCGATGCCAGAAACACGGCCACGCGCGCGACCTCGTCGGCCGTAGGCGCACGGCCCCATGGAAACCGCTGGGCGAGCTTGCCGAACAACTTGGCGTCGAAGTTGTCGCCGCCGACGCCGAAGATCCGATCCCAGGATGGCGTCCCGGAAGTCAAGGTCAGCGCAACACTGTTGACGCGGATGTTCCAGCGCGCGAATTCCTTTGCCAGGACCTTGGTCATCAGGATGACGGCCGCGCCGACCGCGCCGATGATCGACTCGCCCGAGGTCGCATGACGGGCCGCATCGGTGCCTAGAATGACCACGGCGCCGCCGCGCACGCGCAGATACGGAAGCGCCGCGTGCACGGGAAAGATCCGCGCGAACAAACGCGACTCAAAGGCCGGCACCAGATCCGCGCCGGACATCTCGGCGAAAGGCGTCGGCCGCACTTTGCCTCGCACCCCCGCGATCACCAACACGTCGATGCCGCCATTGATCCTGGCGGCATACTCCGCCACCTTCACCGCGGCGGCGTAGTCGCCGCAATCACCCGCGACGAAATCGACCTTTTGCGAAATCGAACGCAACTGCTCCAGTGCCTGCCGCCCGTTTTCCGGCGAACGGCTGTTGATGATCACGGTCGCACCGTTGGCGGCCAGCTTTTTCGCGACGCTCAGTCCCACGCCGCCCGACGCGCCGGTAATGAGCGCGACCTTGTTTTCGAAGTCTGCGTACTGCAATTTATCTCTCCGCCGTCTGAAATGGGTACCGATCGCCGCGATTGCCGTGACCCGAAAATCAACCAGCTATTTCGTTACAGTTCCTTGGCGATCCCGCGCGTCCGCCATTGATGCCAGACAATTGGCACGAACAGTGCCGCCCCCATCAACGCGATAGGATACTTGCCCACAACTAGAATTATTGCCCCGACGCCACCAAGGAGACGGAGCAAGACAGGAACTTTGGAGCGCCAGTATCCTTCCAGCGCGACGGCCAGTGCCAGGAGCCCAGCGAGCGCCAGGATGACCGCAACGATTACCGAGGCCGGATCCGGATCGCCTCGCAGGATAAGCGCTGGATCGATGACGAAGGCAAATGGCAGCAAGAATGTCGCGAGTGACATGCGGATCGCCAGCCAACCTGTTTCCCAGAAGTTCGATCTTGCAATGCTGGCCGTGATGATCACGTTCAACGCGACTGGAGGTGTCACGGACGATACGTTTCCAAAATAGAAAATGAAGAGGTGTGCGGCGAGCGGGTCAATTCCCAGTTGAATGAGCGCCGGCGCCACAAGAATAGCAAGGATGATGTAGGTCGGGAGTGTTGGGAGCCCCGTCCCGAGGATAAGGCTCGTTAGGGCGGTCAACAAGAGCAGGACCACGACATTTCCGCCCGCCAGTTCGATCAGAGCGCCGGACAGCTTCAGGCCGAGTCCCGTGACTCCGAACACGCCCATCACGATGCCGACGAGGGCACACGCGACTCCGATGCCCATCGCTGAAAAACCCCCATCGCGAAGGGCGCGAAGTATCGCCGGCGGCTTCATCCATGTGTTGCGTCGAAGGAATGTCACCAAGATTACCGACAGTACCGAGTAGTAAGCCGCACGCATGATGGAGACTTCGGCCACCACCACCATATAGAGCAGGATTAGGATCGGGAGGACGAGGTGCCCACGGGAGCAGAGGATGCGCCATGCGCTGAGCGACGATTCTTCACCGCCTCGAAGGCCAAGCCGGGCTGATCGAAGGTGGATGATTGCATAGACCAGCACGTAGTACAAGAAACCAGGAAGGGCGGCCGCCAGGACAACCTCTCCGTACGGGACTCTGACGATCTCCGCCATAAGGAAGGCCGCCGTACCCATGACGGGAGGCATCAGTTGGGCGCCGTTCGAGGCCACTGCCTCCACAGCCGCCGCGAACGCGCGCGGATAGCCAGCGCGGATCATGAGCGGGATCGTGACCGCACCGGTGCTCGCAGCGTTCGCCATGTCGCTTCCCGTCACGCTCGCCACGACTCCGCTGCTCGTGACCGCAATCTTTGCCAGTCCGCCAGTTGACCGATGAAGCAAAGAACGGGAGAGGTCGAACGTGAAATCATTCAACCCGGAATGTGACATGAACGCTCCGAAGATGACGAACAACACCAAATAGGTCGCCGAGACACCGAGCGCCAGACCGAAGATCCCTTCCGGGCTAAAGTAGAGGAATTCGATCGCACGCGAGAACGACACCGGTGGATGATCGAGTGGCGGAGGCAGTGCACCGCCCCAAATAATGTATGCCACGCCGACCAGAACAATCAGCGGGAACGCCAGTCCGAGTACCTGGCGGGCAGCTTCGAGACAGAGCACGATAAGGAGAACTCCAATCACCAGGCTCCCGGTCGTCATCGTCCCTATTCGGCTGGAGTCGGAGATAGTCTCTTCGACCAAATAGGTGAAGCCGCCGGCGACGATTGCGAGAAGAGCCAGACAGAGGTTGAGCCACAGATGACTCCCGAAGCGGGCTCTCCCCCCCTTCGCGCTCCTGCTCGCGCTCGAGAGGAAGATGAGCGCGAGAATAACCGTGAGATGCACGATGCGCTGCTGCAAGCCGGGCAAGAGGCCGAACTGGGCCGTCATAATGTGAAACAACGCAAGGCAGACGGCCAGACCGGCAGTCACCCGGTCGAGGGTGAGATTGGGTCTCAGTCCGAGCAGTGATCGCACAGGGTCGCGTTACTTGATGAGGCCCACCCCGCGATCAGTCTGAGCACCGATCGCACAGGGTCGCGCTATTTGATCAGACCCGCCTCGCGGTAGAACTGCGCAGCACCCGGATGCATTGGAATGGGAGGCTGGTATGGCATCTCCGGCGTTCCGAGCGCTTCCGCCGCTGGGACCGACTGCTTGATCTCCTTGCCGTACAGGAACATGACTTTCGTCATGTTGTAGACGAGAGCGTCGGGAAGATCCGCCGAACAGAGCAGAACATTGTTATTGGCCATCGTCGGTACATCTTCGCCGACCCCCGGGTACGCACCCTTCGGAATCTTGGAAACAAACCAGTACGGGTATTTCGTTTTAATAACCTGGGTTATCGTGTTATCGACGGGGATAAAGCGGATTCCTGCTTTCGATGTCGCCAGCTCGGTCATTGTGGCCGTAGGCACTCCGAAGGCCCACATTGCGGCATCTACGCGGCCGTCGCGGAAGGACGCTGCCCCATCGCTACCCGAGAGAACAATCATGTCGTAGTCGCCTTTCTTCAGCCCTGCCGCGTCCAGGAGCGCGGGCGCAAAGATCGTTGCCCCCCATCCCGGCGTGCTGGTAATGCGCTTCCCGCGCAGATCAGCCATCGACTTGATTGGTGAATCCCTGGGAACGATCACATTCTCCGGAGAAATCCACTGGTTGGTCACGAACCGTACCTTCTTCAATGGTTCCTTGAACTCTCGTCCCCCTTGGAACGCAAAATAAGCCGTATCGGACGTCATCTGGCCGCACTGAAACTCGCCGGTCTCGATGCGGCGCGCGTTCTCCGCCGAACCCGACGACACGAGGGCTGAGAATTTCACGTTCTTGATACGCGTCTGTAGGACCGCCGCCGATGACGCCCCGACAAGATAGCTCAAGCCGCCTTGGCTCGACGTCCCCCACGAGATAGTCGCGGCGTTCACGGGACGAAGATCCGGCTTGCCTGCCTGCGCCACCGTGACGGCATCCGGCGCCGACCGGGCCTCGCGACCCCATGAAGCCAGAACCAAGACTGAGACCACGAACAGTACGCTTACTAGTGCCATTCTACGCATCATTTCTCCTCTCCTTTCCAGAAATAGTCGCCGTTGAAAACAATGCCTTGTTTGTGTCATTCTACGCGTCATTTCTCTTCTCCTTTTCAGGGATCCACTTCCAGCCTGCAATTGCCGCACAAGTCGTCTTATGCCTCGGACGCTGGTTCGCTCGGGCGCCGCGCGATCATCAGGACTCGCTGGCCGCTTTGCACGATTTCTTGATGTTGATTGACGAGGTCGATCTGGAATGTCACCATCCCGCGCTGTGGACTCCGCGTCTCGCGTCTCTCCACGACGGTTTGACGGACCCGCAGAGTGTCACCGAAGTACATTGGCCGAAGGAATTTCCACTGGAGTTCGACAAAGGCGAGCCCAGTCCCGTCAAAGAGATTCAACCGTCCAAGCAAGCCTGAAACAAATGCAAGACCGAGAAGGCCATGGGCGATACGCTGCCCGAACTGGGACGCGGCCGCGAACTCGGCATCGGTATGGAGTGGATTGAAGTCACCGGACAGTCCGGCGAAGTTGACGACATCGGCTTCGGTCACCGTTCGGGCCGGGGTTTCCACTACCTCCCCCATTAGAAACTCTTCGTAGTATCGACCCACGCTTTCCCCCCCACCTTCGCTCACACCCCGGTGATTTGTACCTAGTACTCAGGCAGCCGTCACGCTGATGCCACCAAGCGGACGATACTTTATCGCCCTCCCCCGTGTCAACGCCAACTTCCAATTTCGGATTAAACCCGCTTCGCAGGTGTCATGCGCTGACGGGCTGCTCGGCTGCCGCATTCTTCCCTGCGATACGGCCAAAGGCCAAGGCCTCGCTTAAGTTCCCGGCGCCGGGATAAAATCGGTGCCATAAGGAACCGAGTTCGCCTGCGCTATAGAGGCGCTTGATGGGATTCCCCCACACGTCCAGTATCTGAGCCTTGGAGTTTCTCTTCGGTCCTCCCTGGGTATTGAAAAGGCAGGGCCGCATCTCCACGGCATAGTAGGGAGGTCTTCCAATGGGAACGAGCGTATTCGACGAGCGGCCGAGTTCCGGGTCATATCCGCCGACACACTGCAGGTTGTATTGTGCGACCGTCATCTGCAACCGATCGGGCCGAACGTTAATTTGATAGGCAAGATCGGCGATGTTGTCTGCCGCTTTGATCCAACCTTTACGGATCTCGGCACTGTTATCCGGGCTCCATTGGTAAACGTCGCTTACTTTTCCCTGTCCTGTGGCGCCCAGCGGACCTCGAACGCGGGTGTCTTCATCGAAGATCGCATAGCACGGTACTCGCGTCCTTTGGAGCGTCTTCACATCAATGTAGGAAGTCGGCGCCCACATGATGTGCGCGTCAGTGCCCATCTCGTCCATGAACCTTTTTCCCGTCTGATCCACATATATGAATCCTGCGGATGGCATTCTGTGCCTGATACCGAACGCAAATTCCGCAAACTTATAACCTAAGGCGGCTGCAGTGGCGTTCATATGCCAGAGGTCCGCCCCGAGCTCCGCAGCCAGGCGAATGCCGTCCCCCGTGTTTCCGGGGTTACACATTCCAAAGTAACTCTGTCCCAAGTAATTGAGGTGCATAGCCTGATCATACTCGAAGCCCCCACAAGTAAGAATGACCCCTCGCCTGGCCCGGACTTTGATATCCTTGTCGCCGCTCGCGGCGACAACACCGGTCACCCCTTCGCCTTTTGCAGCCAATAGCCGCTTTACGGGGGAGGAGCACAGGACCTCAAGGTTGCTCTCCGCCACCTTGCGTGAGAGAACCCCCCACAAGTCGATTCCTGCGGCTGAACCGGAGCCTTTGATTTGCATCTTGGGGCCCATGCCCTCGGCGCCCCGGATGGTGGGGAAAGAAGCCAAGGGAAGAGTTATCGGGATATTACTGGTTGTCTCGGATGGTGGTTTGAAAACGACCTCCCCTCCAATCTCTTTTAGCCACTCGGGGTTCCGGCTGCTCTCCCTCACGAAGGCCTCCACTACAGCGCGTTCCGTCGTCCCCTCGCAAAGAGCTTCGATATGGTCGACAGCCTTATCCAGATCCAAATACGTTCGGAGGCTGCCGCCGGAGTATTTCGTGTTGCCCCCTCCCTCGGGATTTTTTTCCAGGATAAGAACTTTCGCGCCCGTACTGACGGCCGCAAGTGCCGCAGCAGCTCCCGCACCACCGTAACCCACGATGACAACATCCGCTTCATGGTCCCACATGGTTTCACCCCTTTTTTTCAAATTTTGTCTGGCTCAAAGCCTTGCGGCTGGAGCTCCTGCCATAAGGCTTCATGTATACTCCATACGCGATACGGTGCAAAAGTTTTTATATTTGTCGTTTTCATTTTCACCAAAACTCGGTGTTGATCTAGCAGCCTGTCGGGCTTGTCGGGGCTAGTCCGACAAACTCCTGGGCGCAACGACCGTTTTTGGATGTGCGTGCTTGTCTTAGGAGATCGCTGTGATTTACATGGTCGACCATATCTACACGGACCCCTCTACAGAAGCCGAATGGCATGATTGGTACGCGGGGCATCTCCCAAAGCTATTGAGCGTGCCCGGCTTGTCAACTGTGCAACGCTTCAAAGCCATCGGCGTCACACCGTCACGCTTTCTGGCTATGTACACACTAGAATCTGCCGCGGTCTATGACAGCCCTGCTTACAAGGGCATTGGCGGCGGCGGCAGCGCGAGCGCCCGCTTCCATGGAAAGTATCAAATATGGACTCGAAATCTGTTTGATGGAGCGGTGTGTGCGCCCAAAGTGGCGGATGCAGAGTTCGTTTTTGTGTTTGACTCTGATGCTCCGGACCACAACCTGACTAGTGCCTTTAATAACCTCCTATGGCTCAAATCCGTCGGTCTCCACATGACGACGAAATATCGAGCCTTGGCGGTGCTTGATGAAGAAGGCGCAGAAAGAGCGCGAAACATCGGTAGTGGCTTCATTTATGCACCATTGATTCCACAGTTGACATCACACTAATCCACCTTCATGGACCCCTTCACTACTTTGGCCCATTTCACCACTTGCGTCTTGATGCTCGTGCCGAACTCTTCCGGCGTGTTTCCCACGGGCTCGAAATCGATCGCGGCGAGCTGTTCCTTTACTTCCGGGAGCTGCAGAATGCGCGTGAGCTCGCCGTGAAGTCTCGCGACGATGAACTTGGGGGTTCCAGCCGGGGTGAGCACGCCAACCCAGGTGTTGTAATCGTACCCGGGCACGCCGGCTTCGGCGACGGTGGGCAGATCGGGAAGTGACCGGGCGCGTTTCGCGCCGGTGGTGGCCAGCGCGCGGACCCGCCCGGTTTTTACATGCTGTAAGCTCGCGGATACCGAAGGAAAACCGAGGCCGGCTTCGCCCGCGAGGATGCCAATGAGGGCAGGCGCCGTGCCCTTGTAGGGCACGTGGACGAGATTAATGCCTGTCATGCTTTTGAACAATTCCGCGGCCAGATGTGCCGCAGTGCCATTTCCTGCAGAGGTATAGTTGATCTGCCCCGGCTTTGCTTTGGCAAGGGCGATAAGCTCCTTTACCGATTTCGCCGGTACCGAGGGATGGGCGACAAGCAGGAGCGGAAAGGAGACCAACATGGACACCGGCGCAAGGTCCTTGACTATGTCGTAGGGGAGCTTTTTGTGCAGGCTAGGGAGCACGGTATGGCTGATTGATACCATCAACAGCGTATAGCCGTCCGGCGACGCCTTTGCGGCGAGCTCGGCGCCGACGATCCCGCCCGCCCCGGCGCGGTTGTCTATCACGACCTGCTGGCCGAACGCATCAGCGAGTTTTTGACCGAAGAGCCGGGCCACGATATCACCACCGCCTCCCGTGGCGAACGGCACGACGAAGCGAATCGGGCGATTAGGATACGTTTGTTGTGGTTGGGCCGATGCTGTAGCAACGAAAGCGGACGTGGCGAGAGCCATGCCCATGAAACGCCACCGATGCCAGCGAATGGCTGGACACGGTTTCCCGGGCCACACTGCCTTCAGAAATAAAGTTATGGGTGCCCGAAGAGTCAGAGCTGTCATCTTAGCTGTCATAACCGATTCCTCCGATTTAGCGCAAGAAATGTCATCTGCCCCGTGCCGCGAAGCCATTTTACCGCTGTACTCCGCAAAAATCCGCGAACTCAACCCTGGGCTGATGCGCCCGCCGGGATCAGCGACAGCGCAAATAACACCGTGCGTCTTGACCCTATGCGGTCCGCATTGCTAACATGGGGACATTCCCTCTCATGCTTCGAAAAGCAAGATGGCGCGCTTGTCTCCGGTAACGGAAAAGACCTCACCCGAAGTAGCAACCGTATTCGCCGAGATCCGGTCGACCCGTGGTTTCGTTTCGAACGCGTTGAGTTCGCTCGGCCATGCGCCCGAAGGACTCAAGCACCTCGCCCGTCTCGGCGCCTATTGCAAATATCAGACCGATCTGCCCGAACGCCTGCGCGAGCTTTCGATCCTGTGCGCCGCGCGCGGGGTGGGGTATGCCTGGACGCACCACTCCGTACTCGCGGTGCAAGCCGGCATTCCCCAGGCCGCGGTCGACGATATCGGAGCCGGCCGCAATCCCGCCGCGTTGCCCGTGCCGGAACAGGCCATCGCGCGCTATGTTGCCGAGATGTTCTCCCCGTCGTCGGTGAGCGCAGCCACGTTTTCGGAACTGGCGCGCCACTTTACGCCGCGCCAGATTACCGATATCTCGATGTCGGCGTCGTATTACCGTGCGCTCGGCACCATGGTGATGGCATTCGGCGTCGAACTCGAATCGCCCGAAGCGCTGAAGGTCGAAAAAGACTGGCAAAAGAAAAACGTGTCGTGAAGCCGCGCGGCTATCAACGCAGGATGCTGCGATTGACCTGGTAACGGAGAAAACCATGACGTCCCGGTTGTTCCTGCTCCTGCCGGCAAGCCCGCTCATGGGTAGCCCCGACCCTCATGAACCCCCGAAACAATAAACGCATTGCTTTCATCGGCGCCGGCGCGATTGGCGGCTATGTCGGCGCTCATCTCGCCAAAGCGGGACTGGACGTCACTCTGATAGACCAGTGGTCGCAGCATATCGACGAAATCAAGCGCAACGGCCTGCACTTCAGCGGCACCGTGGGGGAGTATTCGGTGCCGGTGCGGGCGCTGCACATACACGAAGCACAAAGCCTGACGTACCACCCGGTCGATATTGCGATTGTCTGCACCAAGCTTTACGACACGGCGTGGGCAACGATGCTGGTCAAGCAGTATCTCGCGCCCGGCGGATTCGTGGTGACCATGCAGAACAGCGTGGTCGAAGACATCGTCGCGGGCATCGTCGGCTGGGGCAGGACCGTGGGCTGCATCGCAAGCACTATGAGCGCGGAAGCTTACGCGCCGGGCCGTATCATCCGCACACGGCAACCGGGCGGTTCGTCTTACACGATATTCCGGGCCGGCGAAATTCACGGGCGCATTACGCCGCGTCTCACCGAACTCGTTGCAATGCTGAACCTGGTGGACAGCGCCAAGGCTACCGAGAATCTGTGGGGCGAACGCTGGGGCAAACTCGTCGCCAATACCATGACCACGGGCGTATCAGGCGTGACCGGACTCAATCTCAAGACCGTGCTGCAGGACAAACAGATCCGCGGGCTCGCGATCAAGCTCGGGGCCGAAGCCATTCGCATCGGACTCGCGCAGGGCTACGCGATCGAACCGGTCAGAAGGCTGGCGCCGGAAGTCTGGCTCAAGGCCGGGGATGGCGACAGTTCTGCGCTTGCCGCGGTGGAGCAAGCCATACAAATTGAATTGCAGCGCATGACCGAAGCAGCCTACTCGAGCACGACCCAGGATCTGCGCAAGGGACGGCGCACCGAGATCGACTACATGAACGGGTTTGTCGCGGCCAAAGGCGAGGAAATCGGGATCCCCGCCCCCACCCATCAACGCATCACGGCGCTCGTCAAGCAAATCGAACGCGGCGAGCTGAAACCGCATAAGGACAACGTTGCATCGCTGATTTAACGGGAGTGCCCAATGAGAACCTTCACGCTTGCAAACCTGGCCGTCGCCGCGTCGATCGCCGCTGTTTCCTCCGCCGCGACGGTGGCTCACGCCCAGAGTTATCCCGTCAAACCGATCAGGATTGTCGTAGCGTATCCCCCGGGCGGCCCCAACGATCTGTCCGCGCGCACAGTCGGACAGAAACTGTCGGAAGCTTTGGGCCAACCGGTGATCGTGGAAAATCGCGCGGGCGCCGCCGGTAATATCGGATCGCAATACGTCGCCGCTTCCGCACCCGATGGTTATACGCTGTTAAACGGCGCCAGCGCGCTGACGATCGCGCCGGCGCTGACCAAGAACCTCAATTACGACGTGGTGAAGGACTTTGCCCCGATCAGCCTGACCACGGTGAGTTCCTTTGTCCTGGCCGCGCACCCCTCGGTGCCCGTAAACTCGATCAAGGAACTCATCGCCCTCGCAAAATCCCGCCCGGGGCAACTCAACTACGCTTCTTCTGGCGTCGGCGCCCCCCCGCATCTCGCCGGCGAATTGCTGAAAAACATGGCAAAGATCGACATACTGCACGTGCCTTACAAAGGCGTCGGGCAGTCGATCACCGATCTGGTGGGAGGACAGGTCGATATGATGTTTACCAGCCCCCCGAACGCGATCCCCCACGTGAAATCGGGACGCCTCAAGGCGCTCGCCGTCTCCACGGCCAGGCGCTCGCCGCTGCTGCCGGATGTGCCGACCATAGCCGAATCCGGGCTCAAGGGTTTCGAAATAGGCACGTGGTTCGGCCTGCTCGCGCCGGCGGGCGCCTCCGCCGACATCGTCAACCGCTTGAACGGCGCAATCGTGAAGATCGTTAACACGGCCGATTTCCGCGAGCGCTTGTCCAGTCAGGGCATGGATGCCATGAGCAGCACGCCAGCGGAATTCTCCGCTCACATCAAAGCGGAACTCGCCAAGTTCTCGCGTCTCGTGCAGGCCGCGCGCATACGAGCTGAATAATCGGACGCAAGGCTTCGCACGCGTCCGCCGTCACGCGGCGGCGGCGGTCTCAGCCGGCGTGACCAGCGACCGGCACGAAGGCAGGGTTTCCATGCGCTGCAGATCGCGGAACACGCGTTCGGCGTCGAGCGCCGGGTTGCCGGTCGCCATGCAATCGATGAACTTGCGCCGCAAATCGTCGATGCCTAATGGACGCTTCGCATGGCCTAGCGGATGCCTTACTCTTTCGCTTTCGAGCACAGCACCTCCGCGCATGAATACTTTGACCTCATCATAGACGGAAAATCCCAGAGCCTCCGGATCGTAGTTCTCGTTTTCGACCACTTTTACGCGCCCCATGAGATCTTGCACTTCCGGCCGGCGCACGAAATCGTCGTTGACTTCCTGCAATCCGACGTTGCCGGCAAGAACGGCCGCGGCGGCCGCGAACTCAGCGCTGAATTTCGCAGCCAACCCCGTCTGCGGCTTGTGGTTTCTTAATATCGATGCATGAATTTTGGACAACGATACTTCGATCTTTTCGATGGCCGCAGCGTCGATCTTTTCCCGGGCCGCAAGATCGATTGCCGCATCGATAATGCGATGCCCGCAATAGCATGCGGGATAGCGCTTGATGCTGAGCCCTTCGTCCACGATGTACCAGTGTTCTCCGATGCGCGGCGCGCGCTGCAGGTCGACATCGCCAGCCGGGGAAATCGCGCGCAGAAATCCCTGCTCATGATCCAGCACCTCGGGCAATGCCGTCATGCCGTTGGCCGCGAGCCGCGCGCTGATCACGCCCGTATGCGCGGCCTTGCCGACCTGCATGGACTTGGCCATCGTACCGTAGCTCGCGGTGATGCCGCTCGACTGCGCCGCTGCTATTCCGAGCGCGGATGCGACGCGGTCGGCGTCCAGCTTGTGCAGGCTCGCGCATGCCGCAGCGGCGGCGAGCGAGCCGATGAGCGGCGTCGGATGCCAGCCTTTCATCTGATAGCTGCTGCGCTCGCGTATTACGAGATCCATCCATAGCTCGTACCCGGCCACGTAGGCGGTCAGCAAATCGATGCCGCTCGAATTCAGCGCCTCGCCTTCCGCCAGAATCGCCGGCACGATCACCACGCTCGGATGCCCGTGCGCGAAATCGTCGTAATCGAGCACGTGTCCCGCCGTGCCGTTGATCCAGGCCGCGTCGGGCGCACTCATGCGCTCAGTTCCTAAATATAGACTCGCCTCCGGAGCGCCGCGGTGCGCGGCCAGCGTCTTACGCAGTATCTGCACCGGGGGCTCCATGCTGCCGGCTACCGTGACCGCCATGCAGTCCAAAAAACCGATTTTCGCGGTGCTTACCGCTGTCGGAGGCAACTGTGCATATTCCAATGCCGCGACGCCCTCACCCAACGCTTGCGCCAATGCTTTCACTGTCATATCTCCCCGGCACGAACCTTCACGGCCCGCTCACATTACATCTTCAAAGAAAATGGCCATGTCGGCGACCTGCTCCAGGTTCGCCACGCGGTCCATCACAAGGTCGGTCCGACTGGCCGTCAGCGGCCGCGCGCCAAGCGCAAAACAAGCGCGGCACTTGTCGGCGGCTTCGCGTGCTGACAATGGCGACTGGTCGCTGCCCGGCACGTGTTCGACGCGGCGCGAAATGAGGCCGTGCCGCCGCGACCGTATCCGCAGCACGATCGGCCCTCGATTCCCCTTGTTTGCGGGATCGACGATAACCTTCACCCGGTCAACAAGCGCGCCAATTTCCGGATCGAACACCGCCGTATCCTCGAGTTCCGCCAGCCCGAATTTGCGTCGTGCAATCGCACATGCAATCGAGTAACGAATATTGAACTGGGCCGCGACCTGCGGGTCACCGCCGGGATCGAACTTCCCGCCCACCAGTCGCTCTATGAATGGCGAAACTTCGACCTCGATGCCCTCGATGTCAGCCGGCCGCAAATCATGCTAGGCGGTCAGCTGCAATGCTCCTTCGAGGGCGGTATGGTTGCAACCGCAGCTTGGAAACTTCTTGATGCTCAGGTTGCCGTTCTCGAAACGGGTGCCCAGCCCATCCAGCAGCCGCCCGACATCGCCGTCCTGATACATGCGGTACAGTCCGCACTGCCCCTCGAAAACCGAGCGCGGCGAGCTGATGCGGCGCGCGGCGAGGAGCGCGGCGAAAACTCCGGCCCGCGAGGCAAACGCCGATTGCATGCGCTTGGTCAGGCTGGGCTCAATATTGGCTTGTTGCGTGCCTGCTGCCTGGCTGTAGGCTATGCCCAGCGCATGGCGAATGGCTACCGCGTCCAGCCCCAATAGCCGAGCACTCGAAGCGGCGGCGCCGAACACGCCGTGAATGGAAGTGTAGAACCAACCCTTGTATGGGTTCTTGAGAGACTCGCATGAAGCGCTGATGCGACACATCAAATCGCAGCCGACGACCAGCGCCGTCAGGAATTCCTTGCCGCTTACACGGCGGCGCTCGGCAAGCGCCATGGCGGCAGGCAGTACGACAATGTTGACGTGAGCCGGCGCATCGCGGCCCAGCGAATCGAAATCCAGCGCCGCCGCGAACATACTATTGAGAAACGCGCTCGCGGTGGTCGGCAAGCGATCGCCGTAGGCCCAGACCGTGCTGTCCGCCCGGCCGCCTTCATCCACCAGCAAGCCGTGCGCGTCGGCGCAGCCGGGCGCATTTGAACCGGCCCATGCCACTGCGAGCGTGTCGAGCATGAATTGCTTCGCCGCGCGCACGGCAGAATCCGGCAAATCTTCGTAGCGGATTCCTGCAATGTACTGCGCCAGTTCACGGCTGACCTCGACAGGCGCCGCTGCAACTGTCTGCTGCTTGATGGCCGGTTCAGGCATGGTCTGTTTACTCCGGATTCACGCCAGCGGCTTTTACGACCCGCGCGACGCGGGCGACTTCGTCCCGGATGAATGCTTGGATAGCTTAGCGAACTCCGCTTCGCGAAGTTCGCGCCGTGCAAGCTTCCCGGACCCCGTTCGGGGTAAGTGCCGCACGAATTCTATGCAGCGCGGGCATTTGTAGGGCGCAGTCAACTTCTTCACGTGGTCCTGCAGTGCCGCTGCCAGTTGCTCACTCGGTGTAACACCCGGCGTTAGGATCACAAACGCCTTCACGACCTCACCGCGCGCGGGATCAGGACTGGCAGCGACCGCGCAATCAATAACGGCAGGGTGCTGCAGCAACACATTCTCCACTTCAATGGGACCGATGCGATATCCCGCAGAGCTGATGATATCATCGCCCCGGCCGATAAAATGAAAATTTCCGATCTCATCGCAATAGCCGTGATCCCCAGTGACATACCATGACTTTCCGTTGGCGGTTATCCTCTTCCCGCTATCAATTTGACCTTTTCGCCAGTAGCCTAACATCAATCCGGGATCGTCCGCTGCGAAGGCTATTTCCCCGTCTTTACCCGTCTCCACCTCACAACCTTCTTCATTGATAATGGCGATATGGTTTCCCGCCATAGGACGGCCGATTAATCCGTTTGCAGGAAGCACATCCTCGTCTGTAAGAGTCGAAGTCGGCGTTTCCGTCTGACCATAACCCACTCGCACCGGGGCTCCCGAGAATTCTCGCCAGCGCCGCAAGAGCTCCGCCGTGACCGCTTCCCCGGCGGAGAATGTAACACTCAATTTCGGGAAGCGCCATTGCCCTGAGGCACTCAATAGTCGCCGCAGTTCAGTAGCGACTGCGCAGAAGTAGTTAATTTCAAACCGGTTGAGGAGGGCAAGCCGTGCAGCAGGCTCGAGCGGCCCTTCATACATGAACGCAGTCGCACCGTGCATCCACGCGCCGAACAAGAGACAGCTACCGAACCGGGTCCAACCCGTGTCACTGGTAGCCCATATGGTTTCCCCCGGCTTGACGCGTAGTTGGCGCCACGGCTGCCACGATCTTACATACACACCGCGCGCCGCATGTACCACGGCCTTGGGAAATCCGCTGGAACCCGACGTGAAATACATCAAGGCGGGCGTATCGGCGGTCATTTCCGCCACATGCTGACACTCCCCCGCTGCCGCAAGCGCTTCCTCGAGGTCCACCCATCCTTTACCGCCGCCAAGGGAAGCTTTGATTACGAGCGAAGTACCGATTGTGGCAAATTTTTCCGTGTGTCCCGCGCTCGTAATGACACCACGTGCACCGCTTTGGTTGGCGCGATAGACAATGTCCTTTTCAGTGATCTGAGTCACACAAGGGATCGGTATGAGACCAATTTGCATGCACGCTGTCATTGCAACTTGCCAGTAAGGAACGCGCGGCATTAGAAGCAATACACGATCACCTGGGCAGAGACCGGCGTTATGGAGAATCGTGGCGAGCCTTCTCGCCGCCGTTGCGACTTCCACGAAGGTCCACTTCTGCACCCGATCACCGGCGTCAACAGCAATCGCAGCGACCGCGTTTGGCATGGCGGCCGCCCGTGCATAGACGACATCAGATGCGAAGTTGAACCTATTCGGTACTATCGGTTTGTCAGATGCTGAAGATGTCATAGTTAAATGAGTTCCGGTGCGTAGCACATTGCTGCCTTCTAGCGGCCTGTCGGACTTGGCGCTCTGACAGGCTGCTAAAAGAGCCGAAACCGCCGCATCGGAAATATCAAATCCGTAAGTCTAGGCCGCGGCCTTTACACTTCTTGCGAAGCCCGCGGCACTGCGGCCCGCTAGCCGCCCGAACACAGCGCCGCTGGTAAGCCCGGTTGCCGCAGGACAATTGAAATAGAAAATCCCACCGACCATTTCGCCCGCTGTAAAGAGCCCGGGAACGGGTTCGTGATTAGTATTCATCACCTGCCCGCCGGTCGTTATACGAAGACCTCCATACGTGAACGTCACTCCGCAGGTGACAGCGTAGGCTTCGAACGGCGGCGTCTCTATGGTGTTGGCCCAATTCGACTTGGGGATTGCCAGGCCGCTCGTGCAACGTCCATCCTTAACGTTTGAATTAAACGGCGCATCCTTGTTCACCGCGGCATTGAATTCCTTGACGGTGCTGAGAAACTGCTCTTTGTCCACGTCCTCCATCTTGTCTGCAAGTTCGTCTATAGTGTCCGCCCGAACCCTCGTAACCTGCTTCATCCGATATTCATCGCGTAACAAATGCAGAACTTTCGAATCGTATATCTGCCAAGCAAACTGCCCCGGTTGCTCCAGCACAATATGACCGTATTTCGCGTAAGTGTAATTTCTGAAATCCGCGCCTTCATCGAGAAACCGCTTGCCATTTGCATTCACTATAATCGCGTATGGATAGCTGTAACGTTGAAAATTTGGAGTTACCGCAGGATCACCAAAGTCCGTCGCGTATCGCTCCCATTCCACTGCATGGCAACCCGACCAGTGACCATACGGTTGCGCTCCGATCCGCAGCGCCATGGCAAGCCCGTCGCCTGTGTTGTATTTTGTGCCTCGCACCTTTGCGAGATCCCAGCCGCGCCCCAGGTATCGCGCACGCCATTCCGTGTTTGCCTCAAACCCGCCGCAGGCTAGCACTACGGCGCCTGCCGAGATTGTCATCGTGCTTCCTTCAATCCGGACCACGACTCCTGTCACGCTGCCGTCGGAATGCGCCAAGTCCTGCACCCACGCACCGTAGCGGATTTCGATGCTTTTTCTCTCCGCAGCCTTGTAAAGCGCTTCAATGAGGCCGGGCCCACCGCCCCGGACCACAATCGTCGCACCGCCTAAAAACTTAGCCTTCCCGTCGACCCTATATGACTGCCGACCGTAATTCGGCATGAATTTCACGCCATTTCGCTGCATCCAGCGCAGCGTCGCATTACTGTTCTTGACCAATATCTCGCAAAGATCAGGGTCCGTCCGATTTTGTGTGATCCGGGCCATGTCATCGAAGAACTGTGCTTCGGTATAAGCGCCAAAATCGCTCGCTGCTATTTCAGCCGGCGTCAGATCTCCCGACAAAGCGATGATGTCTTCAGCTCCGTTATATGCAAAACGCATGGCGCCGTCGGTATATGCACTGTTGCCGCCACAGTCCGATCGCGTCGCGCGCTCGAGCAACAGCACCTTTGCCCCTTCCTCCCGGGCCGAAAGCGCCGCGCACAGTGCGGCATTTCCACCGCCGACGATAATTACATCGTATTTATCAGTACTCGTATTCACTTTCTTTATGTCGGAAAAAGATTTTGAGGATGAACATCCCGCCCCACTTCAGTAAGCGGAGCGCCCGCCATCAGCGGCAATGGTTGCGCCAGTGATCATTCGCGATTCGTCGCTTGCGAGAAACAACGCGATATTCGCGATGTCAACAGGCTGACCCACCCAGAACGGGTATTCCCTGGCGCGTCCGGCTTGATCCTGGCGATCAACGACGAGGCCCGCTTCACGCGGCGTACCGTAAGCGCGGACGATACGCTCGGTCATGATGCGGCCTGCACAAATTGCATTAACACGGACCGAGTGTTTCGCGTAGGCCCCGGCCATTGCCCGCGTAAGCGAAAGGATTGCCCCTTTCGCCGCCGTATAGATGTGCGCCGGACTGGCGCCACGTAATGCGGCGCCAGATGACATGTTGACCACGGCGCCTCCACCTGAGTCGATTAGCCTGGGAATACCATGGCGGCAACACATAATGGCCCCCAACAAGTTAACGGGCATCGTGCGGTTCCAGATGTTCAGGTCGACATCGGTCACCAAGCTGTCTTCCGGCAACGATCCGCCCGCGCAGTTGAAAAGCACGTCGATCTTGCCGAAACGGCGGGTCGTGTTTGCTATCGCTGCCCTGACGCTATCCTCACGCGTAACATCGGTCTCGACAAATACCGCATCACCGCCTGATTCACACACTATCCGTTCCGTTTCCCGCCCCGCCTCCGGGTTGATTTCTGCAATCGCAACTCTTGCACCTTCACGCGCAAATATCTCCGCGGCCACGCGCGCGATGCCCGAGCCTGCGCCCGTGATAAAAGCCACTTTCCCTGCTAATCTACCCATCTCATCCCCTCTATATTGTCGACCTCAATCTGCACCGCCCACCCATAAAACCGGCGCTGTAATCCGCCGCCAACAGGCCTTCGCCTCATCGAGCCGTAGCAGCACCGCATTCACGAGGTCGGGTGGAAGGTCGGTTTTTTGACAAATTTTGGACAATGTCGCTAAATACTTGATTAAACATGCTTTCTGTCAAGCGTTTAGTTTGCGTATTATAGCGGCTGCAGTGATAGCTATCGTATAGCGTCAGGCCGTTCGCGAGTTCGTAACGCGCGCCATGGCGGAACGGAAGCAGCGTTTTTTTGACCGCCAGCGCGAGCAGCACCGCCTGGTGCGCGATAGTGCCAAGCGCCAGCACCACGGTTCCCTTCGTCAGCGTTTCCAGCTCAGCCTGCAAGTAGCGGTTGCACTGCCCGATTTCGCTCAGTTCCGGCTTGTTCTGCGGCGGCACACATTTGACCGCGTTGGTAAGACGGCAGCCGGCGAGCCGCAAGCCGTCCGCGGCATGTAACGATTGCGCGGCGGTTGCGAAGCCGAACCGGTGCAGCGTTTGATACAGCAGGATACCGGCATGATCGCCGGTGAACGGCCGGCCGGTGCGGTTGGCGCCGTGCATGCCGGGCGCCAGTCCGACGACCAGCAGCTGTGGGCTGGCATCGCCGAACGGCGCTACCGGGCGCGCGTGATAGTCGGGATGGTCATGCCTGACCTGGTCGAGAAAACCGGCCAATCGCGGACAATCGCGGCACTCGAGGGAAAACTTCATGCGGTCGTTGCAGTCAAACATGCGTTGGCGCTGGAGTAGAATTGCGCCTTTTTCGAAACATTCAGTGCAGTCTCATGGCAAAAGTGCTCGCAACCGAAATCCGCGCCGGCGATCTGATCGTATGGGAAAAACGCGTCCGGCGCGTGCTCAAAGCTTATCACGTGCACGTCGGCGGCCGCGGCGGCGCGTTCATGCAGGTCGAGATGAAGGACATCGAGTCGGGCACCAAGTCCAACGCGCGCATCCGCACCGATGACAAGGTCGAGCGCACCTTCGTCGAGCAGCGCGAGATGCAATACCTTTACAACGAAGGCGGCAGCTTTATGTTCATGGACAAGGAAACCTTCGAGCAGTTGAGCCTGTCGGCGGGGTTTCTGGAAGGCCAGAGCGGCTACCTGCTGCCGAATGCCGACGTTCAGGTCAACTTTCACAACGACCGTCCGACCAGCGTGCAATTGCCGCCTTCGGTCGCACTCGCCGTCACCGAGACCGAGCCCGGACTCAAGAATGCGACCGCGACCGGCTCGTTCAAACCGGCCAAAACCGAGACCGGCCTTACCGTGATGGTGCCGCGGTTCGTGTCGGAGGGCGATAAAATCAAGATCAATACGGACAGCGGCGAGTATATCGAGCGCGCTTAGCAAGGCGTATTACGACTTGAACCATAGAAGCACAGCGCTCCGGCTGGTCTGGTGTAATCCCATTTCCAAATCAAAAAAGCATTAATAATTGGAGTAGGGTGCGCTTGCGCACCATCCGGCAATCGGTGCGCAAGCGCACCCTACACTGAGATAATGTAACTTCTGAAGTGGAATTGGAATAACATCCAGCTCGAGTTGCCGCTGTCAGCGATAAAGAGGCAATTCGCCATCCTTGACGCCGATGGTGCGCACCGCAGCCACCGCATCGAGGTAGCGCTGATCGCGCTGCAGCTGCGATGGCGATTCCGGCCCGCCGCGGCCGTGGATGCGCGCCAGCCGCGCGAGCGCGGTCGCCGGCATCTGATATTCGAGTTCCGTCAGCAATTGACCGGCGGACTGCGGGTTGTTGGATACCAGCACCATGTCGCAGCCCGCTCCCAGCGCGGCGATCGCACGCTCGCGTACACCACCCGCGCCGCTGGCGCCTGCCATCGATAAATCGTCGCTGAATATCATGCCGTCAAAGCCGAGCCGACGGCGCAGTATCTGTTTGAGCCAGATTTCCGAGAAGCCGGCGGGCTTGCTGTCGACGTGAGGGTAGACCACGTGCGCCGGCATGATGCCGCCGAGTCCGTTCTCGATGAGGCGCCGGAAAGGCTGCAGATCGGAGGCTTCGATCGCGGCGTAGGGCCGGTCGTCGACCGGGAGCTCGTGATGCGAGTCGGCCTTGACGTGGCCGTGCCCCGGGTAGTGCTTGCCGACCGACGACATGCCGCCCTGTTTGAGGCCATGCACCAACCCCAGCGCCAGTTCGCTGATGGCGCGCGGATTGCTGTGAAAAGCGCGATCGCCGATCACGCTGCTGTTGCCGTGGTCGACATCGAGCACCGGCGTCAGGCTCAAATCGACGCCGTGGGCACGCAGCTCCGCCGCCAGCACGTAGCCCACCGCCGCAGCGAGCTCGCGCGCATGTTTCGGTTCGGCATCCCAGGCAACGCCCAGCTCGCGCATCGCGGGCAAAGGCGTGAAACCGTCGCGAAAACGCTGCACACGACCGCCTTCATGATCGACCGCGATCAGCAGCGGCGGCTGGCGCACTGCATGAACATCATGCGTAAGCTGCGTCAGCTGCGGCGGCGACTCGTAGTTGCGCGAGAACAGGATCACGCCGCCGACCAGCGGATGCGCGAGGCGCCGGCGGTCATCGGCGGTAAGCGCGGCGCCGCCGACATCGAGCATTACCGGGCCGAGCGGGATTTGGCGCGCAGGGCTCATTTCTCGAGCACCACGCAGGCGCAGGCCAGGCTTTTCTCGTCGCTGATCGTAACAAAGTGCCCGCTAATGCCCTCGTCGGTGACGAGTTGCGCGAGGTTGGGATGAAATTCAAACCCGGGTTTGCCGCGCCGGTCCTGCACCACGCTGATGCATTGCAGCGTGACCGGATAACGGAAACCGGTGCCCATGGCTTTCGAAAACGCTTCCTTGGCGGCGAAACGGTTGGCGACGAACAATGTCGGGTTGGCAGCCCTGGCGTAACTCGGCCATTCGCGCTGCGTCAGCACGCGGCGCGCGAAGCGCTCGCCGTATTTATCGAGCAGGCGCGCAACCCGGATCGGCTCTATCACGTCGATGCCGATGCCGTAGATCATCGGGACACGCTTTGCGCGCCGGCGCCTTGCCTGATGGCAGCAAGGTAGTTGCGCACGGTCCGTGCGAGGCCGGCTTCGAGCGCGTCGGCGATCAAGGCGTGGCCAATCGATACTTCGAGCACTTGCGGTACCGCCGACAGGAACCGCGGCAGGTTGCCCTGGTTGAGGTCGTGCCCCGCATTGACGCCGAGACCGGCATGTTGCGCGGCGCGCGCTGCCTCGGCGTAGCGTACGACTACCCGCTCCTCGTCCGCAGTGCCGAACGCGCGCGCATACGGCTCGGTGTAAAGCTCGACGCGGTCGGCGCCCAGCTCGCGTACTGCCGGCATTGCCTCGGGCAGAGGATCCATGAACAGGCTGACGCGGATGCCGAGCGACCTGAGCTCGGTGATTACCGGCGGGAGCCGCCCACCGTTGCGCTTCACGTCCCAGCCGTGATCGGAGGTAAATGCGCCGGGATCGTCAGGCACCAGCGTGCACTGCTGCGGGCGGACCGCGCGCACGATTTCGATCAGACCCTGAAACGGATTGCCTTCGATGTTGAATTCGGCGCCGGTGCGTTTCTCGAGCAGGCCCGCCAGCTCGTGCACGTCGCTGACCCGGATATGGCGGCCGTCGGGGCGCGGGTGTACAGTGATCCCGTACGCGCCGGCATCCAGCGCGATGGTTGCGGCGCGCGTCACGCTGGGGATGCCCAAAGTCCGGGAGTTGCGCAGCAGCGCGATCTTGTTGAGATTGACGCTCAGGCGCGTCATAGTTGCTGCAGGTCCTTTAATAGCTGGCGCGTGTTGAGGGGCTGGTTGCCGAGATAATGATTGATCAGCACGCGCATCAGGGCTTTGCTTTGCTGCATGGTGGCGGGATTCGAATAATCGTCGCGCGCCATGTCGAGCAAGGTCTGACCCGTTAATTCTAACCGGTTTTCACCGCCACTGCCGTCGCATTCCACCGGTCCGCGCTCGATCAGATACTGGTAGCTGCGGCCGGGTTGTATCGGGTCGCCGCTCGCGGCATCGTGCTCGAGTATCAGCGCGTAACCGAGTTCCTTGAGCAGTTGCTTTTCGAAGCGGCGCAGCGTAGCGGCATGGTCGCCGCCGTTGCTGAGCGTATGCAGAGTCCGGTGGTAGGTCTGATACAACCGCTCGTGCGGGTCGTCGCGCGGCAGGAGCTTGACCATCAGCTCGTTGAGATAAAAACCGCACAGCAGCGCGATGCCTTTCAACTGCGGCAACCCGCCCTGCCACTCCGCCTTGTGCAGCGTGCGCAGCTCGGACTTGCCGGCCCAGCTCAGCAGCAGCGGCTGAAACGCGAGCAGCACGCCGCGCAACACCGAGCGCGGGCGGCGCGCACCGCGCGCAACCAGCGCAATACGGCCGAAATTCTGCGTGAACACCTCGCACACCAGGCTGGTCTCGCGATACGGATAGCTGTGCAGCACGAACGCGGGTTGCGCGTCGTGCCGCGTTCTGCCCGCATCAGCCATGGCCGAGCTGTCTCAGCAGCTGCGGATTTTCGGTCCAGCCGCTTTTGACTTTGACCCATACCTCGAGATGAACCTTGCCGCCGAACAGTTGCTCCATGTCGATGCGGGCCTTGGTCGCAATCGCCTTGAGCTGGCCGCCCTTGGCGCCGACCACAATACCTTTGTGGGATTCCTTGTCGACGATGATCGTGGCATCGATGCGGCGCAGCGCACCGTCCATCACGAAGCGCTCGATCAGCACCGCGCTCACGTACGGCAGTTCGTCACCGAGCAGCCGGAACAGCTTTTCGCGGATCAGCTCGGTGGCGAGAAAACGCTCGCTCGCCTCGGTAATTTCGTCCGCACCGTAGAGCGCGGGTTGCTCGGGCAAATAACGGCTGATGGTGCGCGCGAGCTCCTCGACCGAGTGCCCTTTCGCCGCCGACACCGGCACGATCTCGGCGAACTCGAATTCACGCGACATTTTGTCGATGAACGGCAGCAGCAGACGGCGATCGGAAAGCTTGTCGGTCTTGTTGATCACAAGCAGCACCGGCCGCCCGGCGGGCAGCAGCCCGAGCAGCGCGCGGTCCTCGGCGCTGAAACGCAGCGCCTCGGTCACCAGCAGCACGACGTCGACCTCGGCAAGTGCGTGCGTGACGACGCGGTTCATGCTGCGGTTGAGCGCGCCGCCGTGCCGGGTTTGGAAGCCCGGCGTGTCGACGAACAGCAACTGCGCATCGTCGCGAGTCAGGATGCCGGTGATGCGCTGGCGCGTGGTCTGCGGCTTGCGCGAAGTGATGCTCACCTTCTGGCCCACCAGCCGGTTGAGCAGCGTCGATTTGCCGACGTTGGAGCGGCCGACAATGGCAACATAGCCGGTGCGGAACGGCGCGGATTCCGACATTTACGTTGGGTTGCCGAGTTCGTAGGCGCGCCGCGCCGCCACCTGCTCGGCGCTGCGGCGACTCGAGCCCTCGCCCTGCGTGCGGATACTGAGCTCGGGTATCACGCATTCGACACGGAAGGTCTGCTCGTGCGCCTCGCCCTCGGTTGCGATTACCGCGTATTGCGGCAGCGGAATCCGGCGTGCCTGCAGGAACTCCTGCAGCAGGGTTTTAGCGTCCTTGCCGGGCGCACGGGGATCAATGGCTTTCAGGGGTTGCTCCAGCAAACGCAGGACCAGACCGCGCGCGGCCTCGAAGCCGCCGTCGAGAAACACCGCGCCGATCAGCGCTTCGAGCGCATCGGCAAGCATCGACGGGCGGCGCGCTCCGCCGCTTTTAAGCTCGCCTTCGCCGAGCAGCAAATGCCGGCCGAGTTCGATTTGCTGTGCGATCTCGAACAGACTTTGCTGGTTCACCAGGCTCGCGCGCAGCCGCGAGAGCTCGCCTTCGGGAAGCTGCGGAAAGCGGTGATACAGCTCCGCGGCGATGACGCAATTGAGCACGCCGTCGCCGAGGAACTCGAGCCGTTCGTTGTGGGAGGCACCGTAGCTGCGATGGGTCAGCGCCTGACGCAGCAAGCCGGGGTTGCTGAAGGGGTGGCCGATTGTGCCGGTGATGGTGTCGCGGTCCATTCCCGGTTCAGGCGCGACGGCTCACGCGAATGTCACTTTGAAGTTGACGTCGGAGCGAAATCGATGACCAAGCTGATGTTGTGAAACAGCGGCACTTTGACCGAATAACTGGCGCTGAGCGTGATCTCGTTGCCGTCCTTGGTGACCTCGATGTCGTCGCCGCCGATTGCCGTAATGTTGTCGATCACCTGATAGCGCTGAAATGCAGCCGCGATTTCCTTCCGATTCCCGCTCCTGAGTTCCGGATTCTGTGCGAGCGCCTTGAATGTCTTCTGGACCGTGAAATACTGCGTGTAAGGCGTGAACAGCTTGAAACCAAGCAGCGCGCCGACGATCAGCAGGAACAAGGCAACGATCAACCCCCCCAGACTCAACCCGTGCTGTTTTTTCATTGCGCCCCCGTCAATTGATTGATTGCCCGATGCGTTTCAATTCGTCGAAATTCCACCACACCAGGAACGCCTTGCCGACGATGTTCCGGTCCGGCACGAAACCCCAGTAACGACTGTCGCTGCTGCTGTCGCGGTTGTCGCCCATCATGAAATAATGTCCGGGCGGGACCGTGCAGGTGAAACCTGTTTCATTGTAGACGCAATTGCCGTGGAATGGAAACCGCCTGACGTCGGAGAGCCTCACTACGGGAATTTCGGGAAGCATCAATACCGCATGCCGGTGCGCTGCCAGCGACTCCTGGAAACGCTGGGCGGAGATGAAATTCAGGCCGGTTTCGATGTAATTATACTGGCCGTCCGGCTCGAGCCTGATTTCCTCGCCGTTGATCGAAAGCCGCTTGTTCCGGTAGCTCACCTTGTCGCCCGGCACGCCGACCACGCGCTTGATGTAATCAAGCGACAGGTTTTCCGGATAACGGAACACCATCACCTCGCCGCGTTGCGGCTTGTTGATGCCGACCACCTTGAGGTTGATGATCGGAATGCGGATGCCGTAAGTGAATTTGTTGACGAGGATGAAGTCGCCGACCAGCAGCGTCGGCAGCATCGAACCGGACGGAATCTTGAACGGTTCCACCAGAAACGAGCGCAGCAGGAACACGATCAGAATCACCGGGAAGAAGCTTTTGGGGTACTCGATCCACCACGGCTCCCGCGCGTCTGCGGCGCGCCGCTTGCACAGGACGTAATGGTCGAGCAGCCAGATCGCGCCGGTCGCGACCAGCAGCAGGAACATGATCAATGCGAAATTCATAGGGCTACGCCAAGTAAGCAGTAAGCGGTAAGCAGTAAGCGGTAACAGCACCCTTGCGAAAGGGCGGACCGCTTACCGCTCACTGCTCACCGTTCACGGTTTCACTTCTCCACCTGCAGTATCGCCAGGAACGCTTCCTGCGGGATCTCGACGTTGCCGACTTGCTTCATGCGCTTTTTGCCGGCTTTCTGTTTTTCGAGCAGTTTTTTCTTGCGCGTGATGTCGCCACCATAGCACTTGGCGAGCACGTTCTTGCGCATCGCCTTCACGGTTTCGCGCGCGATGATATGCGAGCCGATCGCGGCCTGCACCGCGATGTCGAACATCTGCCGCGGAATGAGTCCGCGCATTCTCTGCGCGAGATCGCGGCCGCGATACTGCGAATTCAAGCGGTGCACGATCAGCGACAACGCATCGACGCGGTCGCCGTTGATCATGATGTCGAGCCTGACCAGATCGTCGGCGCGGTATTCCTTGAAGTCGTAATCGAGCGACGCATAGCCGCGGCTCACCGATTTGAGCTTGTCGAAGAAATCCATCACCACTTCGTTGAGCGGCAGCTCGTAGGTCAGCATCACCTGCCGTCCCAGGTACTGCATGTTCTTCTGCGCGCCGCGCTTCTGGTTGCAGAGCGTGATCACCGGGCCGACATAAGCCTGCGGCACCAGGATCGACGCAGTGATGACCGGCTCGCGGATCTCCTCGATTTTCGACGGATCAGGCAGCTTCGACGGATTTTCGATTTCGATCAGCGAGCCGTCCTTC
>JACQOI010000152.1 GCA_016202615.1 Betaproteobacteria bacterium
GAGGCGCTCGATGCAGGCAATATCGGGAATATTGCCCAGTCGAGCAACGACGCCAGCGCCGATTCTGGCCGCAACCCCGGCAATGACAGAATCAATTGCGCATGCATATTGGGGCTGGCCGCGAATTTTGGCCCATGGCAATATCGCAAGCCACTGGCTTAGAATGACTAAGCGGCATGTCTTGCTTCGCGCCCTGAGCCAAAATCGTGCCAGCGCATCGCGTGTTTCATTATGTTAGAGACTCTAAGTTAAGATAACGGTCCCGTATGCTGTATGCCGTTGTGGCGCCTCGAATTTTACCTGAAATGACTTGCTACCGCTCTGCGGGAACCGTATTGGCATGAAGCAACTGGTGCTCGATATCACGCCGCCGCCGATGCCGACGCTCGACAACTTCGTACCGGGCCGCAATGGGGAGTTGGTGGTCGCGCTCTACGCGCTGGCGAACCACGCCAGCAACGAACGCTTCATCTACCTGTGGGGCGCCGCCGGCAGCGGCCGCAGCCACCTGCTGCGCGCCGTGGCCGGCGCCGCGCGCCGCAACGGTCATCACGCGGCATGGTTTGATGCGGATGCGAAGGCATTCAACGCGGTGGACGATGCGCTCGTCGCAATCGACGACGTGCATTTACTCGGCGCCGAAGCGCAGATCGCGGTGTTCAACCTGCATAACCGCATTCGCGGCGGCAGCGGCGCGCTGATCGCGAGCGGCAACGGGGCGCCGGCGCAGCTCGCGCTGCGCGCCGATCTCGTGACGCGGCTTGCGTCGGGGCTCGTCTACCAGGTGCACGGCCTCAATGACGAGGAAAAATCCGCGGCGCTGCGCTGCCATGCAAATGCGCGCGGCTTCCGGCTGTCGCAGGAAGTCGCCGATTACCTGCTGCGCCACGCGCGCCGCGACATGCCCTCGCTGCTGGCGCTGCTCGATGCGCTCGACCGCTATTCGCTCGAGACCAAGCGCGCGATCACGGTGCCGCTGCTGCGCGAACTGCTGGAAGCCACCTCGAAAACAGGTTGAAACCGCCGATGAACGCAGATAGGAATCCGTGAACGAGTGAACAGGTGAACGGGTGAACGAGAAAAAGATTCCCTCTCCCCCGTCACCGGGGGAGAGGGTTAGGGTGAGGGGGTTCACTCGTTCACTTGTTCACTCATTCACCCGATGATCGGCGTGTATCTGTGTTCATCTGTGGTCAATCTGTTTTTTGGGCTTTAGGGATACGATGAACCTCGCGCTTTTCGACCTCGACAACACGCTGCTGTCGGGCGACAGCGATTTCGAGTGGGCGCAGTTCCTGATCGAGCAGGGCGTGCTCGACCGCGAGGTCTATGAGGCGCAGAATCAGACTTTCTACGAGCAGTACAAGAACGGCACGCTCGACATCCACGAGTTCCTCGATTTTCAGCTCAAGCCGTTGTCGCGCCACCCACGGCGCGTGCTCGACGACTGGCACCGCAAGTTCATGCGGAAAAAAATCCTGCCGCTGGTACGGCCGCGCGCCAGGGATCTCGTCGAGCGCCACCGCGCCGACCTGCGCGTGATCATCACCGCGACCAACAGCTTCGTGACGGCGCCGATCGCGCGCGAATTCGGGGTCGACAACCTGATTGCGACCGAGCCCGCGCATGTCAACGGCGAGTTTACCGGCGAGGTGACCGGCACGCCGTGTTTCCGCGAGGGCAAAGTCGGGCGGCTCGAGGACTGGCTCGCCGCGCGCGGGCAGTCGCTCAAGTCCTTTGGCCAGAGTTGGTTTTACAGCGATTCGCTGAACGACCTGGCGCTGCTCGCGCGTGTCACGCATCCGGTCGCGGTCGATCCCGACGATACGCTGCGCGCCCACGCCGAGAAGCATGGCTGGCAGATCATCAGTCTGAAGGATTGAGGACTGAGGATCGAAGATCGAGGATCGATCGCTTACCATTCACCATTCACCATTCACCATTCACCGCTCACCGCTCACCGCTCACCGCTAACCCCTCATGTCTCGCTCCCCGCTTTTCCCCGTGTTGCTTGTCGTAGCCGCGAGCAGTTTGTTCATCGCGCTCCTGTTCGGCACCTTTCCGATATCGTTCGTGCAGGTCTTCGACAGCATTTTCTTTCCGATCCCCGGCGTCGTGCAGGACGTGATCTGGCGGCTGCGGCTGCCGCGCGCGCTCGCGGCATTCGCCTGCGGCGGCCTGCTCGCGAGCGCGGGTGTGCTGTTGCAGGTGCTGCTGCGCAACCCGCTCGCCGATCCCTACATCCTCGGCGTATCGGGCGGCGCCGCGCTCGGGGCGCTTGCCGCGCTGCTGTTGGGCGCCGGCCTGGTGTTCACCAACCTCGCGGCGCTGGTGGGCGCGCTCGGCGCGATCGCGATCGTGTTTGCATTGAGCTTTCGCGCCGGCGACTGGAACCTGCACCGGCTGCTGCTGACCGGCGTCGTGCTGTCGGCCGGATTCAGCGCGCTGATCAGCCTGCTGCTCGTGCTCGCGCCGCAGGCGCAGTTGAAAGGCATGCTGTTCTGGTTGATGGGCGATTTGTCGCACGCCGGCGCGAGCGATGCGGCGTGGCTGCTGCTCGCCGCTTTGCTGCTGGTATTCACCTTGTGGTCGGGCAGCCTCAACGCGCTCGCGCTCGGCGCGCTCAAGGCGCGCGCGCTCGGCGTCGCCGTAGGCGGATTGCAGGCGGCGATTTACTTCGGTGCGGCATTCGCGACCGTCGCCGCGGTGCTGCTCGGCGGCAGCATCGGCTTCGTCGGCCTGATGGTGCCGCATGCGCTGCGCTTGACCGGCGTCAACGATCACCGCCGGCTGCTGCCCGCATCGGCGCTCGCCGGCGGCAGCTTCGTCACGCTCGCCGATACTTTTGCGCGCACGGTGTGGGCGCCGCAACAGCTGCCGGTCGGCGTGTTCACCGCGCTGCTGGGTGTGCCGGTGCTGTTGTTTTTGTTGTCGAGGAAACCCTGATGCTCGGCGTCGAGCAGCTGACGATTACCGCCGGCAGCCGCACGCTATGCCGCGAGCTCGATCTTGCGGTCGCGCCGGGCGAGTTGTGGGCGGTGCTCGGCTGCAACGGCAGCGGCAAGACCACGCTGTTGCACGCGCTTGCCGGACTCGCGCCCGCAGCGGCGGGTCGCGTCACGGTCGCCGACAAGCCGCTCGCAACTTATTCGCGGCGCGAACTCGGCCGCACGCTCGGCATCCTGCTGCAGCGCGAGGACCAGGAATTCTGGGGCACGCTCGCCGACTATGTGTTGCTCGGCCGCTACCCGCACGCGCGCTCGCTGTTCGGCTGGAATGCACCCGATGAAGAAGCCGCGGTGCGCGCGCTGGGGGCGTTCGACCTCAAGCCGCTCGCGGCGCAATCCTACGGCACGCTGTCAGGTGGCGAGCGCCAGCGCGCGCGGCTGGCGCAGTTATGGGCGCAGAATCCGCGGCTCCTGCTGCTCGACGAGCCATTGCAGCACCTCGATCTTCGGCACCAGCTGCAAACGCTCGAATTGGTGCGCGCGGCGGTGCGCGGCGCGGGCAAGGCGGCGCTGGTGGTGCTGCATGACTTGACTTTCGCCTGCCGCTGCGACCGGGTGCTGATGCTCCGCGGCGACGGGCGCTACGCGGCGGGAGCCGCGGCTGAGCTGTTGCAACCGGAGCGGCTTGAAGACCTCTACGGCTGCCGTGTGCGCGCATTCGGAAACGGACCGGACGCTCACTTCATCCCCGTTATATAATTGCGACCCGCGCAAATTGAAGCGGACACGCCATGGGACGTGCCGCTTAATTTGCTAAACGGCAGGCTTTCCACTTAATGATCCGGCGTTTTCTCGGCAAAGTGTTTTCCGGGCAGCTGTTCCGGCCGGCCCAATTAAAAATCATACCGTTCAAGGCCCATCGCATCGCGCGCGAGCGCATTAGCCGCTGTGCGGCGACAACGTGTGAGGCGCTGCAGCAGCACGGGTTTGCCGCCTACGTGGTCGGCGGCGCGGTGCGCGACCTTTTGCTCGGGCGCGAGCCCAAGGACTACGACGTTGCGACCGGTGCGCGGCCGGAGCAGGTGCGCGCGATTTTCCGCCGCTCGCGCATCATCGGCCGCCGCTTTCGCCTGGTGCACGTGATGTGCGGCAACGAGACCGTCGAAGTCTCGACCTTTCGCGGTCCCACCGACGGTGCCGCCGACGATCAGCAGACGACCGACGAGCACGGCCGCATCCTGCGCGACAACGTGTTCGGCACCGTGGAAGAGGACGCGCGGCGGCGCGATTTCACCGTCAACGCGATGTTTTACGACCCGGTGCGCGAGGAAGTGCACGACTATCACGACGGCGTGGCGGACATCAAGGCGCGCAAGCTGCGCATGATCGGCGACGCGGCGCGGCGCTATCGCGAGGACCCGATACGCATGCTGCGCGCGGTGCGGCTGGCGGCATCGCGCGGGCTGGAAATCGAGTCGCGCACGCGCAGGCCGATCCGCGCGCTTGCCGATCTGCTGCACAACGTGCCGCAGGCGCGCGTGTTCGACGAAATGATGAAGCTGCTGCTGTCGGGACACGCAGCGGAGGGCGTGCGGCGCCTGCGCAAGGAGGGCCTGCACCACGGGGTGCTGCCGCTGCTGGATGTGATACTCGAGCAGTCGCTCGGCGAGCGTCTCGTGATGCTGGCGCTCGCGAACACCGACCAGCGCATCAACGCGGACAAGTCGGTATCGCCGGGATTTCTGTTCGCGGCGCTGCTGTGGCACGAGGTGCTTGTGGCGTGGAAGAAGATCGAGGCACAAGGCATGCCGACGATCCCGGCGCTGTATCATGCAATGGACCAGGTATTGCAGGTGCAGGCCGAGAAACTCGCAATCCCGCGCCGTTTCGGCGCCGACATGAAAGATATTTGGGCGCTGCAGCCGCGCTTTCTCAACCGCTCCGGGCGGCGGCCCTACCACATGCTGGGGCACATGCGCTTTCGCGCCGGCTACGATTTTCTGCTGCTGCGCTGCACGAGCGGCGAAATCGATGCTGAAATCGGCGACTGGTGGGAGCGCTTTCAGCATGCCGACGAAGCAACCCGTGCCGGCATGCTGCTGAAAGATACCCCGGGAGCCGGCAAGAAGCGCCGCCGCCGCTCGCGGCGCAGGAACAAGCCGGCGGTTGCTGCGGCGAGTGCGGTCCCGGAATGAATCTCATGCAACTCGAAACTCGAAACTCGAAACCTGAAACCGCTTTTATCGCGCTCGGCAGCAACCTGAAGGACCCGGCAGCGCAAGTCCGAGCGGGATTCGTTGCGCTCGCCGCGCTTCCGGCAACAAAACTGACGGCGCAATCTTCGCTTTATCGCAGCGCACCGATCGGCTATGCCGATCAACCTGATTTCATCAACGCGGTGGCTGCGATCGAGACCGCACTCGCGCCGCGCGCGCTGCTCGATGCGCTGCTTGCGATCGAGCGCAGCCACGGCCGCGTACGCGATTTTTTGAACGCGCCGCGCACGCTCGATCTCGACGTGTTGCTGTACGGCGATTTGCAATTGCACGAGCACGGCCTGACGATCCCGCATCCGCGCATGCACGAGCGCGCCTTCGTGCTGGTGCCGCTCGCCGAAATCGCGCCGCGCTGCGTGATCCCCGGTCGCGGTGCGGTGACCGAGCTGCTGCGCGCGATCGATGTGGCCCGTGTGACGCAGCTTGCGGTAGAAAGCAGTAACCAGATCGAATCTCAAAGCAATAGAAAGCCGCGGATGAACGCCGATAAACGCCGATGAAAATCACGAAAACAAATGGACACGATTTACAAGATTATTCAGGATTTACAGGATTAGAGCGGTTCATAAATCCCCCTAATCCTGTCTTTTGCTTTTGGATTTTGAACTTATCTGCGCTCATCTGCGTTCATCGGCGGTTTCATCCGCTTTGGGCTGTTTTTGAGATTGTTTCTCGCGAAACATGACTTTGCTGCCGGAAAAATACCGCTACATCGCGGTCGAGGGCCCGATCGGCGCCGGCAAGACCAGCCTCGCGCGCATGCTGGCCGAGCGCAGCGGCAGCGCGGCGCTACTCGAGGACCCCGACGCGAACCCGTTTCTGCCCGGCTTTTACCAGGACAGCGCGCGCTACGCGCTGCCGACGCAGCTGTTTTTCCTGTTCCAGCGCCTGAACCAGGTGCGCGAATTGAGCCAGGCCGACCTGTTCAGGCGCGCGACCGTCGCGGATTTCATCCTCGACAAGGACCCGCTGTTTGCGCGCCTGACGCTGAACGACGACGAGCTGCGCCTGTATCAGCAGATTTATGCACGGCTCAAGCCGCGGGGGGCGACGCCCGATCTGGTAATCTATCTGCAGGCATCGACCGAGACGCTCATCGAGCGCGTCAGGCGCCGCGGCCTGAGTTACGAGCGCACGATTTCGGAAGAGTATCTGCTGCGGATCGCCGAGAGCTATGCGCGATTTTTCTACCACTACGACGCGGCGCCGGTATTGATCGTGAACTCGGAACATCTCAATTTTGTTGATTCGGCGGGGGATTTTGATTTATTGTTACAGCGCATTTCAGCCATGCGCGGTGCGCGCGAATTTTTCAGCCTGGGGGAATAGAAGCGGTGAATGGTAAGCGGTAAACGGTAAGCGGTAAGCGGTAAGCGGTAAGCGGTGAGCGGTGAGCGGTAAGCGGTGAGCGGTAAGCGGTAAGCGGTGAGCGGTAAGCGGTAAGCGGTAAGCGGTGA
>JACQOI010000139.1 GCA_016202615.1 Betaproteobacteria bacterium
CGATCGGTACGTCGCGCTTGGCAGCCACGTCGGCGAGCACGCGGAGCAGCGGGTGGTCGGCGGGAACGAATTCGTAAGGATGTCCCGTGGTGGCGGAGATGTGCAGCGACGCCATCTCGCCGAAGCCGAGAGCGCCGTTGTCGATGATCTGTTCCGCAGCGGCGGCGAAGCCCCGCTTCACCGCGTCCGTGACCCTCGCCGGATCCGCGTACCGGTGGATGGTCGGATTCAGCGCGCCGCCGCCGCCGAGATAGGCGAATCGGTCGCGATGACGCTGCAACGCGCCGACGAAGGCGGAAGCGTCGTGCACCGGCTGCTGGTCGACCTGCGGCGGCGGCAGCACGATCGCCATCGCGACGCCGAAGCGCTCCATCTCATGGATCGCCGCGTCGACAGCGCCGGCAAAGTCCTGTTGCTGCCCATGCCCGCCGATCAGGTGCATGTGGACGTCAACCCATGGCACGGGCGCCCGTGCTGCCGGCTGCGCGTATGTGGCCGGGACGAACACCTCGGCGGCCAGCCACACCATGCCTAGCAAGCAGCAAGTCAGAGCGCAACGAGATGCCATGGTGTCCTCATTTTTCCCATGAAGTGGCGTATCAACCTCCTTCTCAAAGGGTTCTCCGCACGAGGCCCACCCTGAGCAGCGCCTAACGAGACTGTAGAAAAACCCTGGGCACTTCGACTCTTGACATTCTCGCTCTATTTTGGGTATGCATTTACCCCTCCGAAAAATTTTGCGCGCGTTATAGAGCGTTTTATGAGGCCGCATTTTTTGAATGTCACTCAAAAATCACGTTTGGGACCTTTTTCTACAGCGTCAACGCCCGGCGGTCAGCGGCGCGAACGAAGAGAGCGTCCGCTGCACCGGCTCAGTTAGGCGCTCCCGCTCCCTGCCCTCTGATAGCTTACTTGCGCACGATGGCGGCCAGTTTGTTCTCATCAAGGTATCTTAACTCCGAGACGGCTCGGTAACATTCCTCTGCGTGTTGTACAGCCAGTTTGGCTTCATCTTCCTCGAAGAGGTCTTGCGGTGGAGCCAGTCTCCCAGCCTCCATCCCGTACTTGGCCGGTAAATAGAACTGCGCCCAGAAGTTTGTGAGCAGCAAGAGTCGAGGCAGACGAGCAGCCCAGTACAAATTATTCTGGCCTCGCAGCTTCAAGAGGAGTTGTCGCTTCTGAATCTGATCGGCAATGCGTGCAAGGGCTTCGTTGTTCCACCCATGGGTCAGTGGAAACTCAATTTGAAGGAGGGAGAGGATCGCCTTGACCGAGAGCTCGACGGATTCCTGGGATGCCTCGACGGACTCAGACCATCGAACGCGAGACTCCAAGTGTTGTTTGGCGCTTTGCAGTTGGTTGCGGGCCTTGTCAATCCAACCTTCTATGATTCTACGATCGCCATTTTCCGCCACGACCGGTCTCCTGTGATTTGAATCAATGGGAACAGATTAGTGAGAATGTGACCCTGCGCAGTGACGCTGCCAGGCAAAACCTCGGAGCGACCTATCGCTCACTCGTAGTATTTGGAGATACGCTTGTGACCTTGAATCACGTACCGACCAGCATAAGTATTCTCGTCTGCCTTGTAGGGAATTTTCGATGTAATGCCCAACTGGCGCAGTTCTTGACGGATTCCTCTCACGTCTTCTTCGTCTGTCCAATCGTAAGTGTAAACGCAGATGACCTTGGTATCGAGGTTCGTTGCATTCGAGTTTGGTTTTGCAGTAGCGACCTTGACTGAGCTGCCCAATTTCCCTTCCTCTGTAGCGAGCTTGATCTTTGCCCATACTTCGTCAACCCGCGACATAGGTACAAAGATTAGCCACTTCCCGCAGTTCGCAGTGGCAGCAGGGTAAGTACCCGTTTTTCTCTCCGCGTAGAGCCAGTATGCGTCAGTCACCTCGGACCGCTTAGGCACAGCAAGCACTGGAACTTGAGCAGGAGTTTTCCGTCCACTTCGACGTGCACCTGGGAATTCACGAACTTGTTGAAGGTACGCACACCCTCGATGGCTCTACCGAGATCATGATATGCGTCATTGTAGAAATAGCAGAACTCCTGAGCAAACGTACCGGTGCGAGTGTCGAGAATGATGCCCGGTGAGGAACGTCTCCTGCCGATGTCATGAAATGACGCGATGAATTGTCGCTGACCAGATACCCAGCAGACCGCGCCGAGCAGAGGACCCGAATTGTCGTTCTCGACATCGTTATTGATGTGCTGCAACTGATTGCGGATGTCCTTGAGCTCGCCCATAGCATCGCGCAGCGCTCGATACTCAGCGATCTTTTGGTTAAGCCGCGGGAGGACAAAGGCGATCTTTTCATACCGGACCAAGTGATCGATCAACGCAAAGACGTAGTTGTAGACATCCAGCACGTGATCGAGCGCTTGCCGTTTCTCCTCGATCGCGCGCTCGAACTCTCGAAGTACATAACCCCTGGTCTCGATGAGGTGATCCGTGAGGAGATACTGCCGACTAAGCAGTACAACCGCTTGGGCTAGCTTCGCGTCGATTCTTTCCATATGGATCTAACGAATAGGATTTTATCCATCATGCGGCGGCATGGTGGATAAAATCGGTTGGACTGAACCGCTGGATTCAGAGCGCGGTGCTCTGGAGATTGTAATGGTGCCTTCGTGCCGAAGGGCGCTGTTGGATGCGGCGGTCGATGGATTGCGGGAGCGCATGGGCATCGTGACGGGGGCGGGAAAGCTGGTCAGTGGACGCAATCACTATGACAGATGCACATTCGAGGGTCAACAGCGATGGCCGGCACGAGTGCGGCCGCGGCGGCAGACCGGGAGAACAAAGGGCACAACGATATGCCTGAGCGTGGCGGCGGTCGAGCACCGCCCTATAAAGTAAAGCGTTGACCCCTATGTTTAACCACATCGGCGAGATGGAAGAAAAGTATCTGCCGCCGGGGAGATGTTCGCCAGGTACCGTAGCTCGCAGTAACGCCCAACCGTTAAGGGGCGCGAGGCTCTTCCGTCTTATTCGTCGCGCGCGTAAAGAATGCGCCGATTGGGCACGCTCAACACGTTACGCGAGATTCGAACGTCGAGGATCATGGGCCCCGGTTTCGCAATCCATTCCGCGGCCGCTGAGCGCACGTCCTCCACGCTGCGTGCGAGCCGGCCCTTGCCTCCGAAAGTCACCGCGAACGCGCCCAGGTCGGGAGTCGGGATGGTCGAAAGCTCGGCTTTCAGATGGTGCGCGCGCATCTTGTGATATTCCGAACCCAATGCCTGGTCGTTCAGAACGACCGCGAGCAGCGGCATGTTGTAGCGCACCGCCGTATCGAAATCGGCGAGATGCATCATGAAGCTCGCATCGCCGTCGACGAGCAGCGCCGGCTTGCCCGTGGCAACCACCGCGCCCATCGCCGCGGGAAACATCTGTCCGATACAGCCGAAGAAATAAGCGGCGTGCACCATGGCCCGCGGGCGTTTGAAAAGCATCGCGCTGAAGCCCGCGACCGCGCCGCTGCTTATGAACAAACCGATATCCGCCGGCACGGTTTCGTCGAGGGCGAGGCACACTTCGCGCGGGTCGACGCAGCCCGGCTCGATGGGAAACTCGGTGCGGTCGGCATAGTTATGGATCAGGCGTTCCGCGACGTCGCGCGTCCGGTAGCCTGTCGCTTTGACCGATCGCTCGGCGAGCGCTCGATCGAGCGCTTCCACGCCGATTCGCGCATCGCACTGCACGTAGCAATCGGCGGAGCGGCCGCCGGCCATCATGACGTGCGGCTTGGAATCGAGGTGCACAAAGCGGGCATTCGGGTACAGATAACCCTGCTCAACGGTGTAGCGGTTCAAGCTCGCGCCGACGGCGATCACGCAATCGGCTTCCTGGAACAGCTGGATCGCGGTGCGGGTGGCGAAGTTTCCCGAAACGCCGACGTGATACTCCTCTTCAGCGAGCCAGGTCTTGGCTCTGAGCGTCGTCGCAATCAGCGCGCCAGTGCGCTTTCCGAGCCGGGTTACCGCGTCGCCCGCGCCCGACCATATCGCGCCGCGGCCGACGATGATGACGGGCTTGCGGCTCGCGGCGACGATATCCGCCGCCTGCTTGATTGCATCCGGCGCCGGATGCAAGGCGCGCGGCAAAAAAAGCGCGGACGACGGCTGGTACGGTTCATCGTTCTCGAAGGCCATCTGCTGCACGTTCATGGGGGCGCTCAGCATGACCGGCCGCGACTCCGTTTTTGCGAGATAAAATGCCTTGCGCACGGCCGCGTCCGCAGTGTCGGGCGAATCGACGCGAACGAAGCCGGTTTCGCATGCCGCGGCGAACCGCGCCTGGTCCAGCCGCTGCACGGATTCGTCGTCGCCGGTGGGCGACTCCCCGACGAACGCGACGAGCGGCGAATCCGCGCGGCTCGCGGTGAGAAGCGCGGTCGCAAGTTGCGAGACGCCCGGACCGCAGGTGCCAGTGCAAACCCCGGGCGTGCGCGTAACGCGCGCCCATCCGTCCGCCATGCCGAGTCCGACACCTTCATGGCGGACTTCCATCAGCCTGACCCCGAGCTTGTCCAGTTCGTCCATCCAGTACATGTTGCCGTCGCCCATCATGCCGAAAACGGTCGACACGCCTTCCGCCGCGAACGCGCTCGCGAGTCTCTGGAACACTTTCATGTTTGCTCTCCCGGTCCCCGGCTGCTTTATTCGATCCGCATGCCCGAATCACGGGCGACCTTGCGGAAACGGTCGATTTCCTCGACGACAAACCGGCCGAATGCCTCCGGCGAATTTCCCACCGGAGACATTCCGCTCTTTCTGAGTATTTCCGCCACGTCCGGCTGACGCAGCGCCCTGATCAGTCCGTCGTTCAGCTTCCCGATGACTGCCGGCGGCGTGCCGGCTGCCACGAAAATGCCATACCAGGTTGTCGTCTCAAATCCTTTCAAACTGCTCTCTGCCACGGTAGGCACCTCCGGCGCCGCGTCAGAGCGGCGTGCGCTGGTGACCGCAAGGGCCCTCAGCCTGCCTCCTGGCAGATGCGGCAGCGCGTTGATCATTGCGTTGAACGCGAGTTGCACGTGCCCCGCGAGCAGATCGATGGTGGCCGGTGCGCCTCCCCTGTAGGGCACGTGGATGATATTTATGCCCGTCATGTGCTTGAACAGCTCGCCCGCGTAATGTTGCGGCCCGCCATTGCCGGATGTGCCATAACTGAGCTGCCCGGGCCGGGCTGTGGCCAGCGCGATCAGCTCCTTCACCGTGCGAGCCGGCAGGGACGGATGCACGACGAGGATGAGCGGCGCCGAAGCGACCAGGGTGACGGGAGCGAAGTCCCGGACGGTGTCGTAGGGCAGTTTCGCGTACAGCGCGGGGTTCGCCGTATGCGGATTCGCGGTCAGCAAGAGCGTGTGGCCATCGGGCGCGCTCCGCGCGACGAGTTCCGAACCGATAATAGCTCCCCCTCCCGCACGATTGTCGACAACCGCCTGCTGGCTCGACGCCTCGCTGAGTTTCCGCGCGAGCAGCCGGCCGATGACGTCGGTTCCTCCACCAGCCGCAAACGGAATAACGATGCGGATGGGCTTGGTCGGGAAATCCTGGCCCGACACCACTCCAGCGCCCAGAGACATCAATGCAATCGAGAATGCCCATGCAACGGAACCAGGTACCCGCATACGTCCTCCAGATAAGTAGGATATTCAGTTGTAATGTCGTCGACCTTAGCCGCGCAGCAGGGCCCAATTCCAAACTTTGACCACGCCGCCGATGTCGCTCGAACGGTCACCGGTAAGGCGAAAGGGCTTGCCGAAGGGCAGTCTCACTTCCGGAGCGGAGATGCGGGCGCCGTTGTTGTCGAGCATACGCTACGCCGGACTTCGCGCTTGCGCAATTCGGCTGCGAACGAGCGCCGGCGGGCGAGGGCGATCGCCTGAAAGCCAGTGTACATGCGGCTTTTCTGGCGGGTGTCGGGTCATGCGTGGCCTCCAGGCGCCAGGGATCGGGATGTGTAACCCATGGCCATCAAGAAGGTCGACTACGGGCATATCTGGTCGTCACTGGTGACGGGAAGACGGGGCATTAGTTGTTATCGTAAGGCGTGAGGGGTGAGGCGTGAAGAGAGAGGAGAGAGGCGTAACGTCTGGTTCACCGGCGCGCGCTGATTTCGCGCGCGTCCGAGTGGAAGCGATAGTTAAACCCCATGCTTGTCAAGCTGCAATCTTTCGCAATACCCCGGGATGAAGTTCTGCGATCTTGATCAGGGTCTTTGCAGCCGCGCTGGGCTCCCTACGTCCTTGTTCCCACTCCTGGAGCGTTCGAACGGAGACTCCGAGCAGCGCGGCGAACTGGGCCTGAGAAAGCCCGGACTTTTCGCGCGCACGAACGATCGGAAAAGACTCAACCGTATACCGCCGACCAATGCGGCCAGCTTTGATATCACGAATGCCCTCAAGTATCTCGCGACCAATATCGCGGGTCTTTTCCCACCGGGCTAGTTGCTTTTCGGTCATCTTACGCATCGTCAATGTTCTCCTTCATTTGCTTCAGAGAGTGCGCGGGGATGTTCTCGCGCACATTCTTTCCGTAGATTGTGAGCATCCAGAGTTCACCGCGAGCGCTTCGCAGGTAATAAATGACCCGCAGCCCGCCGCGCTTGCCGCGACCCTCCGAACCCCAGCGCAGCTTTCGCACGCCGCCCGAACCCGGGACGATGACACCCGCTTCGGGCTGTTCGTTCAGATAATTCTGGAGCTTGGCGTACTCGTCGTCTTCGAGGTAATGCGAAACCGCCTTCGTGAAAAAAGGCGTTTCAATGAACTCGAACATCCGGCTATGCTACGGCAGTGACGTATAAATGTCCAGCCCCTGCCCCCGGGATCGTGTAACGGTGGGGTTTAACGTCAATTGGTTGAAAAGATAGTTGGAAAATTAGTTGACGATTTGGTTGACAAATTAGCCGAGCTGCAAAGCATCATTCTGCGCTTGCCGTTGTCATGGATCAAGCGCGGGCGATGTGTGCTCTATTCTCTGTGACCTCGGTGTTCTCAGTGGCTGATTAAAAAGCAGTGAGGGGTGAGGCGTGAGGAGTCAGGCGAGAAGATCTTACCCCTTCACCCTTCACCCTTCACCCTTCACCCTTCACTCCCGAAACGTGCTCGTTGAACGCGCTGAAGAAACTTTCGGCCATTTTTCTTGCCACCCCGTCGACCAGGCGCGAGCCGACCTGGGCGAGCTTGCCGCCGATCATGGCCTTGGCGGTGTACTGGAGCCGCGTCGTCTCGCCATCAGGCAGCAGCCGGACGTTGGCCTGGCCCTTGGCGAAGCCGGCCACGCCGCCCTGGCCCTCGAAAATCAGCGTGTAGGCATGCGGCGCGTCCACGTCGGCGAGCGTGATCTTGCCCTTGAACTTGGCGCTCACGGGGCCGACTTTCGCGCCCATCACGAGCTCGTATTCGTTGTCCCCGACCTTGTCCATCGACTCGCAGCCCGGGATGCACGCCTTGAGCACCCGCGGGTCGGTGATCGACGACCACGTCACCGCCTGCGGGCGCAGGATCGTTTGTTCGCCGCTCATTTCCATCGTGGGAAGGTTCGCAAATTATTCTTCGCCCCCGGGTTTCTTTGCGCCTTCGCGCCTTTGCGGTTTAAGTCACTTCCCCGACAGAGCGGCTTCGACCGCGCGCTGCGCGAGTACCGTGATCAGGTGCGAGCGGTACTCGGCGCCGGCATGTAGATCGGAGTTGAGGTTGTCGGCCGGCACGCGGATACGCGCAATTGCTTCCGGCGCGAACTTCGACGCCAGCGCTTTTTCCATGTTTTTCACTCGGAATACGCACGGCGCGGCGCCGGTCACCGCGACGCGCACGTTGCCCGCGGTTTCCGACACGAACACGCCGACCAGCGCGAAGCGCGACGCCGGGTTGCGGAACTTGATGTAGGCGGCGCGCTTCGCCATCGGAAACGATACCGAAGCGATGATTTCGCCCGGCTTCAACGCGGTCTCGTACATGCCGGTGAAGAATTTGTCCGCGGGGATGTCCCGTTTATTAGTGGTCACGGTCGCGCCGAGACCGAGCAGCGCCGCGGGGTAATCGGCCGCGGGGTCGTTGTTGGCGATCGCGCCGCCGAGCGTGCCCATGTTGCGCACCTGGTGGTCGCCGATGCCGGCCGCGACTTTCGCCAGCACCGGCAGCGTCATCAGGACGTCTTTTGATGCCGCGACTTCGGCGTGGCGCGTGAGCGCGCCGATCACGACGTTGGTGCCGACCACGCTGATGCCGCGCAACTCGGGCAGGTCGTTGAGGTCGATCATGGCGGTGGGCCGCGCGAGCCGCAACTTGAGCGCGGGCACCATGCTCTGGCCGCCGGCGATCAGCTTCGCGTCCGCGAGCTTGCGTGCGAGGGAAGCTGCTTCCTTGATGCTCGAGGGGCGATGGTATTCAAACGCATACATGATGATTTCTCCACTGGGTCATTTCTTGCGGGAGCCTGCTCCGTACTCCGATACGGGGCTGGAATTCAGGTTGTTTCAAATCCCTGGACTCCTGCTTGCGCAGGAGTGACGGCTCTCTCGTTAAGTAGCTATCCTTTCTTTTTTCGCCGACTGTAGCGCCTGCCACACGCGCTGCGGCGTCGCCGGCATTTCGATGTCCCGGATGCCGAGATGCGCGAGCGCATCGACGATCGCATTGATCACCGCCGCCGGCGCGCCGATCGCGCCGGCTTCACCGCAGCCTTTGACGCCGAGCGGATTGTGCGTGCACGGCGTCTCGCGGGTGGTCACTTTGAACGACGGCAGATCGTCGGCGCGCGGCACCGCATAGTCCAGGTAGGTGCCGGTCAGGAGCTGTCCGGTTTCGCGGTCGTAGACGCAGGCTTCGAGCAGCGCCTGGCCGATGCCTTGCGCGAGCCCGCCGTGCACCTGGCCTTCGACGATCATCGGGTTGATGGTCTTGCCGAAGTCGTCGACCGCGGTGAAGTTGACGATCTTCGTTGCGCCGGTGTCGGGATCGACCTCGACTTCGCAGATATGGCTGCCGGCCGGGAAGGTGAAGTTGGTCGGATCGTAGACCGCGGATTCATTGAGCCCCGGCTCGAGCTTGTCGAGCGGGTAGTGGTGCGGCACGTAGGCGCTGAGCGCGACCTGCGCGAACGGTACCTGTCTGTCGGTGCCGGCGACGGTGAACTTGCCGTCCTTGAACTCGATGTCGGCGTCCGGCGCTTCCAGCAGGTGCGCGGCGATTCTCTTGCCCTTGGCGACGATCTTGTCGAGCGCTTTCACGATTGCGGTGCCGCCGACCGCGATCGAGCGCGAGCCGTAGGTTCCCATGCCGAAGAGAATCCGGCCGGTGTCGCCGTGCACGATGTCGACATCGTCGACGCCGAGGCCGAGGCGGTCGGCGACGACTTGAGCGAAGGTAGTCTCGTGTCCCTGGCCGTGGCTGTGCGAGCCGGTGAATACGGTGACCTTGCCGGTCGGATGCACGCGCACTTCGCCGGCCTCGAACAGCCCGGCACGCGCGCCGAGCGAGCCGGCGACGTTCGACGGCGCGAGCCCGCACGCTTCGATGTAAGCCGAGTAGCCCAGCCCGCGCAGCTTACCGCGCGCCGCGGCTTCCTTTCTGCGCGCTTCAAAGCCCGCGACGTCGGCGAGCTTCAGCGCCTCGGTGAGCGTCGCTTCGTAGTCGCCGGTGTCGTAGCACAGCGCAACCGGCGTCTGGTACGGGAACTCCTTGATGAAATTGCGGCGCCGGATGTCGGCATCCGGTATTTTCATTTCGCGCGCGGCGGTGGAAACCAGCCGTTCGATGACGTAGCTCGCCTCGGGGCGGCCGGCGCCGCGGTAGGCGTCGACCGGCGCGGTATTGGTGAATACCGCCGTGACCTCGCAGTAAATTGCCGGCGTCGTGTACTGCCCGGCGAGCAGCGTCGCGTAGAGTATGGTCGGGATGCAGGAGGCGAACGTCGAAAGATACGCGCCCATATTGGCGGTGGTATGCACGCGCAACGCGAGGAACCCGCCGTTCTTGTCGAGCGCGAGCTCGGCGCTGGTCAGGTGATCGCGGCCGTGCGCGTCCGACACGAACGACTCCGAACGCTCGGCGGTCCACTTGATCGGGCGGTTGACCTGCTTCGATGCCCAGGTCAGCACGGTTTCCTCGGCGTAGAGAAAAATCTTGGAGCCGAAGCCGCCGCCGACGTCGGGCGCGATCACGCGCAGCTTATGCTCGGGCAGTCCCAGCACGAACGCCGTCATCAGCAGCCGCGCGACGTGCGGGTTCTGGCTCGTCACATAAAGCGTGTAGCTGTCATCGCCGCGCGAGTAGCTGGCAACCGCTGCGCGCGGCTCGATTGCGTTCGGGATCAGCCGGTTGTTGATGAAATCAAGCTTGGTGACATGTGCGGCCTGCGCGAACGCTTTGTCGACCGCGGTTTTGTCGCCAAGCGCCCACACGTAACACGTGTTGTCGGGCGCAATGTCGTGCACCTGGGCGGCGCCCGGCTTGCGCGCATCGGCGACGTTGACCACCGCCGGCAGCACCTCGTAATCGACTTCGATCAGCTCGCATGCATCCTTGGCCTGATTGAGCGTTTCGGCGATCACGACCGCGACGTGGTCGCCGACGTAGCGCACCTTGCCCTGCGCGAGCAGCGGATGCTTGGGCTCCTTCATCGGCTGGCCGTTGACGTCGGTGATGAGCCAGCCGCACGGCAGTCCACCGACGCTGCCGGGCAGATCGGCTCCGGTAAACACCTCGATCACGCCGGGTGCGGTCTTCGCCTTGCTGATGTCGATGCGGTTGATCTTCGCGTGCGCATGCTGCGAACGCAGGAAATACGCGCAGGTTTGTCCCGGCAGCGCGACATCGTCGGTGTAAGTGCCGCTGCCGGTCAGGAAGCGGTAATCCTCTTTGCGCTCGACGCGCGTTCCAATCACGGGTGCGTTCATGGCGTTTTCCTAACCCTTCATTGCGGCGGCGCCGGTCTGCACTGCCTTCACGATGTTGTGATAGCCGGTGCAGCGGCACAGATTGCCGTCGAGGCCGGCGCGGATCGCGTCTTCGGTCGGGTTCGGCTGCCGCTTCACGAGATCGAGCGCCGCCATCACCATGCCCGGCGTGCAGAAACCGCACTGCAGCCCATGGTGCTGCCTGAACGCGGCCTGCATCGGGTGCAGCTCACCGTTCGCGGCGGCGACGCCTTCGATGGTCACGATCTGCGCGCCTTGTGCCTGCGCTGTGAGCAGGTTGCATGCTTTCACCGCGCGGCCGTTCAAATGGATGGTGCAGGCGCCGCACTGGCCGGTGTCGCAGCCGACGTGGGTGCCGGTGAGACGCAGGTGCTCGCGCAGGAACTGCGCCAGCAGAGTGCGCGGTTCTATTTCGGCCGCGACTGCCTTGCCGTTGACGGTCATCGAAACGGGGATGCCCATGGTTTCCTCCGGGTGTAACAATCAGGGTTTAACGCCGGGCCTGCGGCACGCGGGGATTATCGGGATTGCGTGGTCGGGCAGGTGTGGTTTTGTTGATGCTAGCCGATGCCTGAAGCATTAGCAATGGTACCGACGCTGCTTGAGCACAGCCGCTCGCGCTGTGCTACCATTTAGGAGTTTGTCGGACTTAGCCCCGACAAACTCCTAATGCAAAACCGGGGCCAGTAGAATTGCGGCAGAGGATAACAGATATGCGAATTTGCCCGCGCTTTTCCCCAAATTCGACCGCTAGCAGCCTGTCGGGCTTGGCAGTCCAACAGGCTGCTATTATGAATGGTCAGCCGGTTTTGCTTTTAGCAGCCTGTTCGGACTGTTAAGTCCGACAGGCTGCTAGTCAAGATGATCGTTCCAGTCATTCTCGTTTCGCCCGGTTTCGACCGCAGACAATCATGAGTCGGCGTACCTTTTTTGCCGTCGTCTCGTTGCTCGTTGCAGCAGCAAGCGTTGTGCCTGCGACCGGGGCGCAAGTCTATCCCGCGAAATCGATTCGCCTGATCGTCGGATTCCCGCCCGGCGGCGCCGTCGATATCGTTGCTCGCATTGTTGGCCAGAAGCTGGCGGAAAGGCTCGGGCAGCAGGTCGTCGTCGACAATCGCGCCGGCGCCGGTAGCGTCATCGCCTCCGAGATTACCGCGAGAGCTGCTCCCGACGGCTACACGCTGTTGTTGATTGCCGCCGCCCATGCCGTGAATGCCGGCTTCCAAAAAAAGCTGCCGTACGACCCGGTCAAGGATTTTGCCGCGGTGATGCTGGTAACGTCGGCGCCGAATGTCCTCGTCGCCAACCCGTCGTTTCCGGCGAAGTCCGTCACCGAGCTGATCGAGATAGCGCGCGCCAGGCCCGGGCAGCTCAATTTCGCTTCCGGCGGCAGCGGCACCTCGGCGCATCTTGCCGGCGAGTTGCTGAAGCAGATGGCGAAAATCGATCTCACGCATGTGCCGTACAAGGGGGCCGCACCGGCGCTCACGGACGTGATCTCCGGACAGATCCAACTGCTGTTTTCGTCCCTGCCCGGGGCGCTGCCGCAAATCAAGGCCGGCAGGGTCAAAGCCATCGCCGTGACCTCGACCAAGCGCTCAGGTGCGGCGCCAGAGATTCCTACCGTCGCCGAGTCGGGTGTCGCCGGCTACGAAGCAGCCAACTGGAACGGCATGCTCGCCCCGGCGGCAACACCGAAGCCGATCGTCGGCAAGCTCAATGCCGAGATGCTTCGGGTGCTGCGCGGCACCGACGTAATCGACGCGATCTCTCGACAGGGCGCTGATCCGCGTGGCGGCACGCCGGAGGAGTTTGAGGGTTATCTGAAGTCCGAGATCGCGAAATGGACCAAAGTCATCCGCGATATCGGCGTTCGTCCTGAGTAGCGCACGCGGCTTGCCCGCTCCACGCACCTTAGCCGGGCTGACCTTCTGCGCGAGCGTTTCCTCACCGCGCCGGGATTCATCGATGATGCCCTTGCGCGCGGCCCAACGTAGTATAACTTGAAGAAGGAGTCACCAGATGTCAACCGATATAGAGCGAGAACTGGAGCGCACCACGCAGCTGCGGGGGTTTCGGTACGGCTTGCATGATTTTGTGGCCCACGTGGGTGGGGCGGAGGCGCTGAAAAAGATCAACGACAATGTCGAGGACGGCTACCTGAAGTATCAGGCAGGTCTGGTAGACCGCAAGACCAAGGAACTGGCGATCATAGTAGCCTGCGTGGCCCAGAAGGACACGGTTTCCCACCTCCAGGTGCATATGCATGCGGCCCGCAAGGCCGGGGCCACTCCGGAGGAGATACTGGCGGTGCTGGAGCTGGTGGGCAGATGGATCGGCGCGGTGGCCAAAGTTGCCGGACTGGAAGCCTGGCGGGCCACCTTCCGGCCCGACATACCCACCATCGATCGGGTGGTGGAACTGCGATAGCCGGCACAGGAGCTTTTTTGCCAAGGAAAACTGGGCTCAACCGTTGTTGCGCGTTGACATCCGGTTTGCCACTTTCATCGCGAGCAATGACCACGCGATCGGAACGCCCTGCTGCGCGTTGCTCTCGCTATGACGGGCGGCAAGCGAGACGGAGGAAGTCGAGGCGGTGACACACCAAGGGGTGCATATCGCCCGCACCACTCGCGCGTAGGCCCGCTCTACCGGTGCGTGATTTGGCACGCCGGTGCACGCCAACCTGCCCATCTGCCACCCCGTTCCCGACATCGCCCGAGCGCAGGGCAGGACGGCGCGTCCCGCGCCCACGATTGTCAGAACTGCCCCTTCTGTGCTATAAGGCGATCAATTCATGTGCCATTGGCAGTAACTCCGCTCGCGTGGACATCACGCAGTTGCGGAGCGCTTGGTGAGTCGCAAGCGAACATTATCGTAAGATTGGCGGCTAGTTGCCAGCGGTTTACCGCTCCGCTCTTGTCCCTACCCTTGAAGGAACGTAGCGATGAACAAATTCATGAGCTATATGGTCGCATGTGGCGTGATTCTGCCCGCATCGGCGATTACTGCCGCAGCGGAATTTCCCGAAAAGCCGATCCGTATTGTCACTCCGGGCTCCCCGGGCGCCGGAACGGACATACTGGCGAGGCAAATCGGACAGAAGCTAACTGAAAGCTGGGGCCAACCTGTGGCAATCGAGAACCGCATGGGCGGCGGCGGCGGCATTGCGGGGCGATTGGTACTGAATTCGGAGCCTAGCGGCCACACATTGCTGCTTGCTGCAGGCAGCAACATGACGGTCAATCCGACGCTGTATAAGCTCGACTATAACCCGGTGCAGGACTTTGTCGCGATCACCGAAATCGCAGCGTCGCCCTATCTCATCATCGTGCACCCATCGGTGCCGGCCAAAACCGTGCCTCAGCTTATAGCGTTGGCAAAGCAGAAGAAGGGAAGCTTCAACTATGCTTCCTCTTCGGTCGGCAGCCCTGACCATCTCGCTGGCGAGTTATTCAAGCTAATGGCCGGCGTGGACATCACTCACATCCCTTATAAAGGCGGCGCGCTGGCCATCATCGACGTGCGCGGCGGTTACGTGCCGATTGGATTTTCTACTGTTCCCACCGCGCTGCCGCACGTGAAGAGCCAGGGCGTGCGCGTGCTCGCTATCACTGACAGCAAGCGCTCGAAACTGTTTCCGGACATTCCGACCGTCGCTGAAACACTACCCGGTTATGAGCTCCTGTCTTGGAACGGAATTTGGGCGCCCGCCGCTACGCCTCCCACCGCAGTCGACAAGATCTACCGGGAGGTGAGGCGCATCATCAGTCTGCCTGAAATCAATGCCAGACTGCGGAACGACGGCTTCCAACCGGTGGGCAGTTCGCCGACGGAATTCACCGAATTCATGAAAACCGAAACGAGCAAATTCACCAAGATCATCAAGGCCGCCAATATACACGTCAATTAAAAACGCGTAGCGGGCAGAGGAGGCACCTTACTGCGCGAGCCTTGCGGTGAGCTGCTAGCTAATCTGCGCGTCGAAGAACCGAGCGAAAACGGCGGGTATAAAATTGCCGCATCCACTGAGTCCACGGCGAGTGCCTTGATTTTTCGTAAACCGCCGTTTGAAACACCTGCTCATTTTCTACTTCGTAGAGCGTAACGTATTTTGGGGTATGGACTTTTGAGGGTACTAACGCTTGCTCTAGTGCAACGAAGCGATAGGCGTTAAGGATACCCGGCACCTGCAGATGAGCAGGTATGTGGTCGGTGTTATACCAAGCGTGAAACTCATCTTCCCGGGCCGGATCCACATCGAGTCCGACTGCGAGAATTACGTCGGACTCAAGCTGCCGGAGTACTTGTCCCTCGGGGTAGATTTGCTTATAAAGTCCGCTGTAAGTTTCAGCTTGCGCTGCGACCGTAGCCATGGAACCGTTTGATAGCTCACATTCGGAATTGCCCTTCCCCGGAACTTCACCATGCGACTCGCGGGCGAACGTAGTGGCATCGTCGAGCCCGACCAAGTTGAAGTACTTGCGGTCACCTTCACTAGCGATGAACTGCTGAGCAACAAAAATTCCGGCCGCGGCAAGTCCGCCTCGCATCTGTATCTTGCTCAACCATTCACTCCACCCGCTGTTCGCGCTGATCGGTGAGTTGAAAAATCTCATTGAAAAAGCCTTTTGTTCCATGTTTTTTCCTTAGCCAATTGTCACGTCCAGCCAAAATTACTGTTTGCACGCTACGCGGGTCATCATCGACGGGTATACGAGGCGGTGGCGCGGCTTCCTGGGAAGTTAATGCCAAAGCACGTGAGCGCGAGCAAAGTATTTTATGTGCGCCGATCGGGTTTTGATCAGAATAACTGAGGGTGTACGGGCGAATCACCCTCAGAGAGCTTGACGAGCAAGCCCCCCGAGGGCGAGTCTCTGGTTTGCGAAGACCTGGAGACCC
>JACQOI010000140.1 GCA_016202615.1 Betaproteobacteria bacterium
AGCACCCCGTCGCCCTCAGAGAGCGACACGCCGTGCTTCTTGATATTTGCCGCATCCTTTTTCGGGTCGAAATCGGCGGACATTGGCATAGTATATGCACGTTATACACACTCGTCAACGCGCTGTGGCTTGCGATGTTGAGCGCTAACGAGGGTGTAGAAAAACCCGGGGCACTTTGAATCTTGCCATTTTCGCTCTATTTTGGGTATGCATTTACCCCTTCGAAAAAATTTGCGTGCGTTATAGCGCGTTTAATGAGGCCGCATATTATGGGTGTGAATCGAGAAAATTTCTCGGGGCCTTTTTCTACAGCCTCAACGTCCCGCATCACCCGCGCGCGCTGCTCTTGCGCGCGTCGGCGTGGATGCGGTGGTTAGGTGCCCACGCGTCGCAAGTTGTTCGTTCAGACCCCCGTCTAGCGGACTGATACTTATAGTCCGTAGCCTTATAGACCCCATATCGGATTTAATGTGCTTATGTCCCGACGGTCAGATATCCTTGTGCGGTTCGGCACTCGAGTCCGCGAGCTTCGCTTGAGCAAAGGCTACTCACAAGAGTCTTTCGCGGCGAAATGCAACCTTGATCGAACCTACGTCGGGGGGATCGAGCGGGGCGAGCGAAATGTGGCGATTCGGAATATCGAGAGTATTGCAAAGGCACTCGATATGACTCTGTCTGAACTGATGGAAGGCCTCTAGTCCAGACGATCATGGCAGATTCAATCCTCAGGACGGGGTACGAAGACGCGAAGCAGCAATGCGGCACCGACTCCAAGAGCATCCAAGCGGGTGACGCAATCCTGCACCTTGCCACGATCTCCCTGAAGTTTCTTGTCACGAAGTGCAAACCGATTGACCTAGTCTCTCGTGTGCCCGGGAAGCAGTATTTCAGCTTCAAGAAGGCCAATGTTATTGCACGTCCAGCCAACAAAGCACTCTTCATGGCGGATTCAACTGCAATCACTCGGCTTTGGAAACAATGGTTGGCGGAAGCAATTAGTCCGACGGATTTCGCGAAGCTGACATACACGATTGCGCTTGCGCCTTGTCTCGCCATGGAAATATTCGATCGTCAGAACAAGAAGGGGCCGGCCACTTTCTTCGAGTGTTATATCGGTCATTTGTTCGCTAAGGCAGTAGGAATTAATCCCACGAAGCGAGCCAGGCTCCCCGTTCATGGTCGCGACGTGCTTATGACGATGGATTTCCTTATTGACATGGGCAAGAAGCACCGCAAGGTTCACCTGCCGGTGAAGATGTCTACAAGAGAGCGCGTAGTCCAGGCGTGGGCGCATCAACGCCTACTGGACGCGGCGTATGGCAACGGCGTGTATCGCGGAATAATGGTGCTGTTCTCCGAAACAAAACTTGATTCACGCTCACTTGAAGTTGTTGAGATATGCGTACCTGATCAATGGCTCGCCTACCAAGCCCTTCTTGCGCATATGGACCGCATCTATTACTTCGATGTTCCGGTTCGATATCAAGAGCTAACAGAGCAGTTTCCAGACGTGATTGCCATTAAACAATTCGGCGAGTTCTTCAACGAAAAAGAGGCAGTTCTTCATTCATAGCGGGCTGTGAACGCGGTTTTCCCGCTCCATTCGTTGCAACGTGCAACCGGTTTTTGAGGCCTGGCCATCGCTTGCGGCCTTTCGGCTTGAGAAACACCAGAAAGTACGAGTGATTCTTCCTTGCGTGTGCCTGCGTGAGCAGGCGACTGACCCCTGGCTTCCCATTGCGCAATACAACAAACAGATCTTCAACAATGAAGCCGTAGCTTTGAAGTTCATTTATAAGCTCAACATGGGTTAAGCGCTGTTGATTAGCGCAGACCTCATCTTGACACTTGACTATGTAAACGCCACCGTGGTGCAAGACGCGCCACGCCTCGCGCGCCGCGGTGAAGTAAAGGTCAATTACAGCCTCGTGATACTTCTTCTCCGAGTTCGCCAAATTGTTCTTGTAGTAACCCTCGTAATTCTGATGGCCCACATGCGCACTACCGCCGGGCGTGTGCATGTACGGGGGATCGAACACCACGCAGTTGATGGATGCGTCTTGGTAGGGCAGGTTTCGGCAGTCCACGCCCGATTCGAGATCGGATGGTAGAAGCTTATAGGCATCCTGAGGAACCTTTCGCCAGAAGACTCCCTTTCCGTAGGTTACGTCGGCGACGGTGCTACCCGGCTCTACGTAAAGAGAGAGCACGAACGGAAAGACCTCGTCGTTCGTAGCCGTGTAGGCGCTAAACACGAGATCGTTAGTTGCTTTTCCGTCTGGAGACTTGCGCTTCTTGGTTGTCATCTCGGATCGAAGGCTCTCGCTAGAAAGTGATGACTATACGTATCTGCGCGCTCGCCGTCAAGCGATGTGCATTGTGCTTCGAAGCCTGAGTTTTCCTCAGATACACGCGGGCTCCTCCTAGGGCAGCTAACTGGTAATAGAAAGCATCTGGCAGATGCTAAAATCATCTACTGACATATGCAAATCTATGTGCGTATATATACCGATATGCCGCTATATATCAACCGCTCAGCCTCGACCGCCATTTATAGTTGCCGCTGTTCGTAGCCCCTGCGGCACCAGCCAGCGTTCTGCGATACCAAACCCCATTTCGATAATAATCGCCAGCAACGCCGCCGGTATTGCGCCGGCGAGCAATAGCGTGTTGTCGTTGACGGCGAGTCCCGCGACGATGCGCTCTCCATAGCCACCCGCACCGATGAACGCCGCGATGGTCGCGGTGCCGACGTTAATCACTGCCGAAGTCTTGATTCCTGCCAGTATCGTGCGCGACGCAAGCGGCAGCTCGATCAGGCGCAGTATCTCGCCGTGCTGCAAGCCGAGCGCCGAAGCAGCTTGTATAAGCCCCGCCTTGACCTCGTCCAGCCCGGCTGCGGTATTGCGAACGATAGGCAGCAAACCGTACAAAAACAACGCAACGAGCGCCGGCAGCGTGCCGATCTGGTTAAGTGCTGCTATCAGGAACGCGAGCAGTGCGAGCGACGGGATGGTTTGCAGCACGCCGACTGCCGGAAAAATTACATGGCGCGCGGCAGTCGAACGCGCCGCCCAGATGCCGAGCGGAATACCGACAACAATACTCAACGCCAATGATGCAAACACCAATAGCAGGTGTTGCAGCGTCAACGGCCAGAAATCGGCGGCAAACAGCACGTTGCTGAAGCTACGCGCACCACCGCTGCTCGTTGTAGCCCCGTGAAACTGAGCGGCGATTTCGGCGAACGGTTTGGCCTCAAGCTCGGCTGCCGCGTTCATCGCGATCATGCGCTCGGCCGGGATGGTGCCTTCGAGCTTGCTCAGCGCGGCCCAGGTTTTGGGCAGACGCTGCGGCAAATCCGCGCGATGCAGCAGCACCGCCGCATATTCGGGGAAAAAGCCGCGGTCGTCGGTCAGCACACGCAGCCCGTAACGGGCGATCTTGGCGTCGGTGCTGTAGATATCCATCACATCGATGCGCCCCGCCGCCAGCGCTTCGTAGGCCAGACCATGATCAAGGCCGCGCGGTGCGAACGGCAGGCCGTAGGCGCGCTTCAACGCCGGCCAGCCGTCCTTGCGGTTCAGGAACTCCTGCGACAGCCCAAACACCAGGTCAGGGTGGCGCGCCAAATCGGTCAGCGTGTGGATGCCGAGCTTTTGCGCTTTCGCCTCAGCCAGTGCCAGCGCGTAGGTGTTGCCGAAGCCGAACGGTACCGACGCCGCAACGCCGAGCGGCGCCAGCGCGCGGTTGATGTCTGCCAGTGTCGTACCGGATTTACCGCCCAGCAGCTCGTGAGCGATGGTGCCGGTGTATTCGGGATAGACATCGATTGCGCCGCTTTTGAGCGCGGCAAAGACAACCGCGGTATTGCCGAGCCCCGGCTTGACCGTGACGCGCGCCTCTCCGGTCCGGCGCGCGGTGCGCGCGATGATCTCGGCGAGGATGTAGGATTCCGTGAATCGTTTGGAGCCGACGGTGAAATCGGCTGCGGTTGCGTTCCCGCCCCCTCCGAGGAATGCGCACAGCACCAACGCAGCATGGCTGCGCACGATGCGACGCAAATAATCCGGGATGTGCAAGCGCGGTTATTCGGGTTTGATGCCAGCCGCCTTGACGATTTTGGCGAACTTGGAAATCTCGCTTCGGATGTAAACGGAAAACTGCTCGGGCGTATTGGTCACCGGCTCCACGCCTTGCCCGATCAGGTAATTCTTCAGTTCGGGCTCATTGACGATGGAAACGATCACGCCATTGAGCTTCTTGACGATATCCCTGGGCGTGCCGGCCGCCGCCAGCAGGCCAAACCAGGTCGTGATGTCGTATCCCGGCAGTGCCGATTCGGCCACGGTCGGCACTTCGGGCAACTGCGACGAACGCCGGCTGCTCGTGACGGCAAGCGCCCGGATCTTGCCCGTTTTGACATGGGGCAGCGCGCCCGAAATCCCGCCAAAATAATAATCGATGTGACCGCCGATGAGATCGACCAGCGCGGGAGTCGCCCCTTTGTAAGGAATGTGCCCGGCGTTTATGCCCGCCATCGTTTTCAGCAACTCTCCGGCAAGATGCGGCGGCGAGCCGATCCCGGCGGACCCGTAATTGAGCTGGCCGGGCTTGCTTTTGGCGAGCCTGATGAGTTCTTTCACGTTTCTGGCGGGCACCGCGGGATGCGTGACCAGCACGTACTGGTTGGATACTATCAGTCCGATCGGCGCGAAATCCTTCTCCGGATCGTAAGGCAGCTTCAGGTACAGGCTCGGCGCAATGGTCAGGTAGCTGCCGCCGAGCAGTACCGTGTAACCGTCAGGAGCGGATTTGGCAACCACTTCGGCGCCTATGTTGCCCCCGGCGCCGGCGCGGTTCTCTATCACCACCGGCTGTCCAAGTACCTCGGACATGCGTTTGCCGACGGCCCGGGACACGATATCGCTGGGGCCGCCGGCTGGAAACGCGGCGATGAAGCGGATCGATTTGGAAGGGAAGGTTTGAGCAAGTGCCGCGCCTTGGGCGGCAAGCGTTGCGACCAGCAGGCATATCAATCGTTTCATGGCGTTTGGATTCATGCTTTCGTATAAGATTTAAGAAATCGACTCAGTTCGCGCGCGCAGCGGTCGGGCACTGCGTCGGTGATGTTGTGGGGCAGCCCCTCGTAAACGATGAATTCGCATCGCGGGATCGCGCGCTCCAGCGAACGATACTCGTCCACCGTATGCATGGGATCGCCGCCCGGCGCCACCGCCAGTGTCGGGCATTGGATCTTGGGCAACTCGGGCGTCAGGTCGATACCCGCCATCAACGGCACGAAACGCGCGAGCACCTCGACCCTGGTGCGTGCGGCTTCGGCGATGAACCAGTCGACGAACCCCGGCTCGACCTGATTCAGGTCCATGCGGTCGGCGATGGTCTCCCGCAAAAACGCGGCCAGGCCTATGGCGCCGATGCGCGCCACCCAGCCGCTGTAATCCTGTTTGCCCGTCTTCATGCCGGGCGTGGCGGCAAAGCACGCCAGAGTGGCGATGCGCTGCGGGTAACGGATGGCTACATTTTGCGCAATGAAGGCGCCGGCCGAGGAGCCCGCCAGATGCACTTTGCCGGCGCCGATATGGTCGAGCAGTTCGATCACATCGAGACCGAGGCGTTCGAAGGTGAGCTGCCCGGCGCCCGGCGCATCCGACTCACCGTGCCCGCGCAGATCGGGGCGCACCACGCGATAGTCGCGCGCCAGGTGCGGCACCCACGCATAAAAACGGCGCGAACTGCCCATCGCGGCGTGCAGCAGCACCAGCGTATCGGCGGCGCGCCACGGATCGGTGTAGTCGTCGATGACGTAGCGCAGTTGCAACCCGTCACTGGTCTTAAAACTTTCCATATGCGCTTTACCCCTTGAACGGCGCGCGTTTGTCGTATTCGGCCGCCGTCGCCTCGAGCGTCATGAACAGCGCGCCGCTGTCCTTGAGTTTCTTGATCAGCTTCTCGAGGATCATCATGCGGTGTCCACGTCCTATCGCAAACGGGTGGAACGTGTAGGTGATGATGCCCCACTTCATGGTTTTCTTCATGTAGAGATAGTCGTTGATCCAGTTCTCGAGCACGAGATCGGCGTTCATCAAACCCGGCAATATCCAGTCCTTGGCGCGGACAAATTCGAAATGCGGATAGTCGTCGAGCGACCAGCTGACCGGCATTTCGATCAGCCTGGTGGTCTTTCCGAATACCGCCGGTTTCTCGAGCTCGATCACGTCGCCCTGACGCACGCGGTACGGCATATAGTCGCCGCCCATCATGCTGCTATCGTAAACGAAGCCATGCTTGAGCAGCAACTCGACCGAAAACGGGCTCAAGTCCCATGACGGCGAGCGGTAGCCGCGTGCATACTTGCCGGTGAGCTTTCTGATCTGTTCATTGGCTCGCGTGAGCCCCTCCTCCTCCTGCTCGCGCGTGAGCAGCGCCGGCGGCACGTGGGTCCAGCCGTGGTGGCCGATTTCATGGCCGGCATCGAATACCTGTTTGCACTCGCCGGGATAGGTTTCAAGCGTGTGACCGGGAATGTACCAGGAGGTCGGCACCTTGTATTTCTTGAGCAGCGCGAGGACGCGCGGTGCGCCGACGCAGGCGCCGAATTCGCCGCGCGATACCGGTGTCGGCGAAGTCATGCCACGCGCGATGAAACCCGACATCGCATCGAAATCAAACGTCAGACAGACGATGCGGCGCGCCATTTTCAATCGAGTTTCTGCGATGCGCGCCGGCAATGTCTGAGCACAAAGTCGCGCAGTTCGGCCGCGCAGCGCTCGGGCACCGCGTCGGTGATGTTGTGCGGCAGATCATGGTAAACGATGAGCTCGCAACGCGGGATTCGGTGCTTCAGCACTTCGTATTGCTCCATTGTCGCGAGCGGATCGTGATCTGGTATTACGGCGAGTGTCGAGCAGCGTATCTCATGCAGGCGGTCGGTCTGGTCGACCTCCTTCATCATCGGCACGAAGCGGAACAGCAATTCTTCACTGGTTTTGGCCGACTCGTCGATGAACCAGCGCAGAAAGCCCGGATCGGCGTTTTTCGGAAAACGATCGTGTATGGTTTCCTCAAGAAATCCGCGTAAACCTTTCGCCTTGATCTTGGCGATCCACTGATCCGGTTCGATCAATGAATTCTTGAGTCCGGGCGTCGAGGCAAAGTTGGCCAGTGTCTTGACGCGGTCGGGATAATCGATTGCCACCTGCATCGAGATGATGGCGCCGGCCGAGGAACCCGCGATGTGAAATTGCCCGCAGCCGAGCGCGTCGGCGAGCTCGATCACGTCCTTGGCCAGTCGCGGCAACGACAACTGGGCGGGGCCGGGGATTTCGGTCTGGCCGTGGCCACGCAGGTCCGGCCGCACCACGCGGAAGTGGCGCGCCAGTATCGGCACCCATTGATAAAGGCGGCGCGAGCTGCCCATCGCCGCATGCAGCAGGAACAGCGTCTCCTGCGGCTGCCACGGATTGCTGTAATCGTCGATCGCGTAACGCAGCTTCAGGCCGTCGCTGGCGACGTGCGTATGCATATCAGTTCGCGGCCTTCATCAACGGCTTGCGGTCGGGTTCAAGCTCGATGCGAAACGCATTGACCACCGACGCCAGCACGATGAAGTAACCGCATAACAGGGTCAGGTCGGTGATGCCTTGCGGGTCGAAGTGCCGCCGTGCGTCGGCGAAAGTCGCGTCACTGACCTGTCCCAGCCCCGCGAATTCGCGCGCATATTCGACGGCGGCACGCTCCGATGAACTCAAGGTGGCCGCCAGCATGCCGTCATTGAGCGCATCGAGTTCCTGCTGCGTGATGCCTTCCTTGAGCGCGAACGGCGCGTGATGTGTCCACGCGTACTGGTTGCCGCGCGCAAGCGCCACGATCACCAACTCGCGCAGGCGCCCGTTGAGACTGGTGCGGTAGCGGACGTATTCTCCGTAAGCCGCGAACGCGCGCAATCCCTCCGGCGCGTGGCCGAGGCTGCGCAGCACGTGTGCCACCGTGCCGCGAGTCTTTTTGATGGCGGAGAAAACCTCCGCCGCTTTGGCGTCGCTGTGTTCGTCGATCTCGGGCAAGCGCATGGCGTTCTACCTATACAGGTGCGGGCTCGGATTCGGGATGCCGCTGCTTCCACCACGCCGCCATTTCGGCGCAGGTCATGAAAAACACTCCGTTGCGCTGCTTGATGTAAGCCAGGAATTCATCGACCACCGCCGCGCGCACCGCGCGCCCCGAGCCGTATTCGCCGCGCGCATGCAGCGTCAGATTGATGAGGGAGCCGGCCTCGTGCATCGCGTCGAACTCCTCCCGCCAGGTTTTCAATACGCGGCTGGTGGAATGGCGCGGCGCGTACAGCGTGGAATCGTCCAGCATCTGAAAAGACGGCAGCTCGACGATTTCGCGGCCTGAGGCGCAGCGCATCACGTACGGATAATCGTCGTCCTGGAAGCTGCTGTCGTAGAGGTAGCCGAGCTCGCTCAGGTGGTTCAAAGTCGCCGGCGACAGCAGGCCGTGCGGCGCGCGCCAGCCGAGCGGCGCCTTGCCGCTGATCTTGCCGAGCGCGATGTGCGCGCGCTCGAGGATCGAGCGCTCCTTGTCGCCGAGCTGGCTGTGGTCCTCGAACGCATAGCCGCGCGCGGCGATTTCATGACCGTCCCTGAGCACCGCCTCGATCTGCCGCGGATTGCTCTCGGCATCGAGCGCGGGCACGAAGAACGTGGTCCGCACGCCCTGCCCGCGCAACACGTCGAGCAGACGCCATATTCCCGCGCGCATGCCGTAACGGCCGTAGGAAAAGCGGCCGTAGAGATTCTCGCGCGCGACCTCGTGCAAATCGACCGACTCGGCGTCGAAATTGACGGTCACCAGTACGCCGCAGGTTTTGCCCTGAGGCCAGGGATTACTCGAAGTGGTCATGGTTGGCCAGGCACCAGTCGGCAAGTCCGGCGATGCTGAAAAAACGCACTCCATCGTGTTGTCTGATGTAGCGGATCATTTCCTCGATCGCTTTGGCGCGCGACGGAATGCCGGAACCCCAGCCGCTGCGCGGGTGAAACGTGAGCATGAAGTAGCCGTTCTCCCGATAAAGAGAATCAAACTCCCGCCGCCATTGTTCGAGTACTTCCGAGGGCGGCGTCATGCTGAACTTGAACCATGGAAAATCGTCGAGGCTGTAGGTGTTGTTGGGGATTTCGACCATATCGGTGCGGCGCTCGCCGTCGATACGCGCCATGTACGGCAGGTCGTAGTCCTTGTCGCTCGAATCGTAACGGTAGCCCAGCTCCTTCAGCACGCGCATGGTGCGCGCGGTCTTGCGGCCCGACGGCGAGCGCCATCCCACCGGCGCCTGCCCCAGCAGACCGGCCAGGATGTCATGAGTGCGCGTCAGCAGCTCCTTTTCCTCGTCACCGAGCGCCCAGCCTTCGTGCAGATAGCCGTGAGCCGCCACCTCGAAACCGCGTCGCTGGATATCTTTCACGACTTCGGGATAACACTCGGCGTCGTAGCCGGGAACGAAAAAAGTGGCGGGAATCGAATGCTTCTCGAACAAATCGAGGTAGCGCGGCACGCCGCGGCGGCCCGAGTAGCGGCCCCACGAATTGATGCCGAGCGGCCGCAGCTTGCGGCCGATTTCGTGCGAGGGACCGTCGAAATCGACCGACAGCAGCGCGACGCAGCGCACGCCTTCAGGCCAGCGGAACTTACCTTGCATGGGCGACTTTGAGCGGGGCGGTCTCGGGCAGCCTGACCGGCTGGTACTCGGACTGAGTCGGCTGTCCCGCGGCGACGTGCATGATGTCGTGCTTGGGATCGAAAATCAATGACGCAATCGTCATGGTCGGCTCGTGGCCGGCGTATTCATGCGGCGTGCGGCAGATTGCGCGCGGTGCGCCGAACTCGTCGCGCAACACCGTTTTGATGTCCTCGATCGTGATCGACCCGATTTTCGGTTCCAGCAACTGGCGCGCGCGGAAATCGCGATAGAGCGTGTCGGCGGTGTAATACCTGGCGACGCCGGTGCTTTGCGCCACCGCCGACTGGAAATGATTGGCGTGCGTGAGCAGTCCGCGCTCGGGATAGATCACGTAAACATTGTCGGAAGTGGTTTCGAAATCGATGGCCATCCCGTCGCGGTGCGCGATCAGGTAATTGCCTGACGCGCCGCGCGGCGTCCGCACTAGCGAGTCTATAGCTTCGTAATAGAAGCGCGAATGCAGGATACGCCGCCGCAAAATCGGTACCGGCACGCCGATCTTGCCGCGGTCATCGTTCGATACCAGCAGGTTGCCGCAGACGAGCATGCCGTGCTCATTGAAACCGTCGCGTCCCACCATGCCGGCCTCCACGATCATCGTCAGCGCCGGCTTGCCGCGTTGGCGTATCCGCAGCACGACGACCGATTCCACGGTCGGATTGCGCCAGTCCCAGTTCTTGCCGATCAGGATATTGCCGTCGCGAGTCGCTTCCGGCAGTGCCGCAACGGTGGTGCATTCGGTCGCGGGTTTTGCGCCGCCGAGGCTGCCGAACAGGATTTCAGTGCGGCAATTGACCGCGATTACGTCCTCGAGCTTCTGTTTGGCGCCGGCCGCAATGCCCTTGATCTCCTGCATGATATCGGCGTCTATGGCCTCTATCTGGGCGCCATAACCGCGTGCGCGCTCTCTTATGTCGTCCAGGGTTATTTTAGCCTGGCGCACGAACGCCGGTAGATAAAAACCGATGGTCTTGGCAACGCGATCGGCGGCTGCGGCCCCGTGCTGTTCGCCGCAGGCGTAAGGGCCACCATCGATGCTGATGACCGGAAAAGGGTTGTACAAGTGAACTCCAAGCAGCCTGTCGGATTTAACAGTCCGTTAGGAGTTTGTCGGGGCTAAGGCCGACAAACTCCTAGCGCGCCGGAAAATGTCGGTCGTGGAATTTCATTACATCGCTGACGCAGCGGTCCGGCAGATAATCGCAGACGTTATGGCGCGCTTTCTCGTAGTATATCAGTTCGCTGCCGGCAATGCGCTTTTTCATCTCCTCGTAGGCCGAGGCGTGCCCGATCGGTTCGTCGCCGGGCGCCACGATCAGCGTCGGACACTTGATGCGATGGACTTCGCCCATGAAGTCGGTGTCGGACCAATAGCCAACGAAGCGCGCGATGTGGTTCAGGTCGTTCTTGCAGATTTCATCGAGAAACCACTCGATCATGCCCTGCTCGACCTCTCCGACGGGAAAACGGTCCGAGATGGTCTCGGCAAAGAACGGCCGCATTCCCCGTTTCGCGGCTTCCTTGATCCATCCCTTGCCCTGTTCGCCTTTGAACCCCGGTGTTGAGCTGAACAGCACCAGGCTTCTCACGCGCTGCGGGTGATGGATCGCGAGCTGTTGCGCCACGAAGCCGCCAGCCGAGTTGCCAATAACATGCGCCCTGTCGATTTCAAGATGATGGAGCAGCTCCAGCGCGTCCTCGGTGAGGCGTTCTTTGTTGAGATGAAGGGTGTCGGGCGGCACCTGCGAAGCGCCGTGCCCGCGCGTGTCGGCACGGATCACGTGAAAGCGGCGCGCCAGACCCGGTACCATCGAGAAAAAACGCCGCGCGCTGCCCATCGCCGAATGCAGCATCAGCAGCGGCTCGGCGGGTTTCCACGGGTCGGTGAAATCGTCGATGTAGTAAGCGATCTCGATGCCGTCACTGGTCTTGAAGGTATGCTTTAGCATTCCGATTCCGGTTCTTTTGTCCACATGGGAACTAAAATTGTCAAGCGTTCACGCTGCGGTAGCGATCGGTCGCAATTCCGCAAGAAATTCACGCATCTCGCGCGCACATCGATCCGGGATTTCCCCGGCCATGCTGTGCGCGGCGCCTTTGATCGCAACATACCGCGGATTGCGCAGGTATTTGCGCATCAGCTCGTATTCATGCGCCTCGACCATCGGGTCCGGATCGGGCACGACCATGAGCGCAGGACATGTAATCGCGCCGAGCTTTTCTGGAAAATATTCGCTCGCCATCAACGGCATGAAACGCGCCAGGAATTCGGGCGTAACGCCTTCCGCGGTATCGAGGAACCATTTCACGCGTTCCGGTTCGGCGTTGCCGATGCGCTCGCGCATCGTTTCGGCCAGGAACTTACGCACCCCGCCTTTGGCGACGCGTGCCAGCCAGTCACCCTTCTTGGGACGTTCGGGATTGATGCCCGCGGTCGCCGCGAACAGCGAGAGCGAGGAAAAACGCTGTGGGCAGCGCAATGCCGCCTGCATGGCGATCATTCCGCCGGCGGAAGCCCCCATCACGTGCGCCTTGTCACACCCGAGGTGATCGAGCAGCTCGATCAGGTCCTGTGCCAGCCGCGCGTGAGTCAGCGGCTGGTCGAGCGCCGGTTGCGATTTGCCGTGGCCGCGCAGATCGGGACGCACCACCCGAAAATCGCGCGCCAGGTGTGGCACCCACGCGTACAGCCGCTGCGCGCTGCCCATGCCCGGGTGCATCAGCACCACGCACTCGGATTGTTTCCAGGGATCGCTGAAATCGTCGAGGCAATAATGCAAAGCCGTGCCGTCGCTAGCCTGCCACTGCCTGGATATCGTCATGATGGTGGAACCAGTCGTTCACTATAGCTGCTGATTTGAGGCCGCTGCGTTGTAGCCGGGCGCGCCAAGTCAAACACCCGATCTTGTCTGGATCCGTCGGCGGTCCGAATTTCTTTTGGCGGCAGCTTTTAATCGATTCGCGCGCCCGATACTTTTACAACGTTGGCCCATTTCGGGATTTCGGCCCGGACATATTTGCCGAACTCCGCCGGCGTGCTGCCCATCAGCTCGTAGTTTTCAGTAGTCAGCCGTTCGCGCACGTCCGTCGCATTCAACGCCGCGACGAATGCCGCATGGAGCTTGTTCACGATCGCGCTCGGCGTGCCGGCGGGAACCATGACGCCATACCACGCCATCGCTTCAAATCCCGGCAATCCCGCTTCGGCGACCGTCGGGAAATCGATCGCGGCCGGGATGCGCCGGGTACTTGAAATCGCCAGCCCTTTCATTCTGCCCGCACGCACCTGCGGCAATACGACCGGCAGAGAATTGAACATCATCTGAATGCGGCCCGAGATGAGGTCGGTCGCGGCGAGTGCCCCGCCCTTATACGGTATGTGCCTGATTTCCACACCCGCCATCGACTTGAAGAGCTCCGTTGCCAGGTGACTCGATCCGCCGTTTCCGGAAGAACCGTAATTCAATTGGCCGGGCTGCGATTTGGCCAGCGCTATCAATTCCTTTACCGAATTCGCCGGTAAGCCGGGATTAACCGCCAGCATGAAAGGCATCGAAGCGAGTCCCGTCACCGGGGCGAAGTCCTTCATCAGGTCATAATTCAATTTACGGTACAGGCTCGCGCTGATCGCATGCGCGACGTTCGCTTGCAGCAGCGTATAGCCGTCCGGCGCCGATTTTGCGGTGACTTCGGCGGCAATATTTCCGCCGGCGCCGGCACGATTGTCGATGACGATCTGCTGGCCCAGAATTTCGCCGACTTTGACTCCCATGAGCCGCGCAAGAAAATCCGCGCCGCCGCCTGGCGGGAAAGGCACGATAAACCGCAGCGGCTTGTCCGGATATTTCTGGTCCGCGGCATGTGCGATGAAATTCCCGCCGGCGGCCAGAACCGCTATCGCGAGAACAACGGTTGCCCAGCTCATACAGTAATTACGCGCGTTCAATCGCATCGTTCTATTTCGTACCATGGTTACCCCTCCGCGCTTGCCGGTAGGCGATGTAATTCCGCGCGAACTTTTTCAGCGTTTCGTTCTTCAGGCCAATCGACACCGCTTCCGCCATTGCCTGCTCTTCGTACCAGGAAATAGAAAAATCAATGCGCCCGATGGCGCGCGATCGAGGCTGCCCGCGCGTGCTCCACCGTCCGATCCGCGCTGCCGGGGTGCATCGCAACGGACGTTGCGGCAAAGTATACAGTCCCCGCGCGTGCCAAATCAAACGCTTCGCGCCCTGCGCTCAGGCGATGTCGGGAACCGGGTGGTAGGTGAGCGGCAGGCTGGCGTGCACCGGCCAGGCCTCGGGACCCAGTGGCGCACTTCGTTGCATCGCCCGCGGCGCCCACCGGCCCAGGTGCTCGAGGATGCGCCGGATGACTCCCGGATCCTTGATCAGCGCGATGACGCGCATCGGCCCCTTGCACTGGGGGCACTCCAGCGGATCGACCTCGTAAACCTTGCGGATCAGCCGCGCCTAGGCGGCTCTTGCTCGATTGCCTGGGGAGGCCGCCCCTAACCCGGCGGTAGCTCGAACAAACCCCGAGGCACCGAATTGACGAATTTGAGTGCGTCGTCGAGCTTCACGACGTCTGCGTACTTGGCGTGCAGGTCGCACAGGCTCAGGGCGTGGCTTACCTGCGAGCGGTCGAAGCAGCCCTCCTCCACCAGCGCCACGCGATAGTTGTTGGAGAAGGCGTCTACCGCCGTCGCGCGCACGCACCCGCTCGTGGTGGTTCCCGTGAGGAGGATGCTGTCCACGCCGAGCTGCACGAGAAAGCTCAGGAGCGGCGTGCCGAAAAATGCGCTCGGCTTGTGCTTGTAAATAACGATATCCTTGGGCTGGGGCGTGATGTCGGCAACGATCGTATAGCCATCGAGATCGCCCCCCTGCGTCCGCGGCTTCTCCGTCACCCGCGGGTTCTTCCAGGTCCACGACCCGGCGTCCCAGCGGTCTTCGCGCCGCGCGCCGGTCGTATAAATCACGGGCAGCCCGCGCTCACGCGCTACGGTCAGCAGCTTCCGGATGGCCGCGATGCCATCCCACGCCTCGGCGCCGCATGATGCCCGCCAGCGCTTGATCGACTCGAGGATCGGCTCGGGCCTTTCGCCGCAAAATGAATAATTTACGTCGACGACCAGGACCGCCGGCCGTTTGCCGTAGCCCTGCGTCGCGCCACAACCGGCGGCGGCAAACACCTGTTTGTCGCGTTCGGTGAGATACTGATTCCATACCGGCTCACTCATCGCAATCTCGCTTTCCCCGCAAGTTATTCAATGATCTGTATTTTCGCTTCCCGGATAACCCGCGACCATTTGACCACGTCGGCCCGCATGTAGTCCGCAAAGCCGGCCGGCGTGCTGGTCGCGGCATCGACGCCCACTTTTGCCAGACGCTGTTTTTCCTCCGGCGACTGGATGATTCTGACAGTCTCGGTGTTGAGTCTAGCCACAAAATCCGCCTTCATGCCCGCCGGCCGTAAAGCTGATGCGATCCTCGCGCACGCTCCCCCGCTGAGAGGGCTTCTCTTGCCTCTATAACATCCGAGCTTCTTGCAAAACTCCCCTCCTGAGCGGGATTAACCGCCGAATGGGGTAGAGATGGGCGGCCATTGCTGGAAAGATGGAGGTTTCAAAGACTTCATCGGCGCCCGGAATGAATACTACGGAACGCACAGGGATAATGCAACGGTGGCAAGTGGTTCAGCTTGAGTTGATGCCTGAATTGAGATCGGAAGTGGGTTCGCTGACACCGAAGCTGGAGAAGATGGTTCATACGCTGGAATGGGTGCATATAGAAGAATTTATCGGTTCGACATGGCGGGGATGCCGACGACCAGAGCATGACCGGGGGATGCTGGCGAATGCATTTATGTCGAAAGCAGTATTGGCTGTCCGCCATGACGGGTTTGATCGAGCGCCTTGCCGTGGATCGCGCCTTGGGGCGCATCTGCGGATTCCCGATGTGGAAGAAGCTGCCGGACGAATCGACCTTCTCGCGGGCCTTTGCCGAATTTGCGGCGGACGGCCTGGCGGAACGCACCCATGCGGCACTGGTGCGGGAGACGCTGGGCGAGCACCTGATCGGACATATCGACCGGGATGGCACGGCGATAGAGGCTCGCGAGAAACCGGTGTGGAAGGTGGATGTGCCAGAAACACAGCCCGCCGTGACGAAGAAACGCGGTGGTCCCCGGAAGGACGAAATTCGCGAGGTGAAGCCGGGAAAGCTTGCGGGAGCCAACAGGGCAAGCCCGTGGCGGGAGCTGCTGAAGGAACTGCCGCGAGACTGTGACCGGGGCAGCAAGAGCAACGCACAGGGCTACAAGAACAGTTGGAACGGCTACAAGCTGCACATCGATACAGCGGATTGCGGCCTACCGGTGAGCGCGCTGCTTTCCAGCGCCTCGATGCACGACAGCCTGGCGGCGATACCGCTGTCCTTGATGAGGGCGCAGCGGGTGACGAACTGCTACGACCTGATGGATGCGGCCTATTACAGCAGCGTGTTGCGGGAACACAGCCGCAGCCTGGGGCATGTGCCGCTGATCGACCACAATCCGCGTCGTGGCGAGAAGATCGAATTCACGCCCAGCGAGGCGCAGCGTTGCACAAGGAGCGTAGCCAGGCGGAACGCGACGCTTGCGCGGCGGAAGGATGACTTCAGCGGCAGGCATCTCCGGGTCAGGGGTCATGCCAAAGTCATGTCGCACCTGATGTTCGGCATGCTGGCGTTGACTGCGGATCAGATCCTCAGGTTGCTGACGTAAGTTGGGCGGCAGGAAGTAAGGAAAGTCCCAAACCGGCTTGACCGGCGAAGGCGCTCGCCCTCAAGGGCGGGAAAATGTGGTAGGTTTGAAAGATTGCGGCGAACAGGGGGAAGCGTAGCCACTTCGATGCCGAAATTCCTGCATCAGATGTCAGCGCGTTTCATTTCAAAAATAGTTTTGCAAGAAGTTCTAGCAGTCTGTCAGACTTGGGCTTATGCGGAAGCTTAACCCATTGATAAATAAGGTAAAGACAATATTTCCGCAGTATGACAAATGTATGGATTCAATGGGTTACGCGCTAAGTCCGACGGGCTGCTAGAGAAAGACAATCCCGTGCCTCACGCGATATCGAGCGCGCCGCGCGGTGCGCTGTGTTTAAGCATTTCATCCGATGGCCGCGACGACCCTCCCGGGATGTTCGGCACCAAGGTCGCGGCCGGCGAAGCGGGGGGCGCGTCGCAAATCTGGCTCGCGAATCATCTGTTCCAGCGTGACCCCGTCGCCCGGGCCTCGCACGCGCTCGGGGCAACGGCGCGCCTGCGCGCCGCGCTGATGGCGGTGAATCCGTTCACGGTGCATCCGGTGCAGGCGGCGATGGGCGCCGCGACACTCGACGAGTTCTATCCGGGGCGCGTTACGCTGTGCCTGGGCTCCGGCAGCCCGGGCGACCTGGATACGCTGGGCATCCCGACCGCGAAGCCGCTGAAACCAATGCGCGAGGCGCTGGAGATAACCCGCGCCCTCCTATCCGGAGAGAAGGTGTGCTATGCAGGCGAAACCTTCCGCGTGCAAGATCGATCCCTCGCGACAGGACAGCGCCGCGTGCCGATCTTCCTGGCGGCATCCAGGCCGCGCATGCTGGAGGTCGCGGGGGCGCACGCCGACGGCGTGCTGATCAGCGGCGGCTCATCGGTCGAGTTCGTGCGCTGGTGCATCGATCACGTACGCCGCGGCGCTGCAGGGCGAACGGTGCGCACGAGCGGACTGGTATACGCGGCGGTCGATCCTGACCGGGCAGCCGTGGCCCGCCTGCGCCGACTTCTCGCGATGCTGCTTCGCCATCCACACCATCGCACGAACATGGACGTCGCCGGCACGCGAGTCGACCAGGAGAGCCTTCGTGCCGCGGTTACGCGCGGCGACTGGCCAGCGGCCGAAGCGCTAATGACGGACGACATCGTGAAGCGACATGCTGTTGTCGGCGGCGCCGATGAAGTCCGCGCCCGGCTTGCCGAGTATCACGCCGCGGGGCTCGACGAAGTCGTGTTTGCCGCCACGCGGGACGGCGACACGATCGCGGCACTATTGAAAGCGGCGCAGCCCGGGCGAACGTAGGGTAGCGAAGCGTAACCCACCGCGTTGTTGGTGCTGGGCTCCGCCCAGTCTACGGTTTCTACAACCGAAGGATTCGCTCCGCGTTGCCATGCGCGATTTTTTCCCTGTCCTGCTCGCTGATGGGCAACGATCTGAGAAACGCGGTGCCGACTTTGCTCGATTCGTAAGGCCAGTCCACCGAGAAAAGAATGTTGTCGGCGCCGACTTCCAGCATGCTGCACAGCAGTGCTGGAACGGAACACGCGCCGGCCGTCGTAATCACCAGGTTCTCGCGCATGTATTCGAGCGGGTGCCGCTTGAGCCCGCGCCGCTTCGCAACGTAGCCCGTATGGTCGCCGAGCCGATGCATACCGAAGGGCAGTCCCTCGCCCATGTGTCCGAGAATGATCCTCAACCTCGGGAACTGATCGAAAGCGCCCGAGAAGAGTATCCGGAGGAAATGAATGCTCGCGTCGATGGCAAAACCCCAGGCGGCGCGGGCGATGTCTTCATAGCCCTGGAAATACGCCTGCATCAATCCCGTGTGAGGCGTGGCCGGATGGAGGTATATGGGGAGATCGTGCGATTGCGCGCATTCGAAGATGCCCCAGTACTTCCTGTCGTCCATGAAGCTGCCGCGCGTATGGCCGTTGATCATGGCCCCTCTGAAGCCGAGGCTCATAATCGCGCGCTCGAGCTCCTTCACGGCCGCCTCGGGGTCGGGCGTCGGTAAGGCCGCGAAAGCTGCGAACCGCGTGGGATGAGCCTTGACGGCGTCATACATGAGGTCGTTCGCTTCGCGAGCCATGGGAATGGCCACGTCGGCATCGAACGTTTCACACGCCGGCTGCGTCAGCGACAGCACCTGCATGTCGATCCCGGCTGCATCCATCGCAGCGATCCGCCGCTCTCCTATATCGTAAAGCTCGGCCTCGATGTCGTGTCCGACGTGCGCGCTGCGCTCTTTGAACACCGCCTTGGGCTGGTGCTTCGTTTTCTCGATTTGCAGCGGAGACGCGAAATGCTCTTCGAGCGTGATCACTCGCATTAGATGCCTCTCAGTCGATTCTGACATTCGCCGTTTTGGCGACCTTGAACCACTTGTCGGACTCGGCCCTGTAAAAAGCGCTGAACTCCTCGGGCATGTTGCCGACTGCGATGCCGCCCATGCGGAGGATGCTTTCCCTGATCTCGGGCGTCCTCAGGGTTTTCGCAAGCTCGGCGCTGACGCGGCGCACGATGTCAGGCGGCACGCCTGCCGGCATCGACAGGCCCTGCCACGAGCTCGCCTCGAAGCCCCTCAGCCCCGACTCGGCGACAGTCGGCACCGCAGGCAGTATCGGGAACCGTTCCTTGGTCGACACCGCAATCGCGCGTAACTTGCCTTCTTTCACGAATGGCAGGACACCCACGGCGAGGTTGAACGCAATCTCGACCCGTCCTGCCATCTGATCGGCAAGCTGGGCGCCACCTCCACCCTTGTACGTAATGAGCACGATGTCGACACCAGCCTGCTGTTTCAGGAGCTCCATCCCCAGATGATGGGCGGCTCCCCCGCCGCTTGAAGCGTAGTTCAGCCCGCCGGGCTTCCTTTTGGCAAGCGCGATGAGCTCCGGGACGTTCTTCACCGGCAGCGACGGGTGCACCAGCAGCAGCATGGGCATCGACGCAATCAGCGTTACGTGCGTGAAATCCTTGAGCGAGTCGAAGGGAACGTTGCTCGAAAGTCTCGACGCCATCGCCTGCGCGACAGCAACGAAGCACATCGTATAGCCGTCCGGCGGCGACTTGACGCACAAGTTCGTCCCGATGTTGCCGGATGCGCCCGGACGATTGTCCGCCACCACGGGCACGCCCCAGGCGTCGGACAGCGACCTCGCCATCATGCGGCCCAGTACGTCGGTTGCACCGCCCGGCGGGTAAGACAGGATCATTCGGACGGGCTTCACGGGATAGGTTTGCGCCTGCGCGGGCAAGACGAATGCGGCTGTCAGGACGGCAGTGAGTATTGCGAATCGGCCTTTCATTACAGATCTCCTCGAGATGTTTATCTTTCGACTCCGTTTTGCGCAGCTTGTCCTGAGCTTGTCGAAGGGCTCAGGGCGAACGGTTCTTGAACTCTTCCTCAATAGCCTTCTTCTACAAGGCGGCGGACTTCGCGCGCATTCATTCCTTCGACACCCATCTTCCGCAAGTTCAATCCAGTCTCGCGATAAGGTTTGCCGGTGATGACACCCGCCAGCGTGATGACGGCATCCGTGACCGGCGTCGCCAGACCGGCGAGGCGCGCGAGCTCCGAAAACGGCACGAGGCCGAACGGGATGTCTTCGTTGAAAAAGCGGTGATCGATCGATGACGGCGCCTTGATCCAGCGGTTCGGCTCGCTGTTGTGGAAGACGTCGTAAGCCGTTCCGCCCTCGCGGCCTTTCTCGTCGGTGTAGCCCATCTGAAAGAAATGCTCCGACAGTTTCTCGACTTTGCAGTCGTAAGCCGCGGCAATCGAGCGGCGCTCATCGTCGAGCCGGTCGATGAGCGCTCCGACAGAGGGGGTGATCCCGTCGTAATAGTGGCAGTAATCGCCGCCCGTCGACTCGATGCGGCCGATATTGCACAGGAACGCGGGCGGGTGATGGATGGCGTTCGTATAGGGGAACAGCGTGTCGAGCAGGGTCGGCACCGGAAAGATCGCGGGAAACAGCGGACGCATCCGCTCGGCGAGCTCGCCCGTACGTTTCCCGGGGAAGGCAGTGAATCGCAGCCTAGCCGAGACCCGCGAAATCTTCACTCGATCGGGCGCGATCTTGCGGCAGATGTAAGGCAGCGTGGACGACACGCAGGTCACTGGATGAGGATGTCCGTGCCGCCGCAGCGTATTCGGCAGGAGCGTCAGCGTCTGGCCCGGGGCGGCGAAGAAGATCTGTCCCGGTGCAAGATGAGGCGCTACCAGCGCTGTGATGCTCTCGTGCGCCTGCGCCGGCGCCATGATCAGGACCGCGTCGGCGTCCTTCATGGCTTCAGCCGCATCGTTGGTGATCACGCGAAGCGGAGCAAAGCCTTCGCCTAGTATGCCATCGTAGTCGATACTGCCTCGCGTCTGAAGCGGAGCGGTAGTCGACGGGCTGCGGCCCCAAAGCCTCACATCGAAGCCTCTCAACGTGAGATCGACGGCGGCGGCGCATCCGCCGTTGCCGGCGCCCAGGATGGCGACGCGCTCGATGCTCTTCATCTGTTTTACGCGGTGACCGCGTATCGACGCAGCTTTTCTTCGTCCACTTCGATGCCGAGTCCCGGTCCGTTGGGAACGACGAGGCACCCGTCCGCGTACTCGAAGGGCGTCTTGATGATGTCGTCCATGTACTTGCGGCCGGCGATCTTCGTCCGTTCGATCTCCGCGGTGGACGTAACCGGGATCGTGCCGGCAAGCGAAATCTCCGGCGCGGCAGCCGCAAGGTGGAGATTCGCTGCGTTACCGATGCCCATTTCCGCCGAGCCGTTGATGTCGCACTGCATGCCGAACGCGCCCGCGACCGTGAGTAGTCTCTTCGCCCTCCAGAGCCCGCCCGGTTTGGTGTAATAGACCGAAAGATATTGCGCGGCCCCGGCCGCGGCGATGTTCGTGACGTCGCGTTCAGTCCACGCGCTCTCGTCCGCCATGATGGGCACGTCACACCGCGCGGAGACCTCAGCCATCGCGCGGATACCGTCCACGGGCTGTTCTGCGTAGGAGATTCCGATCTCGGTCATGCGCCGGATCGCGGTCACCGCCTCACGCCACGTCCTGTATCCCTGGTTCGCATCGACGCGAATGCGCGGCGCGTCCCCGATCGCTCGCCGGACCTCGCGGACGACCGTCACGTCGCGCTCGACCTCGACGCCGATCTTGATCTTCAGCGTCGTGATCCCTTCCTTCACCACCTGCACCGACTCCGCGACGGCGTCATCGATCTCCATGAGACCGATGCTGTGCGCGAGCGCAACCTTGTCGCGAACTCGCCCGCCCAGCAATTGATAGACGGGGACACCCAGGCTGCGGGCGACGGCATCGATGAGCGCGACCTCGACGGCCGCCTTCGCGTACGGATAGCCGCGTATCGTTTGATTCATCGCTGCGTGCACCGCTTCGAACTGCCGTACGTCCACTTCTTTCAAGGCCGGAACGAGGAAGTCCTGGATGATAGTCACGGTCGTTTTCGGGGTCTCGCCGTAGCGGCTCGCGTCATCGCCGCCCCAAGTCTTGATCGCCTGGGCTTCGCCCCAGCCGACACTGCCATCATTCAGCCGCGCGCGGGCGATCACGTAACCCGAGCCGACCGGCGTGTCGAGCCCGACCCAGCGATGCACACGCCGGATCGGGAGCGCGATGAGGAACGTATCGAGTTTTTCCAGCCGCAGCGCGTCGGTCATGTCAGCCGACCTGTATCAGCTCGTCATTGCTGCAGATATTCCCTGTGATGACGTCGAAGGCTTCCTTCGTGATGACGTACATGTCCTCGACGTGGAAACCCATCTCGCCCGGAATCATGTACAGCGGCTCCATGGTGAAGGTGATGTTCGGCTCGAATATGATGTCCTTCGTCTCGGTCAGGTACGGCTCTTCGTGGATGGTTTGCCCTATGCCGTGCCCGAGAAACTTGAGCGTCGGCTCGATGTCGTTCTCCCGGCAGATCCGCACATAGTTGCGGTAGACGTCCGCGACCGCCGTGCCGGGCTTGAGCATCGTCTTGCAATCATCGCGTGCACCAATGAGCGCTGCCCAGATCTTTTTCTGACGCTCGGTGGGCTTGCCGACGACTGCAGTGCGAGTCACGTTCGAGCGGTAGTTGTCGATGTCGCCGAGCACTTCGATGCGGATGAGATCGCCGGTTTCTATTTTCTTGGAAGTCGTGCCGCAGTTCGTGATTGAGCTGTTGACGCCGGAACCCACCCGATATTTGAAGTTCGTGGATCCGGCCGCGATCATCTGGTCGACGACCTGCCGGGAGACGTCGATCTCGGTCATCCCCGGCCGGACTTGTTTCAGAACGTCGCCGATGACCCGTTCGGACAGCGTGCCCACGCGGCGCAAAGTGGCTATCTCCTCGTCGCTCTTGATCATGCGACTGCGAAAGAACAGGTCGGCGCAGCCTTCGAACGTAGCATTCGGCAGGCGCTTCCGAAGCTGGAGATAGTCTTTCGCCGGCATGAAATCGAGCTCAATCGCGATCCGGCCTTTGTCGACGCCCGCTTCGATCAGCGCATCGGCCAGCAGGTCCGCAGGGTCCTGCATGAACTGGTTGTAGGCGCGGATATCCTTGAAACGCGACCGCGCCTTCGCCTGCAGCTCTTCCACGTTGACGACGATCTGCGCGGCAAAGACGTCTCCCGCGAGAATCACGATGGTGCGGCGAAAACGGTTCGTGGCATGGCTGGGCACGAGAAAGCCGGCGGCGTAGGTGACGTTGTCCTGAGAAAGCGCGACGAGCGCGTCATACCCCGCCTTCTTGATGGCGGCGCGGAGACGGCGCAGCGTCTCGTGCTCGCCTTGCGCGGCGCCCTCTCGCGTGTGCACCACTGGTTCGCTAGACCCGATTGCTTTTCCCATGAGCCAAGATTCCTTCGCTGTCTGTCGATTCCTATCCCGATTGTAATTCGTATACTCGAGAGTTTCTTGCAAAACTCCCCGCCTGAGCGGGATTAACCGTCGAATGGGGTAGAGATGGGCGGCCATTGCTGACGAGATGGAGGTTCCAAAGACTTCATCGGCGCCCGAAATGAATACTACGCAACGCTCAGGGACAATGCAACGGTGGCAAGTGGTTCAGCATGAGTTGATGCCTGAATTGAGATCGGAAGTGGTTTCGCTGACACCGAAGCTGGAGAAGATGGTTCATACGCTGGAATGGGTGCGTTACTCCCGGAATTCGCCCGGAACTCCATTTTGCCTTTCAAATCGACACCACCCTTCATCGCTCGGAATCCCGCGTCAGTTATGGCTTTCAGCCATTCGCCCTCTCGTTTGACCGGACAGTAGTGAATAGAAATAGAAGGAAAATCAATGCGCCCGTCGCCGGCGTCCTGTGACTATGCAACGCTGCAGTGATGCCGGATTGGTGCTCGGTGCGCCCGATGGCGCGCGATCGAGGCTGCCCGCGCGTGCTCCACCGTCCGATCCGCGCTGCCGGGGTGCATCGCAACGGACGTTGCGGCAAAGTAT
>JACQOI010000143.1 GCA_016202615.1 Betaproteobacteria bacterium
GACCCAAGTTGCCACCCTCGCGATCGGCGATGACGAGCCGTTGTTGCGTTCGTTCATCAAACACTGCGATCTTTCTTTGCGCCTCAGATAGGACATTCGTTATGCAGGGCTCAGTAAAAGCAAAACCGGCTTGACCGGCGAAGGCGCTCGCCCTCAAGGGCGGGGAAATGCGGTAGATTTGAGAGATTGCCGCGAAGAGGGAGAAGCGTCGCCACTCCGATACCGAAATTCCTGTATCAGATGTCAATGCTGTCGTTTGTTCTGAAAGCGCGCTGGGAGTAATATGGAAGCAGCTTGGTTCGAATAATCGACAACGCGGCGTCTTGCCGCTGCTGGCCCAAAGGAGGATACCCGATGATCGTTGAAGAGAAGAATGTGAAGCGTGATGACGCAATTACAAACGAGCCGGTATTTGAGTGCCTGTGGCCGCTCGGGCCGACGGCATCCCGCAAGATCGAACCGGCTCGGCGGATAGCTGACCTATCGGGGAAGACCGTGGGCGAGCTTTGGGACTCTCTGTTCCACGGCGATATCATGCTTGCCAGAATTCGCGAAGAACTTTCCAAGCGTTTCCCCGGAGTGAGATTCGTGGGCTACGACCGGTTGGGCGACATCCACGGTCCGAAGCGGAACGAGGTTCTCGCCCGCATGCCGACGCTACTCAAGGAGCTCCACGTCGATGCGGTTATTTCCTGCGTCGGTGCTTGAGGGGCGTGTACGCCCGCCGTGTTGCGGGCCAGCGCAGCGGCCGAGAAGGCCGGGGTTCCGAGCGTTTCGATCGTTGCGACCCCGTTCATGAAGCAGGCGGCGGTGATCGCGAAAGGACTCGGCATGCCGAATCTGAGCATTGCCGAGTATCCGGGTGTCCCGATGACCGATAGCCAAGAGGTGGTGCGCGAGAAAACCGCCGCGCACCTTGTTCAACAGATCGTGCGAGGCCTTGCCCACCTTGAGTCGGTGGCCGAAAAAGCGGAACCCGGCATACGCGACGGCGTGCGTGCTGTCGTGTTCCGCGGCACGCTTGCTGAGGTGCAGGATCACTTTATCGCACAGCAGTGGAGTGATGGTCTGCCGATTATTCCCCCGACTCTTGCGGCAGTGTCGGCGTTCCTGCGCTACACCGATCGGGAGCTTGAAGAAGTCATTGGCGTGCTGCCTCCGGAAAACCGGCAAGCCACGGTGTGGAATGTCGCGGTAAACGGGGTGATGGCCGGCTGCCGGCCGGAATACATGCCGATTCTGCTGGCAATCGTCGATGCCATTCTGGACCCGGAGTTCCACTTCGAAGACGCCGGCGCGACACCGGGTTGGGAGCCGCTCGTCATATTGAGCGGGCCGCTGATCGAGCAACTCGACTTTAATTGTGGTGCAGGTGTAATGCGCATCGGCCGCCAAGCCAATTCGAGTATTGGCCGCTTCCTGCGGCTTTACATCCGCAACGTCGCGGGCTCGCGCATTCTGCCGACCGGTTCCGATAAGGGAAGTATCGCCGGCAGCTTTCACGTGGTGCTCGCCGAGAACGAGTCCGCGGTAGCGGAGCTCGGCTGGCAGCCGTTTTCCGTGGACCAGGGATTTGCGGCAGGCGAGAACGTGGTGACCGTACAAAGCGTCGTGAGCGTGAGCCCGCCGATCTACAGCGGCGGTTTTACCGCTGAGAGCCACATGGAGGTGATCGCCGAAGCACTTGGCGATGAGACGCGTTTGCGGTGCTTTGGGGGGCATGGTAACGGACGTTATTTTCCACTGCTTCTTCTCGGTCCTGCCATCGCGGAAGTAATTGTACGTAGCGGCTGGTCGAAGAATGACATTCGCCGCTATCTCTACGATAGGCTCAAGATTCGTGCAGGCCTCTCCGAGCGTTACGCATGGCATGCGGGGCTGACATCCTTTTCGCTCGAAGAGAAAGTGCGGCTGGGCATTCTCGAACCCCGCTACGCAAGCTCCGCCGATCCTAATCGCGAAGTGCCGGTCATGATCAAGCCCGAATGGCTGGGCATTGTCGTCTCAGGAGATCCCGGGCGTAACCAGTCCAAGGCTTATATCAACAACCATATTCATGGCCAACGCGTAAGCCGCTTGGTACGATTACCCAGGGCCTGGAACGAATTGCGCCGCGAACGCCGCCCCTAAACGAGGCATGGGAATGCGACACGAATCGCAAATCACAACGCGTAACATCGGAGGAGTCACCCATGATCAGAAACCAACGGCGCACTTTCCTGTTAGCGCTCGGCACCGCACTCCCTCTCGTTTCTTCTACGCTGCCGACGCTGGCGTTTGCTCAAGGTGATCCGGAAAAATCGATCCGGGCAGTTTATCCCGTTAAGCCGATCCGCATACTTGCAGGATACTCCGCGGGCACCGGGACGGACCTGTTAGCGCGCCTTGTCGCACAGAAATTATCTGAACACCTCGGTCAGCCGGTGGTCGTCGAAAACCGCGTCGGCGCACAAGGTACCATAGCAACCGAGCTGGTTGCCAAGTCGACTGCCGACGGCTATACACTCCAATTGTTGTCGGCTACCGTTACTATTCTGCCGGCGATGCGTAAGGTCCGGTACGACATACAGCGCGATTTTGCACCGGTGTCGTTGGTGGCGTACGGGCCGTTTGCGCTGGTGGTTCATGCATCAGTGCCAGCGCGCAACGTCAAGGAACTGATTGCGCTTGCACGTTCACAGCCAGGCAAACTCCATTACGGGTCCGCCGGTGTCGGCAGTTCGTCGCATCTCGCAGGCGAACTTTTCAAGTTGCTGGCCAAGGTGAGCATCGTCCAAGTGCCATATAAGGGCGCCACGGAACAGGCCGTTGCAACCGCGGCAAACGAGATCGAGATGAGCTTCCCCAGCATACCGGCGGCATTGCCTCTCATGGAAGCCGGCAAGGTGAGGGCACTTGGCGTTACCAGCGCGAAGCGCGTGTCGGTGATGGCTTCAATACCGACGCTGGACGAGTCGGGATTGCGCGGGTACGATCGCTCGGTCTGGTATGGCGTAGTCGCGCCGGCAGGCGTGCCAAAAGACATCATTGCGCGGGTCCGTGGAGTGATCGACAAAGCCGTCAACACCGCGGATGTGAAGGAATCGCTTAATAAGCAGGGCCTCGAGCCGCAGACCAGCGCGCCGGAGGAATTCGCGACGCGTATTCGCACCGATCTCGCGCAGAACGCCCAGTTGATTAGGTCGGCCGGCGTGAAAGTCGAATAGCTATGGGAGAGGGACATTACGTAGTCCTACCACATGCAGCACTCAATTGTACCCGTTGGCCGACGTATCGTTTAAAGAAGGAAGTTTAAAAATGACTTTTCAGCGTGACCTGGCCTGGCAGCAGCTTGACCTTACCTATCGATCCAGTGTTTCCCATCAGTTTGCCCGCTACGCCCTTGCCCTGAACTATTCCATGCTCCCCGAAAATGTTGTGCACCAAGCCAAGCGCTGCGTGCTGGATGCTCTGGGCTGTGCTATCGGGGCATACGAGGCGCCGGGACGCACTATCTGCGAGGCGACAGTAAAAGAGATTGGGGGACCGCAAGAAGCCACCGTCTTTTGCTCGGGCCTGCGCACCAGTGCCCTTAATGCCGCGCTGGTTAATAGTTTTCTCGTGCGATTTCTGGATTACAATGATCATGGAGGTGGCGGTCACAATTCCGATGCTCTGTCAAGTATTCTTGCCGTCTCTGAACGTGAAAAGGTCAGCGGCAAGGACTTTTTGACCTCGCTGGTAATTTCGTACGAGCTGGGAGCTAGATTCCAAAATCCCGTTACTAGCTCGCTGGAAGAAATGGGGTGGACAGGTGATATCAGGGCAGGGCTGAATCAGCCGCCCGCCTTGGGTAAGTTGATGGGGTTAAACGAGGAACAGATAGCAAATGCAATCGGCATCTGCTTGAGCCATGCCCTCCCGCTGGGGATCTTGGATGCCCACCGAGAAGAAAACGTCATGGCGAAAAACATTCGTTTCGGTTGGGCTGCCCACGATGCAATCCTGGCATGTATGCTGGCTAAGAAAGGCTTCACCGGGCCCGTTCGTATCGTCGAATCGGACGCGGGAATTCGCAAGGTCCTGCTACAGGGTGAGATGGACCTTGAGCGCCTGATGGATTTCAGCGGCTGGCGAATTCTGGACGGATGGTTTAAGACCATAGCCGCTAATGGTACAACGCACCCGCACATTTTGGCTACAATGGGCATCGTCAAAGAGCAGGATCTGAAGCCTGAGGATATCGCCGCAGTACATATCACGACCACCGTACGCGAAAGCCGCCACACGACCACTCCGGCAAAGAAGTATCCGAGAAACGCGGAGAGCGCCGATCACAGCGCTTTCTATGCGAATGCCCTCGTGATTAAAGAGCGAGCTTTTGGCCCGGACTCGATCAAACCCGAGAAATTCACTGATCCTGTTGTTCTTGATTTGATTGAGAAGATAACGGTCGAAGCTGATCCGAGCTTGAGTCGTTATCAAGGAGTATCGGAAATCATCACCAAGGATGGCCGCTGCTTTCAGAAGCGCATTGACGTACTTCACGGTCATGGCGGCGACCCTCTAACTGATAAAGAGCTGGAAGAAAAATTCAGCGGGATGGCCTCTAAATATATGGGCAAAGAGCAAATTAACAAGATATTCGATACTTGCTGGAATGCAGAAAAGCTGGAGGACCTCGGCAAATTAACAAAGCTGATGGTTTTCCCGGGGTTGAATTCGTAAACTGCTGTAAAGTGCCAAGAACGGCGAGCGCGTTTCAGCCTGGGCCGGACGGCAGGGACAGCATATCGAAAAACTCATTGACCGGCATCGCGGCCAGCCGTTTACGATCTAGGCAAACATCGAGAATCGCGTTCTGCTGCTTAGCCCCGAACACCCGCGCGACGTTCTTCTCAAACTTCTCGATTAGATCACCAGCGCAGGCTTCGACCTCGTCTGGTTCGGCATCTTCATCGTGCTGCTCGTCGAAATCGCAGAGTTAACGCCCCCGCTCGGCTTCAACATGTTCGTGTTGCAGACCATGAGCGGGCGCGACAGCAAAAACGTTGTATAAGCGTAACTGCCGTTTTTTTCATTGCTGGCGCCGGCGATCGCGCTGATCACGGTCTTCCCCGGGATCGTCACATGGCTTCCCGACTACGTGATGGCGGTGACGAAATAGCGCCCGCAACGTTATTGATCTCAGGCGGTGCCGAACACGCGAAAACGCGCCTCGCAGGCATGCAGCGGCGCGCGAAATTCCGGGGTGACTTTGTGCGACGCGGTGTTCTCTTTCGTTTACTCGAGTCGTATCCCCGCTTCGCGGACGAGGCGAGCTTTCTTCTCGAACTCGGCCTTGATGTAGGCACTGAAATCCTCGGGCGAGGCGCTCGCCGTCAACTCGACGCCCTGTTCGATGAAGCGGTTGCGCAGCGCCGGCGTGCGCACGGCCTTCACGACTTCGGCGTGCAGGCGCACGAGGACATCGCGCGGCGTACCCGCGGGCGCGACGAACCCGTTGAACGTGACGTCCTCGAATTTCGGCACGCCCGCTTCGTCGATCGTCGGCAAGTCCGGAAACAGCGGGGAGCGCTTGCGACTCGTCACCGCGAGCCCGCGCAATTTCCCGGCCCGCACGTGTGCGACCGACGTGCTCACCTGATCGAACATCAGCGTGACGTTGCCCGCGAGCACATCGATGATCGCTTGCGCGTTGCCCTTGTACGGAATGTGCCGCATTTCGATGCCGACCGCGCGATTGAAAAGCTCGCTTGCGATGTGGCCAGTGCCGCCAACGCCCGCGGAAGCGTAGGTGAGCTCGTTGGGGCGCGACTTGGCGAGCCCGATCAGCTCCTTCACCGTGCGCACCGGCAGCGCGGGATTGACGACCAGCACCTGCGGCACGAGCGCGGCAAGCGAAATGCCCGCGAAATCCTTGACGGGATCGTAGCCCGCGTTCGAAACGAGCGAAGGCGCGACGGCAAAGGTGTTCGGCACCGCGAGCAGCGTATAGCCGTCGGGCGGCGACTTGTGCGCGAGCTGCGCGCCAAGGAGGCCGCTCGAGCCGGGGCGATTGTCGACCACGATCTGCTGGCCCAGGCCTTCGGCCATGCGGCTAGCGACGCCGCGCGTCACCAGATCAAGATTGCCGCCGGCGGCAAAGGGCACGATCACGCGCACCGGTTTCGTTGGATAGCTGCTTTGCGCGTGCACGCCGGCCGTCGGCGCTAGCGCGAGCGCAGCGACGATGAGACCAACTGAATGCTTCATCTGGTCCTCCTCGACTGAACCCTACTCGGACGGATAGTCATTTTAAACCGCATTTTTCACCCCACGGCAATCTATCGCCGGCCAAGCGAACCGAACGATAAGAAAATCAATCCGGCCCGCCCACAGCCGAAACGCCGCGCCGCAGGCAAGAAGTGATTGCGCGAGCCGCCGGACTTCGCACAAACGCTCTTATGTTCCATTGCCGTAGCCTCCACCGCAGAAATTACCCAGGCTTCAAGCGCGATTACGCGCTAATTACCGCACAACTTACACCCGCGGCAGGAAGATGGCAACATCAGCCCCCTCGCCCCGCGGGTCAGGCGATGTCGGGCACCGGATGGTAGGTCAGCACATTATCGGCGGGAGGCGCCGCTTCGAAACCCGCAGGCGGCGCGCGTTCGTTCTGCCGCGGGGCCCAAAGAATTTTTCTTTTTGACATATGGGCAAAGAGCAAATTAACACGATATTCGAGACTTGCTGGAACGCAGAAAAGCTGGAGGACCTCGGCAAATTAACAAAGCTGATGGTTTTCCCGGGGTTAAACTAGCTATTCCCCGCGCTCTTGGCGCGGGGATCAATATGGTTTTCGGTTTTGACATTAGCGTAGCGCGTGGTTTTCGTTTTTCTGCGCCGCAATATCCCGCGGTCTTGCCGCGGGATGCGTATATCAGGAGGTCTGGGAGACCGGCTTCTGCGGTCGTCGGCACATCAGGCAGCGCCGGTGAGCGATTGGGGGCGGCGATGACCAGGGCTCTCAACTTGCCAGATTTGATAGGGGGCGTGCTCGAAACCGGGGCAACAAACGCTGTCAACACTTCCCGCCCCCTCGGTTATCGACCACCACCGGCTGACTCCATTTTTCGTGGCGCTTATCCGCAACCAGACGAGCCAGAAAATCCGTACCGCCGGGCGGGTAGCTGAGAATCATCCTCATGTTCCGACCGATGCGGTCGGTCCAAGCAGAGAATCTTTTCCTTCGCCGGCAGCTTGCGCTATTCAAAGAGCGTGGTATTCAGCCACGCCGGCCAGATGCGGCGAGCCGGATTAGCTTGGCTGTCCTTGCGAAGTTCTTCCAATGGCGAGAAGCACTGGTCAACGTTCTTGAAGAACCATGTAAAGGCGAATGCGATCTGCGAGCGGGTGATCGGGACGATTCGGCGCGGGTGTCTGGACTAATTCCCATTTGCGTTCAAAACAACAATAATTTTGTAGGGTGCGTTCCACGCACCATGACTGCCGGTGCGCACGGCGCACCCTACGATATTTCATCTTTGATTGCGAAATGGAATAATACCTCTGTCGGAGGCGCACCTTCGATTAGTCTTGAAGGGGCGGGTCACTCATTACAATCCAGGCGGAATTCGCACGACGCAAATATTTGCGGAGCACACAGGTTCGGGGCCGCTAACCTTTTGACTTTGCCGCCGCTGCAGCACTCGCGCCGGCAATGCGGCCGAACACCGCGCCGGAAACAAGTCCGGTACCGCTGGGATAGTTACCGTAAAAAACTCCCCCCACCATCTCGCCCGCGCAATAGAGGCCGGGAATTTTATGAAAATCAATATCAAGCACTTCCCCAGTTTTGGAATCAATTCGCAATCCACCGAACGTGAATGTAATTCCGCAGGTTACAGCGTATGCATGAAACGGTGGTGTATCAAGCAGCTGTGCCCAATTGGACTTAGGGGGGGTGATACCAACGGTGCACTTTCCGTCTTTAACAGTTTGCTGGAAGGGCACGTCCCTGCGCACGGCAGCGTGGTACTCCTGTACAGTCTTCAGGAATGTTTCGGGATTCACACCATCGAGCTTTGGCGCAAGTTCCTCAAGAGTATTCGCAGTAGCTTTAGTCAGGAACTTGGTTCGGTATTCTGTGGGCAGCATGTCGTCGGTTATCTTGGAGTCAAATATCTGCCATGCGAATTGGCCGGGTTGCTTCAGAACGTCTTTGCCATATTTGGCGTAGGTGAACGCGTGAAACTCAAAACCTTCATCGACGAAGCGTTTGCCGTCGGCGTTGATCATCAAACCGAAGATGTAGGCGTGTTTCTGGAATTGGTTGCCAACATCCACGTCACCGAATTCTGGTGCGTAGCGGTCCCAGCAGGTCGCATGACAGCCGGTCCAATTGCCATAGGGCGCAGCGCCGATGTCGAGCGCCATCTTGATCCCAGCACCCATATTAAAGCGCGTGCCGCGCACCTTCACGACGTCCCAGTCGAGGCCGAGATAGCGAGAACGCATTTCGGCATTCGCTTCGAAGCCGCCGCAGGCGAGTATTACGGATTTAGCCCTGAACTCGACGGCCTTGCCTTTTTGCCGAGCCCGTACGCCCTGAACGCGCTCGCCGTCGTATATGAGATCCGTGGCGCGCGTTTCGTAGAAGACCTTAATGCCCGCTTTAGCCGCGGCCGCGTCGAGAAATTGCACCAAACCCGCGCCCGCGCCGGAAACCTCGAACGGCAACCGCCCGAAGAACACTCGCCTGCCGTTCACCATACCTGACTGGCGCCAGTAAACAGGCAAGAACCGCACGCCCTTGGAGCGCAGCCACACTAAAGTGTCGAAGCTGTTGGTGACCAGCGTCTCCGAAAGATTGGGATCCGTGCGATAATTCGTCACGCGGAAAAGATCATCGAAATACTCTTCCTTGGTGTTGGTGCCGAAATCGGTATTGGCGACCTCCTCTTCTGTGAGTTCCATGACCCGCTTAAGATCTTCAACAGACTCATAGACAGCACGCATCAGGCCACCGGCATATCGGCTGTTGCCACCGGATTCTTCCTCCGGAGCTGCCTCAAACATCACTACGTTTACGCCATTTTCTCGCGCAGCAAGCGCTGCGCATAACGCAGCATTTCCTTTACCGACAACGATTACGTCATGTTCTTTTGTCAATTTATTCTCCTAATGATAACGCACGAGACAGCGAACGCACGTCCGGCATGCGATCAATACTTAGAACTGCATCCCTCACCTGTTCCGCTTTGCTGTGAGGCAGCACGAGCACGGCGTTTTGCATGAACTTGGAGACGATTTCGTCGCCGCTCATCGGCCGATCTGCGCCCCCCCGATTGATCTGTTCGCGATGACTAAACGTCTGACCGTTTTTCATTGTGACGATGACTTCGCCCGAATTGTAATGTTGCGGTATTCCCGGCGTCGGGTCGATGCTGTAATCGACCTTGTCGGCGAGCGCCAGGATCTCCGGATCGCGGTAATGTTCCAGCTCCGCCAGCCCGAATTTCTTGTGAATGAGGGCGCACGCCACTGTGCACGGAATGCTGAACTGGGCAGCGTAACTGTTTTTCGGACGGCGTTTGCTTGCCACCGGCTCGCACACAATATTCACCGCGTGCTTCTGAATCAAGGCTTGAATGTTCGCCACATCCTTGGGATCGATCCGGTGCCGGGTCGCGATCGCAATCGCCGCATCAAGACACGAAACGGTCAGTTGGCACGCGGGGAACGGCTTGACCGCGACCTGCACCATCTCCCATTTGGCGCCAAGTTTGGCTGTCGCTATCCCGGGTTCGTATCCGGATGCGGCGCCCAGGTGCGTGGCGAACAAGCCAAAACGCCCTTCGTAGGCGGCTCGCGGCCCCACGAACCCCCCCTTCGCCAACGCTGCGGCGGTAATCCCTGCAACGCCCGCCCAGCCCGGGTGTAGGCGCTTCGACCACGCACCGTCGGTGCTGTATTCCCGTGTACCCGATGCCATGCTCAGCACAATGCCTTGCGCCATCGTGAGCCGCTCATTGGTCAATGCGTGCAAACGCCCGGCAATCAACGCACAGGCGAACGCCGCGACCACACCGCTGGGATGAAAACCAATGTGGGTAAGCTTTTCTTTGGACACCGCTGAAATGCGCGCAGCCGTCTCCATTCCCAAAATGTAAGCGGCCAGCAGGTCGCTTCCGGGTCGCCGCAGCGAGGCAGCCATGCCTAACGCGCACGGAAAGCAGCTCGAGGTCGCGTGCAGCAGGCCTGGGGTATACGTGTCATCAAAATCCAGCCCATGGATCAAGGCGCCGTTCATCAGCACGGCATCGCGCAACGCCAGCCGTTTCGAAAAACCGATGACATCGCTGTCGCCCCCGCCAAAGCTGCCGTGCAACGCGTTGAATGTCTTGAGTGAGTAGTCATAGGTTGAAGCAGCGTAGGCAACGCCAATCGCATCGAGCATCAGGTATTTCGCACGCTCTCGGATCTCTTCCGGAATAGAATCAAGCGTGCTGCCGCCAACAAATCGAGACAGGCTGTCTGCGATCATGGTGTCTTCCTGGCGAACGGGTTTATTCATGTTACCTCCGGACGATCAGTCGTTCCGGCCCGATGAATCATTGACTCGTGAAACAAAAAGCCCTAATACGTCACGCACATTCTGGGCGCGGTCGAAATTCCACAGCGATTGCAGAATCGTCCGGCTTTGCTTTTCATCTCCGTACCCGCGATACATGGAACGGAACTTCGCCTCCACTTCTTTATCATCCATCGGGTTTGTGCTGTCGCCTCTTGGGCTTTTTACCTCAGCCTTGACAACTTCACCCGTAGCCAAACGGATCGTCAACCGACTTGGCGCCCACGCCGGATACTGAGCCGACAGGCCGGGATCCTCACTGACTTTTGTCTTGCGCATGAGATCCGCAACCATGGGGTCTTTCAAGTTTTCGTCGGAGAACGACGCGGCAGTCACCTCGCCTTCCAGCAATGCCACCGCCACCGCATACGGCAGACTGTGATCTGCGGATTCGTGAGTAGTCGGCGCCCAACGCGTGGGGTCATTCGCCATTTCCTCTATCGCTCGCCGATACGTTTCAACGTTGATCTCGCTGATCTCGCTCACTTGGAAGCGCTTGCGCGCATCCAGCGCCGCCCAAACCGCTGACTGTCCGTGATAGCATACCGGGAAGGACTTCAGGTTCGTCTTGGTAATCCTGTGCGGTATGTCCCCGCCCGCGGCAGGCTGCCATTCGAAGGGGCCCACGACGTCCCATAGCCCGCCTTTTCCTTCGAAAACCGCGCTCGGTCCGGTGAAACCTTCCTGCGCCAAAAGCGCAGCGAAAATGCCGTTACGCGACGCGTTTGCCCCGGCGCACCCTTTCCAGTTCGACAGCTCGCCGCGGCGTGTTTGCGCCAGCGCCATGTTAGGCGCAAGAGCCAGCGCAACCGCCTGCGCCGTCTGCTCATGGTTTAGGCCCAGCAGTTTTGCCGCACCGAGGGCAGACGCCACTACGCCGTAAACAGGTTGATCCCACCCTTTGGACTTAATGGCGATGGTCTCGCAGAAACTGCAATAGACGTCGTAAGCAAGCGTGATAGCATTGATTGCCGCGGCGCCGCCCGCGCCCAGCGCATCGGCAACGGCAAGCACCGGGGCGATCAAGTCGCTCGGATGCCCCGAGTTCTTGCCGCGATACATGTCGCTCATATCGAGATAGCGCAACATCACACCGTTCGCGAATGCGGCCATCTCAACCGTCGTCTGCCACGAGCATCCCAAGACGGTCGCTGATGGTGTTCCCGTATATCGCTTTGCGACTGCGCGAGTCATTTGGCTCAGCGGCGCGTCGTAGGCGCCGACTACGCACGCAAGAGTATCAATTAGCCTGCGCTTGCACTCATGTACGACTTCACCAGGCAGATTGCGAAACTCCGCCCCCATTGCGTAATCAACGAGCCGGCGAGTAGTAGCATCCATTTAGTTGAGCTCTTTTGAGTCCCGTAGAATTGACAACAATAACTTCCCCACTTGGAAGACTGAGCGCGCCTCAGCGCCTCGAATTTGCTAACCGCCCGGCCCGGGCTGTCCGCGTGGTTGATATACTTATCGCAACTCAGCCCCGGTAGCCTTCACCGCCTTCACGATCTTCTCCCAGCGCTTGAAGTCGGCACGTATCTGTTGATCGAATTCCTCCGGCGTGCTCAGCGAAACCTCTATTCCGCCTGCGCGCAAGCGTTCGCGCATGTCAGGCTGACTGAGCCCGCTAACAATGCCCGCGTTAAGCTTGACGATCACCTCACGTGGCGTCCCGGCGGGTACGATCACTCCATACCAGCCGGTTACACCAAGGTCCGGCACGCCCGCTTCCACGGCGCTCGGCACGTTCGGCAGCGTAGTATCCCGTTTGGGGCCCACAATCATCACGGCGCGCAGCTTCCCGGCTTTGATATGCGGCAGCGCCCCAACCGGACTCGAAATATACATGTCAACAGTGCCGGCCATTAAATCGATAAACGCAGGCGTCGTACTTTTGTATGGAATATGCAGAATATCGGTGCCCGTGGCGATCTTAAAGAGTTCGCCCAAAATCTGCCCTGTGGTGGCCGTAGCCGCATAACTCAGCTTGCCAGGTCTTTGTTTTGCGAGTGCCACCAGCTCCTTCACGGTTTTCGCGGGCAAGGAAGGGGTAACCAGCATGACCCATTGTGCTGCGGTGCCGCGCGCAACCGCAGCAAAGTCCCGAAGTGCGTCGAACCCCTGATTGCTATCGAGATGTGGGTTCAGGGCCAATATTGACATATGGCCGAGCGTGACCGTGTAGCCGTCCGGCGCCGCTTTGGCTCCCAACGCAGTACCGATATTGCCTTGGGCACCAGGCCGATTATCGATAATGACCTGGTGGCCCAGGATCTCAGTCAACTTGGCACCGACAATGCGCGCGAAAAAATCGGTACCGCCCCCTGGTCCGAACGGCACGATAAAGCGAATATTTCTCTCCGGGAAACCCGCCCCCGCAACGGGGAACGCTGCGCCAAGCGCCAGAGACAAAACAAGCGTCTTTACCGGCTGTTTCATAATATCCTCCAATCGTTGGTTGAACAGGTCTAACGCTCGCCACCGACCACGGTGGTCAGGCGTTTCGCCGGTGGCGCTACCAGAAGTCGCACTAAGTCATCGATGTTTTCCATGCGCTCAATGTTATCGACTGCATCGACGATCTCCCGCGACCTGCCGCCGGGCAGGACCGGATCGACGAGAGAATGGAATTTCTCCTTCACTTCGTCTGCAGACATGGGATTCTCCGGGAAACCTTTGGGGAACGGCACAATCTCCTTGATACGGCGACCATCGGTCGTTTCGATCTCTATACCCGCCCCCTTGTCAACGCGCGCCCACTCGTTGTTTTTCGCGACGGCGCATTTGACCTTGCGCGCGGTAGCGAGGATCTTCGGGTCCTTGAGATTCACCTTGAGATAGTCCCAAAAACCGTTCCCACCATTTACACCGCGGCCGCCATGGTGCAGCCGCATCGCGACCGAAAACGGCAGGCTGAACTGCGCTCCGAGAACGTCTTCCGGCTCGACGATGGACCCGATGTAGCTCAGGATGGGCTCGCTGTTCGTATAGACCGTAATGGACTTGATCTCTTCAGGTTTCAGGCCTTCCCGGTCGCGCACGAGATCGAGCGCATCGAACGGGGCATGAATGTGATGGCAGCATGAATAGAGCTTCAGGGCGTTGTCGAGCATGTGATACTTCGTGCCGAGCCCTTCCGTCAGGCGATCGAGGCTGTATTCGCCCGCAAAGACCTTGCAGAATCCTTTTTGTCCCTCCAGGATCGATTGAGGTCCCGTAATGCCGGCCCCGGCGAACAAGGCAGCCCGCACGCCGGCCTGCGCCGCCAGCGCGCTGTGAATGCGCTTGACGGAACCGCCGGTCTTCGTGAACTCCATCAATCCCGCCGAATGACTGCCCGCGATGGCGAAGGCATTGATCGTTCTTCCGGAATCGAAACGCATCAGCAGCGCTGCCGCGGCTGCGGCACCAAACGGGCCGACTCCGGGCGGCGGGTGATGGCCTCGATAAAGAAGGTGGGGAGAGCACGCCCACGATATGCGAATCTGCGCCTCGTAGGCCGCGACCACTGCCGCGACGAGCGCTTTGCCGTCCGCTTTTGCGTATTCCGCCATGGCGACAGCGGCGGGGACGGCAATGCTGCCGGGGTGAGTCGGGCTCTTTAGGTGCGTGTCGTCGGTTTCGTTGGCGTGATTGAAGGCGCTGTTCAGGAATGCCGCGTCGTCCGGGGCAAGCCTGTCGCCGAAGTAGGTAACCGTTGAATGAGTGCCGCTGCGCGTTCCACGGATCACGTCATAGTAGGTCTTGCTCCATGCAACGGTTGCCCCGGCAATCTGGCATCCCAGATTGTCGAGGATGAACCGCCTCGCATGCTCGCGGACGGTTTCGGGAATATCTTCGTAACGAAGTGTCGCAACCCAGTCAGCTAATGTCCTGGTTTCGTTCATCCTGCCCCTTCAGTTCACTCCGGCTTGCGGAAGCGCGAGTAGTCGGGTCTGCGCTTTTCCAGAAAAGCGCTTGTTCCCTCTTTCTGTTCTCCTTGCCAAAAGCTCGGTGGGATCAGCAGGCGCCGCAGGAGATCGGATTGGCCCATCAAGTCCTGAAACTCCTCGATGAATCCTGCCGCGTATTTTGCCGGCGATCTGGTGCGGGAGTCCGGGAGCATTGCGCTCCCCCTGGGTGACACCCGAGCGCGCCTATCGCGGCCGGCGTCGATACATGAGTGCGGTTTCCATTTCCTGCACCACCGTACCGTTCTGATTGACGAATTTGCGCTGGACTTTGATTACGCCGCGGTCGGATTTGCTGGTCTCCTTCTTTTCGATCACGGTGGTTTCCATGTGCACCGTATCACCGTGCTTGACAGGGGAGAGCATGCGCCATTTGTCGACCCCTAGAAGCGCGAGCAATGTGCCGTCGTTTATTCCGCTTGCGTAATTCAAACCACCGCAAATCGCATAGACAAGCGGTCCGTGAGCAATTGGCTCGCCGAATGGCGTGGTCTTGCAATACTCCCAGTTGGTATGAACCTCGTTGAAATCGCCCGACAGGCAGGCGAAGTTGACGATGTCGGTCGAGGTGATGGTGCGCGCCGGCGTGACGAGCGTTTGACCAACCTCAAAATCTTCCCAATAAAGCCCACGTTTACTTGATGACATTGTTTGGTTCTCCAAAGGTATGAACTATTCAACGCTGCTCACTTGCAAGAATCACGGTGCAATGAGAAGACAAAACCCCGCCTTCGTTATGCACCAACGCGACTTCGGCGCCTTCGACCTGGCGCGGGCCCAACCCGCCGCGCAGCTGCGCTACGGCCTCGATGATGCCGAGCAAGCCGCCAGTGGCGCCGGCGTGCGCGTGCGATAGCATGCCGCCATGCGTGTTGATCGGGAGTCGGCCGCCAATCTCGGCATGGCCTGCGGCGTAGAACGCGCCGCCCTCGCCGGCCTTGCAAAAACCGAGCTCTTCGAGCTCAATGATCGGAACAATCGAAAAGCAATCGTAGAGTTCGGCAACATCGATATCCTCGGGCCCGAGTCCAGCCATGCGATAGGCGGCCGAAGACGAATCGGTCGCGCCGAAATGGACCAGGCTTTCCGCGCACAGAATATGCTCGTGGGTATGCCGTTCGCCGACGCCGAGCAGATAGGCCGGCCGCGCCTTGCAATCGCGCGCGCGCTCGGCGGAGGTCACGATAAACGCACCCGCGGCATCCGATATCAGACAGCAGTCGAGTATGTTGAGCGGGTCGGCAATGGGTTTCGACTGGATAACCTCGGCGACGGTGATCGGTTTTTTCATATGGGAGTTCGGATGCAGGCATGCGTGCCGGCGGGTCGTTACCGAGACTTGCGCGAGTTGTTCCCGCGTTATGCCGTACTCGTGCATGTAGCGTCGCGTGATGAGCGCATAGCATCCGGGAATCGAGGGGCCATACGGAAACTCGAAGTACGGGTGACCGACGGCCGCGGCGAGAGCCGAGACCGCGTCGTCGCGACTCAGGCCGGTCGCCCGATTTTCGCCCGTGCACACCAGCACCGTATTGGCGAGCCCGAGCGCTATCGCGGCGGCCGCATGCCCCAACATCACCGCGGGCGAGGCGCCGCCCGCGATCAGTGCCGAGCAATAACGCGGCTTCAGTCCAAGGTACTCGCACAGCACGGTGCCGAGCATGAAGTAGGGCTCGGTAAACGAGTACGCGGTGAGCAACCCGTCAATATCCGAGACCTTGAGGCCGGCGTCGTCGAGCGCGCGCCGCGCGGCCTGCGCATTGAGTCCGAGGCCCGTCATGTGTGGTACCTTGCCGATGTCGGACTCGCCGACGCCGACGATCGCGACCCGGTTACGTAAGCCCGTGTCCATCACTGCTCCTCATGGTTACCGACAACCGCGAGCGCGTCGACCGCGATTACGCGAGCGTCGCCGGCAATAATCGGATTGACATCCATCTCGGCGATTTTCGCGCCGAGATCCGCGGCCAGTTCCGAAATGCGGCAGATCGTGTCGGCGAGTAAATCGATATTTACCGGCTTGCTTCCGCGAAAACCGGTCAGCAACGGGTAGCCTTTGAGCGATTTGAGCATTGCGAGCGCCCGTTCTTTTTCGACTGGTGCAAGCGCGCAGGCGGTGTCCCGGAAAATCTCGACCAGCACCCCGCCCAGACCGCAGACGATCAACGGCCCGAATTGAGAATCCTGGCGCGTGCCGACCATAACCTCGACGCCGCCGATAATCATTTCCTGCACCAGGACTCCGTTGAGCTTCGGCTTCCCGGGAAAACGTGCGGCGGCGTTGTGAATCGCGTTGAAAGCGTTACGAACCTCTTCGGCGTTCTTGAGATGAAGCTGAACGACGCCGGCCTCCGTTTTATGAGTTATGGCCTCGGATTCGGCTTTGAGTGCCACAGGGTAGCCAATTTCCTCGGCAATTTTCACCACATTATCGTCCGTGGTCGCAAGTTTTTCGCGTGTCACCCGGATGCCGTATGCGGCGAGCAACTGTTTGGAGGCCCGCTCGCTTAGCGTTTGGCCCGGCGCACATTGTGACAAGATTGCTTTGGCCCGCGTGGCGCAATCCTTCCCGGTAATCCGGGATGCGGGCGGCGAGAGAAGCTTTTCGCGTTGCTCGTGATAATCGATCCAGGCTTTGAGCGTCTTCAGGCAGCGCTTGATGGAGCGGAATATAGAAAGCTCGCGGCTGTGGTCGTAGACTTCGCTGCCAGGCCCCTGGTACCATTCGTTAAGCCAAACGATGCACACCGGCTTGCTTAGAGCGCCAGCAAGTTTGCACAGAAATTCCGCACGCTCCACCGTCGAGGGCGCGTGAGCGCTCATCATTGGCACAACCACCGCGGCAAACGATGGGTCCTCGGCAAAGGCGCGGATGCAATGACCATACATCGTCATGTCCTGCAATGATGCGGCCGTGATGTCGCACGGATTCGCGCTCGATCCAAAGACGGGCATTTTTTCCCGTAGCTTGGCGGAAGTTTGAGGCGCCAGCGGCGGCAGCAAGAGACCGACCTGTTCCGCCTTGTCGGCCGCCATCACCGCCGCCCCTCCGGAGGCCGACATGACTCCTACGCCCTGTGCCGATGGCTTCCCGGCAACAGCAAAAAATGCGACTGTTTCCAGCACGGCTTCAAAATCATCGACAGCCACTACCCCGGTACGGTCGAATGCCGCCTGATAGGCAGCCAGTGACCCCGCAAGCGTGCCGGTGTGGGACAGAGCGGTGCGCCGACTGAGATCATTGTTACCCATCTTGTATACAACCAGCGGCTTGCCCGCGGCAAGAGCACGGCGTGCTGCGTCTACCAGGCGCCGGCCATCCCGTATTCCTTCAAGCACGCAGGCGATAGCTTTTGTCGTGTCGTCATCAATCAGAAAGTTGATTAAGTCGCAGACGTCCACATCACAGGAGTTTCCAGGAGCAACGTTATAACTAAAGCCAAGCCCGCGCTGCATTCCCTGGGCGATGATGAAACCCAGCGCCCCGCTCTGAACCACAAGCCCGATGGGGCCGGTAATCATGGGCAGCTCATTGAGCCCGGGCTGAAACGTCATACCGACGCGATTGACGAAATTCATAATCCCGATACAGTTCGGCCCCAAGATCCGCATGCCGCTTTCCCGCGCTACGGCCGCAAGGCGCCGCTCCTGCGCGATGCCCTCGTCGTTACCGGTCTCCGCGAACCCCGAAGAGTAGATCACTGCACCACCAACGCCAAGCTTCGCGCAGCGTTCAACCAAAGGCAAAACCTGCTCGCGTGCAACCGACAGCACGACGCAGTCGGGAGCCTCAGGAAGATCCTCGATGCTTGCGTAGCATTTATGCCCCAAAATCTCCACATGTTTGGGATTGATCGGATAAACCTTGCCGGAGTACCCGAATCCGGTATTTTCGACGCTGCGATAACCGAATGAGCCCGGTGTGGCCGACGCGCCGATGATTGCGATGCTGCGGGGGTTGATCAGCCGCGTGAGCTCTTGCCTGCTGTAGAGTCCACGCGGCTTTTGCGCCTGCAAGGTTGTGGGCGTGTCCATATATCTGATGTGTCTCGATTCTCTGGTGGTATTCTTAGAGCCTGTAACATAATGAAACACGCGCTGCGCTGGCACGATTTTGGCTCAGGGCGCGAAGCAAGGCCCGCCGCTTAGTCACTCTAAGCCAGGGACTTGTGACAATGCCATGGGCCAAAATCGCGGCCAGCCCCCAGCA
>JACQOI010000144.1 GCA_016202615.1 Betaproteobacteria bacterium
AGCTGGCCGCGGCGGCGCAACAACGCGAGGTATTGCGTGGCGAACACCAGGAAACCGCCCGTGAGCAGCGCCACCAGCGCCAGCATGTCGAGGTTGATGCGGTAGGCGCGCGTCAGACTTGCGCCACGCTCGGCTTCGAGATCTGGGGTGACAGCCTGCGCGGCTGCGGGCAATGCGCCCAACAAATCGGCGCGGAACCTCGCGACATCGGTGCCGGGTCTGAGGCGCAGGTCGATGCGGTTGAGCTTTCCCAGCCGCGCGAGCGTCCACTGCGCGCTGGCGATGTCCATCACGCTCAGCCGCTGGCGATAACTCTCGGGCGGCAGCAGCCCTATGATTAAGAGTTCGACCGTCGAGGTGCCGACTTGTATCGCCAGCGTGTCGCCGGTCGCGAGCCCCAGCGCTTCCGCGGCAGCGGGACTGAGCAGAATCGCGCGCGGATCGAACAGCTCCAGCACCTTGTCCGAAATGTCGCCGAGCAGCGCCGGCTGCACCTGCGCGGCGCGGAAAGGGTCGAGGCCCACGATTTTGAGCGTATCGCCGCGGCCCGCCACTCGCGCATCGATTTCGACGGCAGGGCTGGCGGACCGCACTTCCGGCAGCCGCGCGACGCGCGCATAGACGTCTTCGGCAAAACCCTCGCGCGGGCCGCGAATCACAATGTCGGCTTCGCCGGCAAGGCTGTGCACCGCGAGACTGAATTCATTCAGCGCGCTCGCATTGATGAGATGCACGGCGACGCCGAGAGCGACCCCGAGCGCGATCCCGAGCACCGCCAGCAGCAGCCGCCCGGGCTGGTGCTTCAGCGGGGCCGCGACCGCCGCGGTGAATCCCGCGCGCCAGGCGCGGCTTGCGGCGATCATCGTCCGTCCCGGGGCTGCAAGCCGGCGCTGGTCAGCGCGAGCACGCGCTGCGCGGTGGCGGCGGCAGCGGCGGAATGGGTCACCAGGATGCCGGCGCCGGCGTTGGCCGCGATCTGTTGGCGCAGCAATTCGAGCGTTTGCGCGGCGGTTTCAGGATCGAGATTGCCCGTGGGCTCGTCGGCCAGAACCAGCTTGGGGCGGTGCGCCAGCGCGCGGGCAATGGCGACGCGCTGCATTTGCCCGCCGGACAGCTCGCGCGGATAACTGTCCGCGTAGTCCGCGAGCCCGACACCGGCCAGCATTTCGACGGCGCGGACGCACGCCGCGGACTCGGCCTCGCCGTTGAGCCGCAACGGCAGTGCGACATTCTGCTCCACGGTCAAGTGCGGCAGCAGGTGAAACGCCTGGAACACGAAACCGATATGGCGGCGGCGCAGCACGGTGCATGCATCGTCGTCGAGCGCGGTGAGCTCGACGCCGTCGAGCGTGACGCTGCCCGAGTCGGGCGTATCGAGCCCGGCGATGAGATTCAGCAGGGTGGACTTGCCGATGCCCGATTCGCCCATGATCGCGATGTATTCGCCGCGCGCGAGCTCGAGATCGACGCCGCGCAGCACCGGGCGCTTGCGCGCGCCGCCGTAGGATTTGCTGAGGTTTCGGATGGTGAGCATGGCGCCTTCGTCCGCGATCTATTGTAAGCGGTGGGATGCGCCGTGGCGACGTGGTGTGGCTCAACTTCACGCCGCAGGCGGGGCACGAGCAGGCCGGCCATCGGCCAGCGCTAGTACTTTCACCCGCAGCGTATAACGGCAGGACCGGGCTGATGCTGTGTTGTCCGATCACCACTGGAGGAGTTATTCGGTGAACGACACGAGCCGTGAATCCGGGCTGATGGTGGCGAAGCGCTACGCCGGCATGCTGCCGGAAGAGCGCGTTCGCATCGCAGCCGAAATGTTCGATACGGCCCGCCAACTCGTGCTCGCGTCCTTCCCTGCCGGCCTTTCGCCCGATGAGACACGCCGGCGTCTATGCCGGCGGTTCTACGGCGAGCTGGCCGAAAAAGCGTTTTCGTAACCGGACGTGCCGGAAACGCCGGCGGGGGCGTCGTTCCGCCAGAGAAAAGCCGTAAGTCGTGAAGTCGTGAGGTCGCAAGTGGTTTTTTCGCTCTCACGCCCTCGCGCTCTCACGCCCTTCCGCCCTCCCGCTCTCACGCCTTATGGTTGCCCTGCAACCCGCTGCAGTCGGCTCCCCCTTCCCTTGACTCGGGGGGAGAAGATAAAGTAGCGTCTTCGTGGCGGCATCATGGCGATAGCCACCTGAGCGCTGAGAGGAGAGCCCCCTGTAGAGCCCCCTGTATAGCTACATTATATTATGGCTCGCAGTGGGCACGAGAGAATAAGCCGGTATGACGAACATCAAATGCTGGGGAGGTGGCGCATGACGCCGATACGGACATGTTGTTGCACGGCTGCAGTCGGGATCGCTTTGGCGGGGTGCATCGCGACCACCATCTTTGCCCAGAGTTACCCCACGAAGCCAATACGGCTGATCGTCCCCTCCCCGCCGGGCGGCAGCACGGACATTATGGCGCGTCTCGTCGGGCAGAACCTCACGCACAGCCTGGGACAACAGGTCGTCGTCGACAACCGTTCCGGCGCGAGCGGCCTCATCGGCATACAGACGGTGGCGCGCAGCACGCCAGACGGTTACACAATCATGATCGCGACCACCAATTTCATCACGATTCCACTGCTCATAGCGGAGGCAACGTATTCGCTCGGAGATTTCGCCCCGATCGTACTCGCGGCACATGGTCCCAATCTTCTTGTGGTGCGCCCGTCGCTTCCGGTGAAGTCCGTAGCTGATCTGATCGCCCTCGCCAAATCCCAGCCCGGTAAGCTCAACTACGCGGCGGGCGCCAGCGGCGCCACGCCGCATCTCGCCGCCGAGCTGTTCAAGTACATGGGGAAAGTGAACATCGTCCATATCCCGTATAAAGGTGCGTCGGCGGCGGTGCTAGGTCTGATCGCAGAGCAGGTTGACATAATGTTCGCCACCGCTATCTCGGTGGCGCCGCACATCAGATCGGGGAGGCTGAAGGCGTTGGCGATCACTTCGGCGCAGCCTTCAGTTCTCGCGCCCGACCTGCCGACGGTCGCCGCTTCAGGCCTGCCCGGTTACGAATCCGGCGCGACCTCCGGGTTTGTCGCACCGGCGCGGACGCCGCAGCCGATCGTGCGCAGGCTCAATGCAGACATGGTGAATATCCTTCAGCGCGCCGACATAAGAGAACGCCTCATGCGCGACGGCTACGAAGCGATGGCCAGTACGCCCCAGGAGTACGCCGAGTTCCTCAAGAGGGAGAGCGCGAAGTGGGGCAAGCTCATCAAGGAAGTAAACATTCGTGTCCAGTGACGTCACACTCCTCCCTCTTGGCGTGAACACGTTGAATACAAAAACGAGCCTTTAGATTGACTGACTACGAGGATGTCCCGCCGCATACGCTGATAGCCTGTCCCGTCACGAACGAACTTGCGTCGGAAGCAAGAAAAAGCACCATAGCGGCAACCTCCTCCGGGCGCCCATACCGGCCAACCGGAATGCGGCTGGCGGTTTCGGCAAGCTTCGCCTCGGTTTCGGCGAGTCCCGATTCCCGCCGCGCCGTGCTCAGCGCCCTCGCGGTGAGTATGGGGCCGGGGCAGATTGCATTCACCGTGATCCCGTACGGCGCAAGCTCCACACCCAATGATTGGGTAAAACCTACAATGGCCGCCTTGGATGCCGAGTAGACCGCTCTATGCTTGCGGCCATGCTTGGCGGAACCCGAAGACATGCTGATGATGCGTCCCCATCCCTGCTTGCGCATGGGGGGCACAGCGGCGCGGGACATCAAGAATGTGCCACGGGCGTTGACCCCCATCACGAGCTCCCACGCCTCCAGAGGCACATCCTCGATATTGGTGCGATCCCGGCCGTGTGGAGCGCCGGCATTGTTAACGAGTATGTCCAGCCGCCCGTACCGCGCCAGAACCTCGGCGACCATGCGTGCCGCATCCGCTTCGGAGGATACATCTCCCTGTCCCCAGGACGCGGTACCCCCGCCCGCGGTGATCTCGCCCACCAGAGTTTCCAGCCCCCGCCAGGATTGATCGGTATCGGTCTGCGCATCGTGGGCGTTGGCCACACCTCGTAACGTTACATCGGTTACGACCACCGTAACACCGGACGCAGCCAGCGCACGTGCCGTGGCTGCTCCTATGCCTTTTGCTTTTCCGCAACCCGTGATCAGCGCGACTCGGTCAGAGGTTTTCATGGACTTCCTTCACAATTTGAGGTTCAGGTCTTTGATCAGTTTTGCCAGCTCGTCAAACTCGCGAGCTTCTTGCAAAACTCCCCGTCTGAGCGGGATTAACCGCCGAATGGGGTAGAAATAGTTTTGCAGGAAGCTCATTATAATACGTTCCTGAATCATACACGCATCGCCGACGCTTCAACAACTTTTAGTATTCGGATCGGGACTCGGGTAATGAAAACAAATAAGGAGGTTAGATCATGGATCGTATTCTGGATTTTCTAAGTGACTATGGTGCTGCACTCACTTATCAGGAACTTCCCGAGCGTGTGGTGGAACAGGTAAAACGCCGCGTTATCGATACTTTGGGTTGTGCAATGGGCTGCTATTACATGGATCCTCCTAAATTTGCACGCGGACACGCTTTGGAGGTGGTATCTACCCCAGGCTCTACGGTTCTGGGTACCCGGCATCAGAGTGCCCCGGAACTCGCAGCCTTTGCCAATGGGGTGATGGCGCGTTATCTGGACTTTAACGATACCACTATAAAGGGCGGTCACCCCAGCGATAACATCATGCCGGTACTGTCGGCGGCAGAATATGCCGGCGCCGATTTAAAAACCGCTATCGTCGGTATCGTCATCGCTTACGAGCTGCAGGATCACTTTGGAGCAGTCTCCAGGGCCATCAGAATGAATGGCTGGGACAATGCCATTTATGTGGGTCTTGCTTCCGCGCTCGGAGCAGCCAAAGTCATGGGGCTGAATAAAGAACAAATGGCAAACGCGTTATCTTTAGCGGTCATCCCTAACGCAGCCATGAATCAGACGCGAGTAGGTCAGCTCTCGATGTGGAAAGGCTGCAGTGCGCCGAATGCCGCACGAAACGGCATTTTTGCCACAATGATGGCTCGCTGGGGTATGACCGGACCACTTGAGCCATTTGACGGACCACGGGGATTCAAAAAACAGCTTGGCGCATCATTTGAATTACCAGCCTTTGGCGGGAATGGCGAACCATTTGCTATTGAAACCGACAAGCTCAAGTGTTTCCCCAGCGACTATGAGGCCCAGTGTTCTATTACCCCAGCGCTCGAACTGCACAAAGCGCTTGAAGGAAAACTGGCCGAGATAGAGAAGATAGAAATAGAAACCTACGATAATGCCGTTTATGTTGCCGCCGATACTCGTGACAAGTGGAACCCCACCAGCAGGGAGACAGCCGACCATAGTATCCCTTACGTGGTGGCCGTGGCTCTAACCAGAGGGACATTCTGGCTCGATGACTTCGCTGAGGAGCGCATCAGGGATCCTAATATACATGCGTTGATGCAGAAGATTGAAGTGCGGACTACTGAAGAGTGCAACATGCAATGGCCGGAGGCCTACCCCTTTCGTATCACAGTTACCACAAGATCCGGACAGCAGTACGTTCGGGAAATCCGTTACGCCAAAGGGCATCCCAAGAACCCTATGAGCGATCAGGAGATCGAGGCGAAGTTCCGAAGATTGGCGGAACCGGTGATGGGGCAAACCCGGGCAAATAACGCTTTGAGTCAGCTCTGGCATCTGGAAGATATGAAGAACGTGCAAGAAATACTGGCCCTCTTCGTGTTGGACTAAATCAGATCTTGTGCGGATCGCTTGTGAAAAAGGCAAGGTAGGCAGCTCGCTTGGTGTTTATTTAGTAACGCGTGGGAATTGACACTTCACGCCTTCTTTGCTAGCTTTTGTTTCAAACTGAAATTTTTTGGGGCGGCTTCGGCTACACTATCACTGTCGGATGGATACCATGGCGCATACTCGCTTCAAGTTTCTAACCATTGATGAGATGTCAACCGAGCAGCGGCGTATCGCAGAGCGCGCGATGTCCGGCCCCACGCGTAAACGTGGAGGAGGATGGAATGTATTTGTGCGCAGTGTAGGTGTGGCCGGCCCCCTCGAGCAGCTGGGCGAGTATGTGCGTTTCAAGAGCGACATTCCGCAGCGTCTGAAGGAACTGGTCATCGTCATCATGGCGCGGCGTTTGACGGCGCAGTATGCATGGTCGGTGCACTACCCGGCGGCGATCAAAACCGGCATCAGCGTTTCCGCCCTGGACCAAATTGCGGCAGGGCAGCGGCCAACCGATCTGCAGCCGGACGAGACTGTCATCTATGATTTCTGCGTGACTCTGCTCGAAGGAAAAAACATCAGCGACGCGACCTTTGCCTCAGTGGTTGATGAATATGGTGAATCAGGCCTCGTCGATCTGCTCGCTCTGATGGGGTATTATTTCATCCTCGGCATGGCTCTCACCGTAGACAAGTTCCCGCCGGTCGAAGGTAACGCGCCAGTCCTGATGCCGCTTGCGGGCTAGTCACAATTCGTACTTTTCACTTAAGTATGGGTCCTCTGCAAGGTAAGTGGGTAATCTTGGATCATTTTAGATCGCTGGGAGCATGCATGCGTTCTAAATGTACACCAATGCCCGTCGCACAAAACATTTTCAAGGCGTAGAGAGGAGTGAAAATGAAAATGCAATTTAGCAATCTCGTGGCGCGCTTTTTGGCGGCGTTTGTTCCGTTAGCCTCTATAGGCTTGGTGCACGCTCAAACCTACCCAAGCCGGCCGATTCTGCTCGTCGCCCCGTTTTCTCCCGGCGGAGGGACTGATTTTTCCGCGCGAATTATCGCTCAGAAACTGAGTGAGAGCTTGGGGCAGCAAATCGTCGTGCAAAACATCACCGGGTCGAGCGGGAATATTGGAGCCGAAAGAGTAGCCAAATCTCCGCCCGATGGTTACACGCTGTTAATGGCCTCTAGTCCCAATGCCATCGCGGGGATCTTATTTAAGCAGGTGTACGACTTTGTACGTGATTTCGTTGCGATAGTGCAAATCGGCTCAAACGCCCAGGTGTTGGTTGTGAATCCTGTAGTACCAGCTAATTCCGTGGGTGATCTCATCAGGCTCGCCAAGCAGAAACCAGGAATCCTTACCTATGGGTCGGCTGGGGCGGGAGCGTTCAGTCACTTGGGAGGTGAGCTGCTGGGACTGAACGAGAAGATCAAGTTGACCCATGTTCCATACAAAGGCGCTGCGGTTGCGCTGATAGGGGTGATTGGCGGAGAAGTGGACATGGCGTTCATTACAGTCTCGTCGGCTAAGCCGTACATAGGCACAAAGCGCTTGAAGCTCATAGCCGTCGCGAGTCCCAAGAGATCGGTGATCGCCCCCGAAGTCCCTACGTTCGATGAGCAGGGTATCCGGAATTTTTATCTCAGCACTTGGTACGGTGTACATGCGCCGCGGAGCGTTCCGGCCGAGGTCGTCAAGCGTCTTAATGGCGAAATTGTGAGAATTTTGAGCTTGCCCGAAGTGGAAAAAAGAATGCTCGATCAAGGAATTGAGATTGCGACCGGAAGCCCAGAAGAGTACGCACGCCATGTAGAGAACGAAGTGAATAAATGGAGGAAGGTCATTCGAGAGGCGAAACTTCCATTGCGCCAGTGAGTAGGAAAGAAGCGATGGGCCAGCAGGTGTGCGTGGCGAATTACTAATTCTAACTCTGGATTGATAGGCTGATTGCCATCGGTGGGTCGTCCAACCGGCACGCCAGCGATAGCCGCTGCTTCCGGCGGTTAATCCCGCTCAGGCGGGGAGTTTTGCCGGAAGCTCAGTGCCAAGCTACTTATTGCGCACAATTATGACATGCTTATAACACAGCGCATCTAAATGACTGCGACGGTCACATCAAGGAGAGACAGAGCTATGTGGGATTATGAAGCGGATGTTGTCATCGTGGGTTATGGTGGTGCAGGAGCTGCGGCGGCACTTGCGGCGATTGACGCGGGTGCGAAAGTTCTTGTCCTGGAGAAGAATCCCGAGGGCGGCGGCAACACGAAATACTCCGGTGGCACCATGCGAACTTATTTGGATATGGATAAGGCTGCGGACTATATTGAAACCCTTTGTGATGGGACGACGGAACGCGATGTCGTGGAGACCTTCGTCAGGGAGAGTAGCCGGAACTCCGAGTGGGTGGGGGGGCTCGGAGGGGAGATCGTTCCTAGATCACCTTCTATAGATTCACGATTCCCCATAGCTGTTCCCTTGGCGGCTTTTCCCGGCATCCGAGGGGCTGAGGGGATAGGCCTCAGGACGCGGGTCAAAGGCGCGGGAGCCGCCGGAGGAATTGACTTGTGGGGAGTTCTCTCACGCAACGTGGCGGCGAAGAGCATTGAGATACTGTACTCCTCCCCCGTTAAGCGGCTATTGGTTGAAAAAGGCGAAGGGGTGACCGGTGTTGTTGCCGCGAGCGCCTGCAAGGATGTCAAAGTGCGGGCCAGGCGAGGTGTCATTCTTGCTTGCGGGGGTTTTGAGTATGACCAATCGATGCACCTCAATTACCTGGGGCAGCGTTACTTCGGCCTCTGCAATCCTGGAAATACGGGAGACGGCATTCGTCTGGCCGCAGAGATCGGGGCGGATCTCTGGCACATGAACGGCGCAGCAGTGAATTTGGGTTATAAGTTCCCGGAATTCGGCTTCGCTATCAGGCACTCCATGCCGTCCGCCGGATTCATCTACGTGGATCAACTGGGACAAAGGTTCATCGACGAGACCGGCACTGACGCGCACCTTATGTGGGCGCCGACTTCCTACATTGATACGAAGACGCTCAAAAGGACGAGGACTCCGTCTTATGTTATCTTCGATGAGGATACGCGCATGAGAGGTATGGTAGGCTTAACAGACCATGGAAAAGTAAGCGATGTTTATCAATGGAGCCCGGATAACAGTGGTGAGATCCGTAAAGGCTGGATTAAGGCAGCAGAAAACATCGCCGACCTTGCGTATCAAATCAATATTCGGCCCGATCAATTGCAGAGGACGGTCGCGCATTACAACCTGCAATGTGTCAGCGGATATGACCCGGAACACGGCCGCGCGGCGGATACGCTCGTTCCCATTGGAAGATCCCCCTACTATGCCATCGCGATATGGCCCTGCCTTTTCAATACCCAAGGAGGGCCAAAGAGAAACGCCAGGGCTCAGGTACTGGACGTTTGGGGAAACCCCATCAAGCGCCTGTACAGCGCAGGCGAGCTCGGCTCGCTGTGGCACCGAAATTATCCCGGCGCCGGGAACGTGAGCGAGGCCCTGGCGTTCGGCCGGATTGCGGGAAAAAACGCCGCGGGCGAGCAGCCGGTTCTCGCGTGAAGCCCGTCGTCTTGCAGGTCAGTTCCCGTCTCGCATAGTCGATGGAATAGGAGGATCTTGCGCTGTGAATATCGTAGTCTGTGTCAAGGCCGTTCCGACCAATGTCAAGAATCCGGTCCCGAAGAGCGATGGGGCCGGCATTCTGATCGATGGCGACTGCTTTATGAACGAATCTGATGATTACGCGCTGGAGCAGGCCATGTTATTTGGTACTTACTTACATATTTGTAGGTCGCCAATCCTTTGGCGACGCACTTTCAGCAGCCTGTACGGACTGTTAAGTCCGACAGGCTGCTACAATCCAAGAGGATTCCTGAAGGTCTGGAATAAAAACGCGCAGTCTATCAGCGATGGAAAGGAGCTAAGAATGAGGATACCGATTTGCGGCCACATAACGAGCCACCTTGGTTACTTCTGCTGGTGGCCTCGAGTAAGAAGTATATCGCTAACCGCCTTGTTATTAGCGGTCGGCGGCTTCATTTTCGCCAACACGGCGCTTGGCGCGGATATATTCCCCGCCAAGTCAATACGGATGGTGGTGCCGTTTCCACCGGGGGGTGGTACCGATATCTCAGCGCGGGTAATCTCGCCATCGATGTCGGCCGGCTTAGGACAATCCGTTGTCGTCGACAATCGGTCTGGCGCGAGTGGAATAATCGGTACGGATATTGTCGCCAAATCCGCTCCGGACGGTTACACGATCGTAACTGCGATCATTAATCATGTGACTAATCCAGCGTTGTACGCCGTTCCTTTTGATCCCATCAACGATTTTGCGCCGATTGGTTTGTTGACGAAAAACCCTCAAATACTGGTGGTAAACGCCTCGCTGCCGGTCAAGTCAGTGGGAGAACTGGTTGCACTAGGACGATCAGGGCGAGATAAGGTGGTCTTTGCTTCCGGGGGGATCGGGTCGCCCTCGCATCTTGCGGCTGAACTCCTTAAAGGTGCTGCCCGCATCAGCATGGTTCATGTACCGTATAAGGGCAGCGCTCCCGCGATCCTGGATTTGGTCGGAGGCCGCGTCACTTTTACCTTCAGCAGTCTTCCCTCAGCGCTTAATCTAATAAAGCTGGAAAAGCTAAGGGGACTCGCCGTGACGGGGTTAGCCCGGTCTTTATTACTGCCCGAAGTCCCGACGATAGCAGAATCCGGTTTTCCTGGCTTTGAGATGACGGCTTGGCTGGGATTGCTGGCACCCGCCAAGACTCCAGCGGCGGCCATTGCGTCCCTTAATGCGGCATCGCGTGAAGCGCTAGGCAGGCAGGAGGTAACGGAAAGGCTATTTACGCTAGGTTACGAGCCCGCGGCCGGGAGTCCAGAAGAGTTTAGAACATATCTTCGTTCAGAGATGGATAAATGGGCAAAGATAATTAAGGACCACGACATCAAAGCTAAGTGACTGACGACTCAGGGCACGAACTTTACACAAGTAAGTGATGTCGCGCCGGTAAGTTGCGCTGGAGTTTCCTATCGTTCCACGCTTTTGGGAGGCGCTGCCACCCGTGACTACCTCTTCATGGTGGGGATAACCTCTCGCCCGAAGCGCCGGATAGACTCCAGCGCTTTCCGGAAATCGATGCCTGGCCAGATGCACCTGATGGATACGCAGCTCACACCGACCTTGTCCCGATACCACTGCAACTGCCGGACGCAGTCGTCCGGCGACCCGATTAGAAAGCGGTTCTGCATCAGCTCCTCGAAAGGCACTGCCAGGTTATCACTGGCCGGGAGCACGTTCTGGTGGCCCCAGCCCGCCACGGACTCGTACTTGGCGCCCAGGAAAGGCCGGCAGGCCTCCAGGGCTTTCTCCTTGGAATCGGCCACAAAGGTCTCCCGGAAGATCACGATGTTCGGCTCCTTGCCCGCCTCCCGGAGGGCCTCCCGATATACCTCCGCCTGGCGCTCCAGGGTGATCGTGGTGGCGCGTGTGGCTATGATCCATCCGTCCCCCATCCTGGCGGCCCTGCGCACGGCGGCGTCCACGTTGCCGCCTATCATCAGCGGCGGGTGGGGCTGCTGCACGGTGGGTATCGTCAGGCGTATCCCTTCTATCTGATAGTGCTTCCCCCTGAAGTTGACCTCCTCCCGGGCCAGCAACTGCCGCAGGACCTTGAACCCCTCTATAAAGCGGCTGTAACGTTCCTTCGCAGGAAAACCAAAGCCCCGGTTCTCTACCTCCCGGTACCCCATGGCCACGCCCACGCTCAGATGGCCGTTGGTGAGAATATCCAGGGTAGCGATGTTCTCCGCCAGCTCCAGGGGGTGGTTCAAGGGCATAAGGTACATGGCCCGCAGCTCCATTCCCGGGACGTCGGCAGCCACCCGGGCGACGGTGGGGGTTGGCTGGAGGAAAGGGTAGGGTTCCGCCAGATAGTGCTGCCCAATCTCAATAACATCGAACCCCGCTTCCTGAGCAGTACGGGCCGTTTCCAGCAACTCGTCCACGTGTTGCTTTGTCCAATTGGGTTGCTGGAAGGGTAGGATGACGCCAAATTTCATGACCTAGTTCCTGTGAACAAAGGGGTCAACGCTGTTCTTTTCAATCCGCTCGTGCCCCGGATTCCTTGATCACTTTTGCCCACTTGACCATTTCCGAATTGAGGTAGGCCGAAAATTCCTCCGGAGTGGTGCCAGCGGGCTCGACGCCGAGCGTAGCCATTCGTTCCCTGACATCGGACTGAGC
>JACQOI010000149.1 GCA_016202615.1 Betaproteobacteria bacterium
TGGCAAGGTTGCGCTCTACCAACTGAGCTATTCCCGCAATAAACGAACCGGCATTATATGTTTTTGCAATCAAGCGGTCAAATCCGGACCAAACCGCTACTCCTTGTTTCATAGGCGTTTATTGATTTGCGGCAGCGCCATTTTGAGGTAGTAAAACATCGAGATCAGCGTCAGCACGGCGGCGATGTATATCAGCCAGGTGCCGACCGTGTGCGGGTCGAACGCGCCGAGCGGGTCGTCGTAGAGCAGCAACGGGATCGCGATCATTTGCGACACGGTCTTGATCTTGCCGAGAAAAGACACGGCGACGCTTTGTGAGGCGCCGATTTGAGCCATCCATTCACGCAGCGCGGAAATCGTGATCTCGCGGCCGATGATGATCAGCGTGACGATCGCGTCCACGCGGCCGAGCTGGAGCAGGACGATCAGCGCAGCCGCCACCATCAGTTTGTCGGCGACCGGATCGAGAAACGCGCCGAACTCCGAAGTCTGGTTGAGTTTGCGCGCAAGCCAGCCGTCGAACCAGTCGGTGACCGCCGCGAGCGTGAAAATCACGGTCGCGACCAGGTTCTGGTTCGGCAGCGAGACCCAGCTTTTTTCGAAATAGAAAATGCCGACGAACAGCGGGATCAGGATGATCCTCAGCCACGTCAGCAAGTTCGGTATGTTGAGCGGCATGCGCTGTCGGTTCAGTGAAGTTCGTCGTAAATGCGCGCGGCCAGTGCGCGGCTGATGCCGTCCACCTGCGCCAACTCGTCAACGCTTGCCGACAGCAGACCCTTGAGCCCGCCGAAATGCGCGAGCAGTCTTTGGCGGCGCCTGGCGCCGATGCCGGCGATGCTTTCGAGCGACGACGTGGTACGTGCCTTGCCGCGCCGCGCGCGATGACCCTGGATCGCAAAGCGGTGAGCTTCGTCGCGAATCTGCTGGATCAGGTGCAATGCCGGGTGTTCGCCCGCCAATTGTAGCGGGTTTGCGCGGCCGGGAATGATCAATTGCTCGAGCCCGGGCTTGCGCTCCGCGCCTTTGGCGACGCCGATGAGCGGCACGTCCGACAATCCGAGCTCGGTGAACACTTCGCAGGCGACGCCGAGCTGGCCCTTGCCGCCGTCGATCAGCACCAGGTCCGGAAGCTTGCCCTCGCCGGCGATTACGCGGCGGTAGCGCCGGCTCAACGCTTCGCGCAGCGCGGCGTAATCGTCGCCGGGCTCGATGCCCGCGATGTTGAAGCGGCGGTATTCCGGCTTCTGCATTGCCGCCTGGTCGTAGACCACGCAGGAGGCGACCGTCGCCTCGCCCATGGTATGGCTCACGTCGAAACATTCGATGCGCTGTATCGCTTCCGTCGCGCCGAGCGCCTGCTGCAGCGCCTGCAAGCGCGCTTCCTGCGTTGCGTGCAGGCCGAGCTGCTGCTGCGCGCCGAGCGCTGCGTTCTTCGCCGCCATGTCGAGCCAGACGCGGCGCTCGCCCACGGGATTGGCCACGATCCGGACTTCATGGCCGGCGTGATCGCTCAGCAATCGCTCGAACGTACCGCCGGCGATGCGGGTGTTGACGACGATGACCGGCGGTGCGCCGCCGGTAAGGTAATGCTGGCTGATGAATGCCTCGACGATCTGCGGCGGCTCGTGTCCGGCCGCGTTGCGCGGAAAGAAATTCTTGTCGCCCAGGTGATGACCGCCGCGGATCATGACCAGATTGACGCACGCGATTTCGCCCTCGACCGCGCAGGCGATGATGTCGGCGTCGCGCGCGGCGCTGCTGCTGACGAACTGTTTCTCGCGCACTTTGCGCAGCGCGCCGACCTGGTCGCGAAACACCGCCGCCTGCTCGTAATCCCGGCGCCCGGCGGCGGCGTTCATGCGCGCGATCAGGCGCTCGATCGCCTCATCGTCCTTGCCCTGCAGGAATAGCTCGGCGCTGCGCGCGTCGTCGGCGTAGTCCGCAACGCTGACCAGATCGACGCACGGGGCGGTGCAGCGCCGGATCTGGTGCAGCAGGCACGGACGCGAACGGTTCTCGAACACGCTGTCGGCGCAGGTGCGCAGCCGGAACACTTTCTGCAGCAATTGCATGCTGGCGCGCACCGCGCCGGCGTTGGGAAACGGGCCGAAATAGCGGTGGCGTGGATCGAGGCTGCCGCGATGGAACGCCAGGCGCGGGAACTCGTGTCCTGACAGCATCAGATACGGATAGGATTTATCGTCCCGAAACAATATGTTATAGCGAGGACTTAAAGATTTTATTAAGTTGTTTTCCAGCAGCAGCGCCTCTGCTTCGGAGCGCGTGACGGTGGTTTCGATCGCGTTGACCTGCCCGAGCATGAGCTGGATGCGCGGCGACAGCCCGGATTGTTTCTGAAAGTAAGAGGAGACGCGCTTCTTGAGGTCGCGCGCCTTGCCGACGTATATCGCCTCCCCCGCCCCATTCAGCATGCGGTAGACGCCGGGCAGGTGCGGCAAGCCGGCGATGACCTGATTGGAGTCAAACACGTAATGCCGCCCGTATATCTCCGGCTAAAAAACGGGAATCGATGAAACCGCTGATGAACGATGAATGTTAGCCAGAAGAGGCCATTGGATCCGGACGATTGCCGCGATGAGTTCTGTGGGTAGGTCTTTCGGACCAGGATTTCGTCTCCGGGTCATGGCTACACCACCCAAATGGACGGAGATCGAATGGGGCTAAGGCGCGTGAGCTAATTCGCTTTGACGCCGGTTTCGTTGATCACGCGGGACCATTTCCGCAATTCGTTGCCGATAAAGGTTCTGAACTGCTCCGGAGAGTTGGTGGCGAGCTCCGCACCGAGGCTGACGAGACGTTCCTTGGTTTCGGTGCTCGATACCTGTTTTACGATTTCCCGATTGAGCCGCGCAACGATATCGCGCGGCGTGCCGGCGGGTGCGCACACGCCGTACCAGACCGAAGCTTCGTATCCGGGGACGCCCGACTCGTTGATCGTAGGCACATCGGGCAGCAGGCTGAAGCGGCGCATGCTCGAAACGCCCAATGCCCTGACGTTGCCGCCGCGCACCCGTGGCAGCGCCGAGGCCGCGGGTTCAAGCAGCAGCTGTAGCTGCCCGCTGATGAGATCGACCGCGGCCACGGAGGCGCCCTTGTAAGGCACGTGAACCATGTTGGTCTTCGTCATCGACCTGAAAAGTTCGCTCGCAAGGTGTCCCGCGGTGCCAGTGCCGGCTGAACCATAGTTCAATTGACCCGGCTTGGCTTGGGCGATGGCTATCAATTCCTTTACCGACTGAGCGGGAAACGACGGATTCACCATCAGCAGGTACGGAAAGGAAAGCACCAGCGTGATAGGCGCAAAATCGCGCAACGTGTCGTAAGGCATCTTGTCCTGCAGTCCCGGGCTGACAACCGTGGGGCCGCTGCTGCACAGCAGCAGCGTATAGCCGTCGGGAGCGCTCTTGGCCACCATGCTCGCGCCGAGGGTTCCGCCAGCCCCAGCGCGATTATCGATCACGACCGGTTTTTCGAACGCTTCAGAGAGTTTCTGGCCGACGACGCGCGCGACGATGTCGGTGGGGCCGCCCGGCGAAAACGGCACGATAATCCGGACCGGCTTGTTGGGATAAGCTTGCGCGGCGGCAACCGACTGTGCAAGCAAAAAGAAGCATCCGATGGCGAAGGCCGCGATAAACCGCATAGTGTTCTCCTCGATGTTTAGTGACAACTTGAAACCCGCGTCCTAAGGACGCGGTCATCGCCTAACTGGCTTTGCCTGTTAGAGCGGTCTGCCCATGCTGTACCTTTCGAGGTGTTGTCCCCACAACACTGAGAAA
>JACQOI010000175.1 GCA_016202615.1 Betaproteobacteria bacterium
CGGTGCTCATGTGGATCGGGCTGCCGATGCCCGAGGAGGCGTAGTTCAGCTTGGCGGGATTCGCGCGCGCGTACTCCACCAGCTCCGTAACCGATTTCGCGGGAATCGTCGGATGCACGATGAGCACGTAGCCCTGCGCGGTGACCTGCGAGACTGGCGTGAAATCGCGCACGATGTCGAAGCGCGACTTGTAGAGGATCGGGTGCACCACCGTGGTCGCGCTGATCATCATGAGCGTGTAGCCGTCCGGCGCCGCGTTGGCCAGGATTTCGAGGCCTAGCAGGCTGCCCGCGCCGGGACGGTTGTCGACGACGAAGGTCTGGCCGAAGGTTTCACCGAGCCTCTGCGCCAGGCCACGTGTGACGGTGTCCATGCCGCCGCCGGCAGCGAGCGGCACGATCACCCGCACCGGCCGGCTCGGGTAGTCCTGCGCCTGTGCCGGCGGCAGCGCCAGCATCGCGGCGGCGAGCGCAAGCCGCGTCATGCAATTCCATGTCTTCATCATCGTTCCTCCCCGTGATGTGCAAGTATCCCGGCGACGGTTATCGATGGATCCAACTTCGCCGGCTCGGCACAGCGTAACACTTCCTTTATGTTTGACCTTACCAAATCGGGCGTCGTCCAAAAGCCTCAGAAGAAGTCGATCCTCGACTCAAAACTCCAGCGTTTGACATCTCGTCAATTAGCCGATACATTTTCACAGAGTGAAAAAGAGGCGTTAGATTTTCGATCGCCCAAGTCAAACTCACGGAGGAAATATGAGACTTGCGCGCGTCAGATCGTTGCTGTTTCTGCTGGGAGCGCTGTATATGGCGCAATTCGCATACGGCGCGGATAAGCGCGCCGGTGCGGCGTATCCAACCAAGCCAATTCGCCTGATCGTTCCGTTTTCGCCAGGGGGCACCAACGACATCGTGGGGCGTATGGTTGCGCAGCGCCTGAGCCAGACGCTGGGCGAGACCATGATCGTGGACAATCGTCTTGGCGCAGAAGGGATTATAGGCACGAACCTCGCTGCAAATGCCGCGCCCGACGGGTACACCCTGGTCGTGATATCTTCGGCTTACACGATGAACCCGGTGGTGCGAAAGCTGCCCTACGATACGCTCACGGCGCTGGAGTTTGTCGCCAAGATCGGGGCGAGCTTCAGTGTGTTGAGCGTCGGACCGCTGTTGCCGGTCAACTCGGTCAAGGATCTGCTGGCCACGGCGGAGCGCAGGCCCGGCGAGATCGTGTTGGCGAGCTCGGGGGGCTGGATGCACTTCGCCTCGGCGTTCTTTCAAAGTCTCTCGAAACAAAAATTCAACATCGTTCTCTACAAGGGCGGATTCCCTGCCATGATCGACGTCATCGGGGGGCAAGCCCACGCAACCTTCGCCGTGAGCGTGCCTGCGCTCCCGTTCCTGCGTTCGGGCCAGCTCAAGGGCCTGGCGGTCAGCACCCTGAAGCGTACTGAGTTGCTGCCCGATCTTCCGACGCTCGATGAGGCGGGCGTCAATGGGTACGATGCGGCGAACTGGTATGCCGTCGCGGCTCCGGCCGGCACGCCGCGGGCAATCGTGATGAAGCTGCACAACGAGATTGCCCGGTTCTTCACATCGCCCGAGGTGCTGAAAAAGATAACCGCCATGGGTGCCGTGATCGACATCAAGACGCCTGATGAGATGCGCAAGATCATCCCGGCCGAGATCACTAAGTGGACCAAGGTCGCTATCGACGCGGATATGCCGCGGGCCGTAAAGTAAGTCAAAGGGGGCGCTCATTTCTTGCCGGGCGGGCCTTGCCCCCGCTGGAAAATGCCGCCTTACGAGCACCTGGAGCTGTGCTGACCTATCACCTCGGCTTGGCACAATGATGCCGAATAAAGAGCGGGAGGAGTCCATCCCATTAGTTCCCGACATCGCCTGACTTGCCGCCCGAAAATAAACGCCTCGGAGCAGCGGGGGCGCGGGAAAGCGCTTGCCTTACTTTGGTGCTTGGAATAGATTGCTCGGTAATTGACCGATAATCCCGCTCAAGACTTGCTCGGATCGCGGTCATCTTCCAGGGAGGAGGAAGCAAGCATGAATATAAGGCCCATTATGCGCAGTCCTGAACCATTCGACCTTGACTTTCCCTTGCGCGGCCGTTGGTGTCTGGGCGAAGCCAACCGGCGACGCGACAAAACTCACGACCATGAGGCTAAACGTCAGAACAGCGCGTGTGATGAGGCGGATGGACCAGGTGTCAAACATGTGTGTTCTCCTGCGGCTATAAATTTCCGTGGCAGTCATCTTATAGACTTTTCACGTCTGTCCAACAGAATACGCCGGATTCTTGGGCAAGCGGTTCTCGTCCGATCTCACGCCCTCGCGACCGCCGGTTCCTCTGATTCCCGCGTAATTCCCCTTTCCTGATCTCGCGCCCTCCCGATTTCACGGCGACTGAACAAAATCGTGGTCTGTCCCCTATTGGTCCCGGTGGCGGCGCACCGCGGAATCGAAGTCGGGCTCGATGTGCTAGCCGGTGCAGATCGCTTCGGCGAACTTGACCCACATCTGGCCCACGCCGTATCCCTCGCCGAGGCCCTAGGCGGCCAGCTTTTGGACGCCCTTGGGCGGTTTTTGTTTCGCCTGCCACAGGTCGTACTTGATTTGCATCTTGAGCCAAAGATCCGCGCTGGTGCCCAGAGCTTTAGATAACCTCAGCGCCATGTCGGCACTGATGCCGGCCCGGCCATTGATGATCGCGGACAGGGTCTGCCGCGAAACGCCGAGTTTTTTCGCTGCTTCGGAAACACCCATGCCTTCCGGCAGATAGAGCTCTTTCAATACTTCTCCGGGGTGCGGGGGGTTATACATCTCCATCGTTTTCTCCTAGTGGTAATCCAGATAATCGACCGCCGCCACATCCTCGCCCTCGAAGCGGAATATGACACTCCAATTTCCGCTTACCTTGACAGCCCAAAAACCTGCAAGATCGCCTGACAGCTTGTGTAATCCCAAGCCTGGCGAGGTGAGATCCTCAGGCTTGGATGCGTCGTCGATGGCCGCCAAAATCAAGCGTAATTTCTCGGCATGGTGGGGTTGGATCCCGCTTTTCTTGCCGGTCCGGAATAGAAGCTCCAGCCCTTTGTGCCGAAACGATTTGATCACCTTGATAGTGTAAGGTGTCGCTTTACACTTGTCAAATCGTCGTGGCAGCGGACTTGGCAGATACTAAGCAGGAGCGTTTGGGCCAGGTCCAGCAACGCAGCATCCGTCTGGGAATCAGGATTGGGGATTAGGGATTCAGCAAAACCGGAAGTCGGGAGATTAATTGAAAGGCCGGGAGATCGAGAGATCGCAAGTAGAAAAGCTTTTCTCCCTCACACCCCCATGAATCCGTAAGTCGTGAAGTCGAGAGATCGTAAGTGGAAGAGCTTTCCGATCTTACACCCGGACGCTCTCGCGCCCTCGCGGTAACCTGCAATGCCAACATCCATAAGGCTTTCCGGGTAGTTTGACCTCCAAAAATAAGAGCTGTTCACCCTCACCCCGGCCCTCTCCCGTCAAGGGAGAAGGAGCGCCGTATCGCGTGCGTCCGACCCCGGATCAGCCCTTGCTGGCCCGAAATCCGCATGGGAAGAGCGAAGCGAGGGGCCGGGTTTGAAGGTTGCTCCGCGAGGGCGCGAGAGCGTCAGGGCGGGAGAGCGTCAGAGTGGGAGAGGGAAAAACCACTTTCGATCTCGCGAATGAAGTGATCACTCGGCGAGGGCTACTTCGTGAAGACTCGAGTGTATTTGATCAGGATATTGCGTTGACCGTCATGGCTTGCGAAATAGATCGCGTCTCCCACAAACGCCCAGCCGTTCATCCGCCGAATGCGGCCCCGATACGTGGCCAACGGCACCCACTCGAACGTCTCCGGGTGAATGTAGCCGAAGGTGTGATCCACCAAGAGCCCATACACCACACCCTCGGGGCTCGTCGAGAGACTCTGGAGTTCCACAAACTCCCACGCCGGGCGCACGGTGCCAAGTTTTTTTATGGTCTGCGTCCGTGGATCGAACACGACGTACCAGTTGCGCTCGGGGTCTTGCTCGCGCACGCCATAGCGGGTACCCTCAACGCGACGGCCTCCTCGCTCGGCGACGCGCCGCTGATCCTCCGCGGTTTCATATGCTCCGCCGGCGCCGTAGAGGAGTCCGTCGCCGCCACAGACGACACGCTTGAATTTGCCCTCGAGCTGAGGCGCCAATGTGGCAAGCGGAAAGGTCTTGACGAGCCGATGCGCGCGGTGATCCCACTGAAAGATCGCGCCAAATGACGCGCCCCACATCTGCGCTCCCGTCAAGCACAGGCCGGCGATTCCATCAGGACCGAACTCAGGCAGTTCCCAGAATGTCGCCTGGGGTTCCTCGCCGAGGCTGTACCGAGCGATGAGGCTGCGCGCCGCAACCGGATCGCCACGCCGCGAGCGGGTGATGCGCATCCCGCTCCAGAGCAACCCGGCGTCGGCAAACAGCGACGTCGGCCGCAGGCTGTTCGGCGCGCCCCGCGCGCCGGCCTGGAGACGGTGTTTGATCTCTCCCAGTTGCCGCGGATTGGCGTTCGGGGCGGTGTCGACTCCCGTCCAGGAACGCGACGGATCGTACTTGACGGCGTCCCCTTGCGCATAGTTGACCCAATACAGTTTCTGGTCATGCACGGTAAACGCATACGCCTGGCCCCCCGCGCTACCTTCCCGGGCAGCCGGCCCCAAGACCTTCGCTGCGCGAGTCGCGGGATCAAATCGAATGAGCGTGTTGGGCCGGACATTAATGTAGATCATCCCGTCCGGGCCGGTCGCGGTCAAAAACGATGGGTGTCGATCGGCCTCCAGCGCCACCGGCGGAGGCTCGATGGTCTCAAACGAGCCTCCCGAAACGGGATGTCTGGTCTGCGCCAACGCGTCCGATCCGGAACACAGCAGACACCCGATGCACACCCATACAGGCGCTCTGAGCAACCACATTGAAGGTCTCTGCCGCCGGCGATCAGAATGAGACTAGTCTAGGCACGCAGCGTGTGCCATGCTGTAACGGTTTGTAAGGGAATGTTACGGAGAGATCACCCTCCCCCGCTCGAGCGGGGGAGTGGAAATAAATACTAAGTATAGATTCCCGCTTTGCGCAAGAACCATGGGGCCAAGTCCAGCAACGCAGCATCCGTCATCCAGCCGGCAAAAAGACCGGTCTGGTGGTGACGCCGTTCCTGCCGGGCGATTCGCTGCTGTTCGTCGCCGGCACGCTGGCTGCAACCGGCGCGATGTACGTGCACGGCGTGTTGGCGCTGCTGGTGCTGGCTGCTTTCAGCGGCGACAATACCAACTCTTGGATCGGGTTTTTCGTGTTCGGCGGCTATTATTTCGGCAATATTCCGGTCGTCGAGCAGAACCTGACGCTATTCATACTGGGCATCATTGTGCTGTCGGTCATGCCCGGCATCGTCGGGTTCATCCGCCAGAAAACCCGGACTGAAAAGCAAAGCTGAAACGCAAAGGACGCGAAGGTCAAAGAGAGGCGAGAGGCGAGAGGCGAGAGGCGAGAGGCGAGAGGCGAAGAACCCCCGTGAGCGCGGGAGATCGGGCACATCCTGAAAAACCGCTGGATACCGGTGCTGGCCGGTGCCGAGGTCAATTTCATGCGCTCGCTCGCGCCGCTGCAGAAATTCGACCGGGTGACGCGCATCGTGACGTGGGACGAAGAATACTTTTATCTCGGAGGAGTAACGATATGAAGAAAGCGATATCGTTGTCATGCAGTGTTCTGGCTTTGGCGTTGTCAGTTCTGGTCTCTCCCGCGGTTGCGCAGGACAACTATCCGGCCAAGCCGGTCAGGATATTGGTCGGCTTCAGCCCTGGCGGCA
>JACQOI010000169.1 GCA_016202615.1 Betaproteobacteria bacterium
GCCAAGGTTTTTGCAGTTGTTATCATCCGCGTTCATCGGCGTTTATCGGCGGTTGCATTGAGATTTTTCCTTTGCGCCTTGGCGGCCAAAAAGTAGTTCCTCGCATTTTCGACGTCGGCCGCGATCTGGCGCTTGAGCGTCTCGACGTCGGCGTACTTCTCCTCGTCGCGGAACTTGTGCAGGAAGTCTACCTTGAGATGCGCGCCGTAGATGTCCCGCTCAAAATCCAGCAGATGCACCTCGAGACAGGGGCGCGCGTCGCGCGCAAGGGTCGGGCGCACGCCGAGGCTCGCGACACCCGGTAGTACGCGCCCGTCGACCCCATGCACCTCGACCGCAAAGATGCCGGACAGCGGCGGGCGGTTGTGCTTCATCTGAACATTGGCGGTCGGGCAGCCGAGTTTGCGGCCGATCCGGTCGCCGCCCACGACGCGCCCGCTGATGCTGTAAGGACGGCCGAGCAGGCGCCGCGCTTGCGTCATGTCGCCCGCGGCAAGCGCGTCACGCACCGCGGTACTCGAGACGCGCTGGCCGTCGGCCACCACACTGATCATCACGTGCACGTCGAACCCGCAGCGCTGCTGCGATTGTCTCAGCATCACGATGTCACCGGCGCGGCGCGCGCCGAAGCGAAAGTCGTCGCCGACCAGGATCCAGCGCGCACCAAGGCTGCGGCGCAGGATGCGGTCAATGAAATCCTCAGCGGTGGTTTTGGCGAAATCGAAATTGAAGCGGCAGATCTGCACGCGCTCTACGCCGGCGCGCTCGAGCAGCTCGAGTTTTTCGCGCAGCGAAGTGAGCCGTGTCGGCGCCTGATCCGGCGCGAAGAACTCGCGTGGATGCGGCTCGAACGTCAGCACGCACGACGGCACGCCGAGCTCACGCGCCGCCTCGGTCAGGCGCGCGAGCATGGCCTGATGCCCGAGGTGCACGCCATCGAAATTGCCGATGGTCAGCACCACGGGAGTATCAGCGACAGCGGGAATACTGCGGCGGATCAGCATACGACCCAAGCTAAAAGCTTGAATTGTAGCGTGTCTTGCCGAATCCGGTCTAGGAGCAGAGGCGCGTTCGCAATGCCGGTTCCGAAAGGGCGAACCTATGCTCGAATCCGCGTTCGTACGCTACCGCTCCGCGGCCGGCTCCGTCCAGTTGGTGTCGTGCTTGAAGAACCATTCGTGGCCTTTGAGCATGTAATCCCAATACATGCGCGGCAGGCCGGTGGTCTTTACCCACCAGTAGAGGCCACGTTCCTTGCGCGGATCGAGCGGGAAGGTTGGCGTCACCTTGCCGCCGTAGATGAACTCGGCCATCAGTACCTTGCCGTACGCCGTGGTGAGCGGGCAGGATGCGTAGCCGTCGTAGCCCTCTTCGAGCGCTCCGCCGCCGATCAGGTGCAGGAGGTTGCGCACCACGACCGGCGATTGCTTGCGGATCGCCGCGGCAGTCTTCGAGTTCGGCGTCGAGCCGGCGTCGCCGAGACCGAAAATATTCTTGTACTTGACGTGCTGCAGGCTGTGCTGGTGCACGTCGACGTAGCCGGCGGCATTCGCCAGCGGGCTCGAACGCACAAAATCCGGAGCGCTCTGCGGCGGCGTGGCGTGGAGCACGTCATACCCGAGGCTGACCGTTTGCCCTTCTTTCTCGCCGCCAAGGACCTTGAAGGTCGCTTTGCGGTTGGCGCTGTCGACGGCGACGAGATTGGTCTGAAAGTGGACGTTGATGCCGTAGCTGTCTGCGATCTTCTTCAGCTCCTTAGCGAACAACGGCACCGCAAACATCGTCGGCGCATGCGTGAGGAATTGCAGCGTGCAGTCCTTCAACATACCCTTGCGGCGCAAATGATCGGCGGCGAGATAAGCGATCTTCTGCGGCGCGCCCGGGCACTTGAACGGCAGCGGCGGCTGGGTAAAGAGCGCGGTGGCCCCGGGTTTGAGGTTGCGCAGGCATTCCCAGGTGTATTCGACATAGTCGGGCGAGTAATTGCTGCAGACGCCGTTCTTGCCGAGCGCGTCTTTCAGCCCCTCGACCTGCTCCCAGTTGAGCTGCAACCCGGGGCAGACGACGAGAAAATCATAGGTCAGCCGGCTACCCGATTCCAGGCTCACCGCATTGTGCTCGGGATCGAACGCGGTAATCGCGTCGCGAATCCAGGCGACCCTGGGCGGCATCAGCGCGGTTTCGTTGCGGCGCAGTTCCGCGAGGCTGCACGCGCCGCCGCCGACCAGTGTGAAGGCCGGCTGGTAATAATGCACGTCCGAGGGCTCGACGATCGCGATGTCGATGCCGGAACCGCCCCGGCGGCGCAAGCTTGCGGCAACCGTGATGCCGGCCGTGCCGCCGCCTACGATTAGAACCTGACGATGCGTGCTGTTTACCATGACTTCCCTTCTTTCCACGAACACCCGCATCACGCCGCAGCGGCGCCAAACAAGCGATGCCTACGCGGCCGCACCGAGACCTGATCGCCAGCACCGATCTGCAGTTCGAGGAATCGGTCCTTGTTGATTTCCGCGTGGATGGTTTCGCCGCTGTCCACGCGTTTGAGATCAATCCGCACGCGCGGACCGATCGTCGCGAATTGCGTGACTACCGCCTTCAGCGCGTCACGATCGTCGCTCGCGGCGAGTATCTCGAGGTCGTGCGGCCTGACGTAAACAACGGCTTTATCGTTGTCGACATGCAAGCCCTCCGGCACCGGCACCTCCCAGTCGCCAATCCGCGCGCGACCGTCGTATACTCGGCCATGAAACAAATTAACGTCACCAAGAAACTGATACACAAACGGCGTCGCCGGGCGGTCGTAGACTTCCTCGGGTGTGCCAATCTGCTCGACCCTGCCTTCGTTCATCACCACCACGCAATCGGCGACTTCGAGCGCCTCCTCCTGGTCGTGGGTAACGAACAGGCTCGTGATGTGTATCTCGTCATGTAATCGGCGCAGCCACGCGCGCAGCTCCTTGCGCACCTTCGCGTCGAGCGCGCCGAAGGGTTCGTCGAGCAACAGCACCTTCGGTTCGACTGCGAGAGCGCGCGCGAGCGCAATGCGCTGGCGCTGCCCGCCTGACAACTGGTGCGGATAACGGTCGGCGAGCCAGTCGAGTTGCACCAGTTTGAGCAGTGCAAGTACCTTGTCACGAATCTCGTCGCGCGCGGGGCGCAAGTGGCGCGGCTTGACGCGGAGGCCGAACGCGACGTTTTCGTATACCGTCATATGACGAAACAGTGCGTAATGCTGAAACACGAAGCCGACCCGGCGCTCAGCGACGCCCGAATCGGTCGCGTCCTCGCCGTGAAACAGGATCTGGCCGCTGTCGGCCGTTTCGAGCCCGGCAATAATGCGCAGCAGCGTCGTTTTCCCCGACCCGGACGGGCCGAGCAACGCCACCAGCTCGCCGCTGGCAACTTCGAGACTGACGTCGTTGACAGCGATGAAATCGCCAAACGCCCGCTTGATGTTGCGTGCTTCTATGCTCATGCGATACTCCTTGCGATCTGCTCACGCCCCAGCCATTCCACCAGCGTTTTCAGTGCCAGCGTCACCAGCGCCAGCAGCGCGAGCAGCGACGCCACCGCGAAAGCGGCGGCGAAATTGTATTCGTTGTAAAGAATCTCCACGTGCAGCGACATGGTGTTGGTGGCGCCGCGCACGTGACCCGAAACAACCGACACCGCGCCGAATTCGCCCATGGCGCGCGCATTGCACAGTATCACCCCGTAGAGCAAACCCCACTTGATGTTGGGCAGCGTCACGCGCCAGAACATTTGCCAGCCGTTGGCGCCCAGCACGATTGCCGCCTCTTCCTCCTCGGTGCCCTGCGCCTGCATCAGCGGGATCAGTTCGCGCGCGACGAACGGGAACGTCACGAATATCGTGGCGAGCACGATGCCCGGCACGGCGAATATGATCTTGATGTCGTGCGCCTGAAGCCAGTGCCCGAACCAGCCCTGCAATCCGAAGACCAGCACGTAAATCAGGCCGGAGATCACCGGCGATACCGAGAACGGCAGGTCGATCAGCGTAATCAGCAGGCTCTTGCCACGGAACTCGAACTTGGCGATGGCCCACGCCGCGGCGACGCCGAACACCAGGTTGAGCGGCACCGCGATTCCTGCTGCCAGCAACGTCAACTTGATTGCCGACCATGCGTCAGGCTCCACGATCGCCGCGAAGTATGCCTCCCAGCCCTTGCGTAGCGCACCGGCAAAAACGGATGCCAGCGGCGCGAACAAAAACAGCAGCAGAAAAACCAGCGCGACAGCAATCAGCGCTGCGCGCACCAGCGCCGGCTCCTCGCGTGCCCCGCGGCGCACAGCCGGCCTGCCGGTTGGCGGCTCCAGCAGGGCTTCCGCTGTACCAACGTCGTCCCACATCATTTTGATGGATTGCGCTTGCGACTGAGCCATTGGAGATAATTAATCAGTAAGAGCAGAACAAACGACGCCACCAGCATCACGACCGCCACCGCGGTTGCGCCCGCGTAGTCATACTGCTCGAGCTTGGTGATGATAATGAGCGGCGTGATCTCCGACACCATCGGCATATTGCCGGCGATGAAGACCACCGAGCCGTATTCTCCGACCGCGCGCGCGAATGCCAACGTAAAACCGGTCAGCAACGCCGGCATCAGCGTGGGGAAAATCACGCGCGCAAAAATCTGCCAGCGACTAGCGCCCAGCGTGGCGGCCGCTTCCTCAAGTTCCGCCTCCAGATCCTCGATCACAGGCTGTACGGTGCGGACCACGAACGGCAAGCCAATGAAAACGAGTGCTACCAGTACGCCCAGCGGCGTGAACGCCACCTTGATGCCCCATTTCTGCAAATACTGTCCGATCCAGCCGTTAGTGGCGTAAAGCGCGGTCAAGGCAATGCCCGCCACCGCGGTCGGCAGTGCAAACGGCAGATCGACCAATGCGTCAACGAGACGCTTGCCGGGGAATGAATAGCGCACCAGCACCCATGCGACTATCAGGCCGAATACCGCGTTGATCGCGGCGGCGAGCAGTGAGGCCCCGAAAGTGAGCTGGTAGGATGCGACTGCGCGCGGCGCGGTAACACTGTTCCAGAACTGCTCCCAGCTCAACGTTGCGGTCTTGATGAATGCGGCGGACAACGGGATCAGCACGATCAGGCTCAGGTACGCCAGCGTGAATCCCAGCGCGAGCCCGAACCCGGGCAGCACGCTATGTCGGCGCGTGAAGAAAATGGCCATCTCTATCGATCCGGCTGAGGGGTATAGCGTAGGTACGGCCTCACGATCCTGTAACCCTTGGGGAACTTCTGCTTGAGCACGTCGGGATCCTTCAGCGAAGGTATAATGATCACGTCCTCTCCCTGTTTCCAGCTCACCGGCGTCGCGACGCTATATCCGTCGGTCAGCTGCAGCGAGGCGATGACCCGTACATTGCGCCGTGCGAATTCGCCGGCAAGTTTTGCCGTGTAGCGGAGCTCGGTGGTGCACACCGGCGTGAAATCGGCAGGGTGCGAGAACAGAACGCCCCAGCCGTTTCCAAGCCATTCATGGAAGCGGATGCGGCCAGCGCTCGAGTCCTGCTCAAAATCTGGAGCAATGTCGCCTAGTCTCAAAGCCATTTGAATCTCCTTCAGTTTGTGTGTTCAGACTGCAATGGCGTAGTACGCGCGTATCGCACGGTCGAGCGCGGCGGTCCAGTCGTCGAGACTCGGGACGCCCCAATCCAGCTGAATCACGCGGACGTACTCCGCGTGCTTCAACTGCCACAAGCTCTGCCAGTGCACCGGGCCGCTGTTGCGCAGCCCGGGCACGATCAGCACAGTCTCGGTCATGAGCTTCTCCTACCCGGTCACTTTTTCAAGTAAATCTGATCGAACGCGCCACCGTCCGCGAAATGGGTCTTCTGCGCCTTGGCCCATCCGCCAAACACCTCGTCGATGGTGAAGAGATTTACCTTCGGGAAATTCTTCTCATACTTGGCAGCGATTTTTGCGTTGCGCGGGCGATAATAGTTTTTCGCCGCAAGCTCCTGGCCCTCGTCGCTGTAGAGATATTCGAGGTAAGCCTGCGCAACCTTGCGCGTACCGTGCTTGTCCACGACCTTGTCGACGATAGTAACGGGCGGTTCGGCGAGGATGCTGGTGGGCGGATAGACGATATCGAACTTGTCGGCGCCGAACTCCTTGAGCGCGAGATGGGCTTCGTTTTCCCACGTGAGCAGCACGTCGCCGATGTTGCGCTCGACGAAAGTCACGGTCGAACCACGGGCGCCGGAATCGAGCACCGGGACATTCCTGTACACCCTTGCTACAAATGCTTTGGCCTTGGCGTCATCATTGCCGTATTTCTTGAGCGCGTAACCCCACGCCGCGAGATAACCCCAGCGCGCGCCGCCCGAAGTCTTGGGATTAGGTATGATGACCGCTACTCCCGGTCTGATGAGATCGTCCCAGTCCTTGATGCCTTTGGGATTACCCTTGCGCACCAGGAAGATATAGGTGGACGTGTAGGGCGAACTGTTGTTGGGCAGCCGCTTTTGCCAATCGGCCGGAAGCAGCTTGGCCTTCTCGGCGATCGCATCGATGTCGTAGGCCAGCGCCAAAGTGACGACATCAGCCTCCAATCCGTCAATCACCTTGCGCCCCTGGCTGCCAGAACCGCCATGCGAAGCCTTGATATCAACCTTTTCACCGGTCTTGGCCTGCCAGTTTTTTGCGAACGCTGCATTGAATTGCTGATACAACTCGCGCGTCGGGTCGTAGGAAACATTGAGCAGCGTCACGTCAGCTGCGGCATTGAGGCTGAGCAACGTCGTTGCCCAAAACAAGGTCGAGATCAGAATTTTCATGGCATTACCTTTCGCAAGTGTTGAAGTCGATACGTGCTGCTGAAAAATGCAGGTTTGGGACGAAAAAAAAGCCGCGTCGGGCGGCTTTTGCGTCCGGCTTGTAGAGTTGACTAGTCACAACAACACGCCATCATCTCGTCACTCCCGATGTTGGTTTGCGACTTCCGCACTGCCGCGCTGCCTGCATCATCACTGGACGCAGTGAGGTTCTCCACCGTATTCATACGATCATTCCTGCAGCGACGGTTTGGTTCGATAGTTCGTCTATCAGTATGAATGCGCCTGTCGTTCGATTCAGGTGGTACGAATCAAAAAAGGCCGGTTGCTGCAAGTCGAGCACGGCATGGGCTATGTCGTTCGCCGCAACCGGACCCGACGCAGGACGCTTTTCCAGCGTTTCCACATCCACGACGTGCTTGATCCACACAACCTTTGCCTTCACCGTACGCGACGTATGCTTGAGTAGGTATCTGCCACCGACCTGCAATGGTTCGACAGCAAGCCAAACGAGTGTGGCGCTGAGCGATTGAGCCGCACGTGGGGGGCGATTTGCATCAGTAATCTGGTCGCCGCGCGAAATATCGATTTCATCGGACAGTGACAACGCAATGGATTCACCGGCATACGCGGTCATGCGGTCCTCGTGCCAAGCATGTATGCCCTTTACCGTGGACGTTCTTCCCGACGGCAACACCACGACTTTCTGACCTACGGATACTTCGCCCGACGCAAGCCGGCCGAGATACGCTCGCCCGTGTCCGCCCGCCCTTTGCACGAGTTGCACGGGAAAGCGCATGGCCTGCAGTCCGTTTCCCTCGGAGGGGTCGATTGATTCCAGCAGTTCCAGGAGCGTGGGACCGCCGTACCACGGAATGCGATCACCGCGTTCTACCACCATGTCGCCCTTCAGCGCCGAGACAGGCACGAAATAAAACCGACGCTTTTCCCCGTCCAGCCTGTGCGCGAATTGCTCGAACGCATGGCGCACGGAGGCAAAGGCTACCTGGCTGTAGCCGACGAGATCCATCTTGTTCACAGCCACTATGACATGCCGGATGCCCAGCAAGTGCGTTATGTACAGATGCCGCTTGCCTTGTTCCAATAACCCTTTCGAGGCATCCGCAAGGATTACAGCGGTCTCCGCGGTGCTGGCACCGGTGGCCATGTTCCGCGTGTACTGCACGTGCCCGGGAGTATCGGCAATGATGAATTTCCGGCGCGGTGTTGCAAAGTAGCGGTACGCAACATCGATGGTGATGCCCTGTTCACGTTCAGCCTCCAGACCGTCGGTAAGGAGCGACAGATCGAGATCCGAGAATCCGCGTTTATGGGACGCTCGCTCTATCGCCGCCAGTTGGTCTTCGAAAATCTGCCGGGTATCGTGCAGCAGCCGGCCAATCAAAGTGCTCTTCCCATCATCGACGCTGCCTGCGGTGGTAAAGCGCAACAGGCCGCTGCTCCCGTTCGCCGTAGCAGGGGCCGCTGTATTGCGCTCAATGTCGCCCAGATAAGACATCAGAAATATCCCTCTTTCTTACGCCGTTCCATCGACACTTCGGACGTTTGGTCGTCCATGCGCGTGGCGCCGCGCTCCGTCACACGCGACAGCACAGTCTCGGCAATGATCTCGTCCGGCGTCCCGGCCCCGGATTCAACCGGGCACGTGCAGCTGATGTCGCCCACGGTCCTGAACCTTACCGAAAGCTCTTCGACCCGCTCGCCTCTCCGCGGCGGAGTCAGATCCGTTACGGGCACGAGCAAGCCTTTCCTGCGCACGACGGGCCGGCGGTGCGCGAAATAAATAGAGGGAACCTGGAGCTGCTCGCGTGCGATGTATTGCCAAACGTCAAGCTCGGTCCAGTTGCTGATCGGAAACACCCGAACATGCTCGCCGCTATTCACGCGAGCGTTATACAAACTCCAGAGCTCGGGTCGTTGATTGCGCGGATCCCATTGACCGAATTCATCGCGAAACGAGAACACGCGTTCTTTGGCACGGGCCTTTTCTTCGTCCCGGCGGGCACCGCCGATTGCGGCATCGAAACCGTGTTCCGCTATCGCTTCCAGCAATGTGACCGACTGCGCCGCATTGCGGCTATCGTTCGCGGCGCGCAAGCGCACACTGCCGCGACGCATCGAATCTTCCACAGAGCGCACGATGAGCCGCTCGCCGAGTTCCGCCGCGCGCCGGTCACGAAACTCCAGCACTTCCTTGAAGTTATGGCCGGTATCGATGTGGAGCAGCGGAAACGGAAAGCGCCCTGGGTGAAACGCTTTCTCCGCCAGTCTGAGCAGCACCAACGAGTCCTTGCCGCCCGAGAAAAACAAGACCGGTTTGACGCCTTCGCCCGCCACTTCACGCAGGATGTAGACAGCCTCGGATTCCAGCCAATCCAGGTGGCTGCGCGCAGGTATGCTCGACGGTTCCGGCGCACGCACTGATGCAATCGCCGTCATGCCGCCTCCTTCGCGCGAACCAGCGTGCCGTCAAGTCGAGCATGTAAACCGCATTCCTTGCCTTCGCCTTGCTCCCACCACCAGCGCCCAGCGCGGATGTTCTCTCCGATCGCCACCGGCCGGGTGCACGGCGCGCAGCCAATCGAGCGATAGCCTTGGTCGTAAAGCTCGTTATAAGGAACCGAGTACGCACGCAGGTACTCCCAGACGTCGTCCTCGCTCCAGCCGGCGAGCGGATTGACTTTCAACAGCAGGTATGAATCGTCGAATTCACGCCGCGGCACCGTGCCGCGTCCGGCGGAATTCTCCTGGCGCAAGCCCGTGATCCAGGCCTTCTTGCCGTGCAGAGCGCGCTTGAGTGGCTCAACCTTGCGAATGTGGCAGCACTCTCGGCGTAATTCTGTGGAGGAAAAGAAAGCGTCCCGCCCGTGCCCGGCTACATATTGCGCCACAGCACCAGCGTCTGGTGTAAATACCCGCACGTGATAGCGGTATCGGCGTCGGATCGCGTCCAACAATTGCAAGGTATCGCCGTGCAGGCGGCCCGTATCGATCGTGAAGATTTCAATGTTGAGATTTGAAGTCAGGATGGCGTCGGTAATCACCATGTCTTCTGCGGACAGGCTGGAGGAAAGTGCTGCCGGCGCGTATCGATCCGCAACCTCCTCAAGCACACGCTTGAGCTCATTCACGTTTGATTCGAGTCGGGCACTCATACTGTGACCTCTTCCGTGCGGCGCCGGATCAGCGGCAGTGCCCCTTTAGCGAGCACCCGGCGGCCTTCACCAGATCTACCAGACTCCGCGAACGCTCCAAGATCTTCGTTACCCCGAAATGCAAACGTGTCGAAACCATAGCGAAGGAGATCGGCGATTTGCCCGCTCTGAAAATTTCCAACTGCCATTAAATTACCGCGATAGCCGTGCCGCCCGCGCAGCAATCGCGCGATCGAACCATCGCGGCCAGGCGCCAACAGCCGGGAGTCCACTGCGATTAAATCAAAGCAGGTGAGATCGGAAATAATGAGGGTTGGATCATCATTCGGAGCGAGCAGCACACCAAGCGCGCCGCTACGGGCAATAAGGTCCTCGCGCCTTAACCGCCAGAGGGCCAGTGGAACGATGATCGGGGCGTCGACGGGGAAATCCGGCACGAAGCCGTCTTCACCGACCTGTAGCCAAGGCGAGGATTCAAGCAGCGTCCATGTAGAAACGCCTTGGAACAGAGTAACTTGGCTCTGGGCCTTCCCAAAAGGGACGGTCTGAGAGGAGATAGTGGGTTGTAGATTCATAGTGCAGCGCATCATAACAACCGTTCATTAGATCTACAAATACTAAGATAGTAGTTATTTATATTACTTGGTTATTAAGTAAAATAACAGTCATCCCAGTAATCGCACCAGTTCCCTTGTTAGCGTTTAACGCCCGACAGCTCCTCGAACAGCAATCCTAACGCAGCATTGTCAAGTCCATCGCCTACCGGTTGCTCACAGCGCCGCGAACATCAGTCATAAGTACAGCCTCGATCCGGGTTTACTACGAGTGGAATTGATGAGGCGTGCCGGGCTGGACCGCGCGAGCGGTCGCCGTCACGCCGTCTTACAAGCCGGCAGGATGCCGGATTCCGCAGATGCCGTGAGCGCAGAGGCAAACACTTTACCGAGCATGATCACCGTCGGACCGGTGAGCCCGTACTCGGCAAGCCGTGGCAGTTGAGCGAGCCTGAGTGCGATGCGGCGCGCTTCCGGCAGCGTCGCGTTCTCCACGACCAGCACCGGCAACTCGCGCGGCGCACCGGCCGCAATCAGCGCCGCAGCAATGGCCTCGGCCTGGCTCGCTCCCATGTATATGACGGCGGTATCGGCGGCAGCGGCGATGTTCGCCCACTCGCTCGGTACTTCTCCCTCTCCCACCCTCGGCGTGACAAAGGCGACGCTCCGGGCCAATCCCCGTTGCGTGAGCGACGTGCCTGTTGCCGCTGTCGCCGCCAGCGCTGCGGTGACGCCGGGCACGACCTCGACTTCGACGCCGGCACAGCGCAAGGCGTCGATCTCCTCCTGCGCGCGGCCGAACAGCATCGGGTCACCGCCTTTGAGCCGCACCACGGTATCGAACTTGGCGGCAGCATCGATCAATCGCTTGTTGATGAAGCGCTGCGCAGTCGAATGCCGGCCGCAGCGCTTGCCGACCGCGATTTTTTCCGCATTGACTGCAAGCGCGACCGTGTCGGGATGCACCAGCGCATCATGGAACACGATGTCGGCGCGCGCGAGCAACTGCGCCGCGCGTACGGTGATCAAGTCGGGCGCGCCAGGACCGGCGCCCACCAGATAAACCTTGCCGGTTCCCGGTTTCATGGCATCACGACCATTCCATACCGTCCGGCGAAGCGAGGAAGCGGCGCCGGAACAGCGGCAGCGGCCGCTCCACCGAGGCCTGGTA
>JACQOI010000170.1 GCA_016202615.1 Betaproteobacteria bacterium
ATGCAGGTCCGAGCCCAGCATCTCATCCGATGAATACTTTTTCGAGAGCGCCTCGAATTTTCCGATTTCGACGATCACCCCATCCCGCTGAAACACCGCGCCATCTTCGATGATCTGCGCCTCCCTGCGGTTGAGGACTTTGCAGACGACGTATTTGCCGCGTATGAGGGATGAGGGCATATGGTCTCCTCGAACAATGACCGCTAGGCGGTTTGTTGGTTCAACAAAGAAATTAACACCTAACGGTTTTATTATGTTGGCGTCCCCACGGGGATTCGAATCCCGGTTACCGCCGTGAAAGAGCGATTGGCGTAGCCCGGCGGCAAGTTAGCTGGCCCATTGCCTAGTCGAACCATCGGAGCGTCAGTAAGCGCATATATAACTGATTAAATTGTATAATTATCCATGGTACGCGTTCTATTTATCTGCATGGGCAACATCTGCCGCTCGCCGACCGCGGAGGCGGTGTTCCGGCATTCGGTGCAGCAGGCGGGGCTCGAACATCTGATTGAATGCGACTCCGCCGGCACGCACGATTACCATATCGGCGAGCCGCCTGATGAGCGCGCGCAGCGTGCCGCATCACGCCGCGGCTACGACATGAGAGGTTTGCGAGGACGCCAGGTCGGCAGGAAGGATTTCGAGCGCTTCGATTACGTGCTGGCGATGGACGCCCATAACCTCGCGCTGCTGGCGCGTATTTGTCCGTCGCAGCATGCGCACAAGCTGTCGCTATATTGCGATTTTCACGAGCGGTATGCGGGCCAGGAAGTGCCCGATCCTTATTACGGCGGCGCGCAGGGCTTCGAGCAGGTCCTCGATATGGTCGAGCAGATCAGCGAGAGCCTGATCGGGCGCTTGCGCCAGTTGAGCCGCGTCTGAAAAAAATGCCGGGCATTCATTCTGCCCGGCATTTTCTGAAGTTACTTGTGCGTTTCGATCTGAACCAGGGGTTCATCGCCAACCGGCGGCAACGGCGGACGCACGCGCGGCGGGCGCGGTGGCTGCGGTGGCTCGACCTTGCTTGCCGCGATGCGCAACTTGTCCGGATTGGTCTCGATCAGTTCGAAACCGGGCGGCAGTGTGATCGGCTCGAGCGCCGCAGATGTTGCCCGAATTGTTGGGGTAGGGGAGGGCAATGCCGGTTCGATCACACGCTCGGCAACGGGTGCGACGGCGATGGCCGCGGGCTCGCTGTCGCGGATTTCCTCAACCGGTGCGACGACTTGCGGTGTCTCGATTGAGGTAGTAACGACCGGCGCCGCTTCCACCGGCGGCATCGTCGCTGCAGCAGCTGCAACCTCTGCTGCGGGCGGCATGGCTCCGGCTGCTTCGGGCATGGTCTCGATCTTCGGCGCCGGTTCGGCAACGGTTTGAACGTCGCGCGCTTCGAAGCGATCGCGTCCGCCGCGCCGACGGCGGCGGCCGCGGCCTTCGCCTTCATGCCGTTGTCCCGGTTCACGCGGCTGCGCCTGCAGCGCACCAGCTTCCGCCTGCGGCTGTTGCGCGCGCTCCGGTCGTGGCGGGCGCTGTTGTTGCCCTTCACGGCGTGGCTGATCACGCTGCTGATCGCGCGGCGGACGCGGTTCGCGTGGCTCGCCGCCGCGCCCACGCTGTTCGCGGCGTTGCAACTGTGCCGGCCGCTCGCGCTGTTCTTGCCGGTCGCGGCGCTGCGGCGTATGGGGTCTGCCGCGGAGCTGCCCGCGCTCGGTACGTTCGCGCACCAGTTGCGGCTTGACTGCCATGATCTCGGGTTGGCTGCGCTTGAACCAGCCGAAGATCTTGCCGATGATTGAAGGCCGGGATTGCGGCGCGGCTGCTGCAGGCGCCGGTTTTGGCCTGGGTTCGATTATCGGTGCGGGCTGCGCCGGCGTGATGCCTTTTACCGCCGCTTCCTGGCGCGGCGCCACGGGCTCCGTTTGGACCGAGGGCAGGCCGGCCTCGGTTTTTTCCGGCATGGCGACCATTTCGTAACTCGGCGGCGGGACGTCTGCCTGGTTCAGTTCCTCGTGCTTCAGGCGCGTCACCGTGTAATTCGGCGTTTCGAGATGAATATTCGGGATCAGCACGACGTTGACCTTGAGGCGTGACTCGATCGAGTGAAACTCGGCGCGCTTCTCGTTGAGCAGATAGGTCGCAACGTCGACCGGAACCTGCGCGTGCACCGCGCCGGTGTTTTCCTTCATGGCTTCCTCCTGCAGGATGCGCAGGATGTGCAGCGCGGTCGATTCGATGCCGCGGATGTGGCCGGTGCCGTGGCAGCGCGGGCAGGGGATGTGGCTGCTCTCGGCGAGCGCCGGGCGCAGCCGCTGGCGCGACAATTCCATCAGGCCGAAGCGCGTGATCTTGCCGGTCTGCACGCGCGCGCGGTCGTAACGCAGCGCCTCGCGCAGCCGGTTCTCGACTTCACGCTGATTGCGGGTACTCTCCATGTCGATGAAGTCGATCACGATCAGCCCGCCCAGATCGCGCAGCCGCAATTGGCGCGCGAGTTCGTCGGCGGCTTCGAGATTGGTGCGGAATGCGGTTTCCTCGACGTCGGCGCCACGCGTTGAGCGCGCCGAGTTGACGTCGATCGAAACGAGCGCTTCGGTATGATCGATCACGATGGCGCCGCCCGAGGGCAGCGACACCTGGCGCGAGAACGCAGTTTCGATCTGGTGCTCGATCTGGAAGCGCGAAAAGAGCGGCACGTCGTCGCGATAAAGCTTCACGCGGTTGACGTTCTGCGGCATGACGTGGCCCATGAAAGCGCGCGCCTGTTCGTAGATGTCATCGGTGTCGATCAGGATCTCGCCGATGTCCTGGTGGAAGTGATCGCGGATGGCGCGGATCACCAGGCTCGATTCCTGGTAAATCAGGAACGCGCCTTTCTGCCCTTTGGAAGCGTTTTCGATTTCATGCCACAGCTGCAGCAGGTAGTTGAGGTCCCAGTTGAGCTCCTCGACGTCGCGGCCGATGCCGGCGGTGCGCGCAATCACGCTCATGCCCGGCGGCACTTCGAGCTGGTCGATGGCGTCGCGCAGCTCGGCGCGCTCCTCGCCCTCGACGCGGCGCGATACGCCGCCGCCGCGCGGGTTGTTCGGCATCAGCACGAGGTAGCGGCCGGCGAGGCTGATGAAGGTGGTGAGTGCGGCGCCTTTGGTGCCGCGTTCGTCCTTGTCGACCTGGACGATCAGCTCCTGGCCTTCCTCGATCGCATCCTGGATGCGCGCGCGGCCGGCATCGACGCCTGGCTTGAAGTAGGCGCGGGCGACTTCCTTGAACGGGAGGAAACCGTGACGCTCGCTGCCGTAATCTATGAAGGCAGCTTCCAGGCTCGGTTCGACGCGGGTAACGACACCCTTGTAGATATTGCTCTTGCGCTGCTCTTTGCCTGCGGATTCGATGTCGAGGTCGAGCAGTTTCTGGCCCTCGACGATGGCGACGCGCAGTTCTTCCGACTGCGTCGCGTTGAACAACATGCGTTTCATTTTTATCGTCTCCCGCGCTCAGTCTCACGGGATGGGCAAACCCGCGCGCGGCGGGAAGCGCCGCGCGTTACTGCTGAATCATTCAGTCACGAAGCCGGATCATGTTTTGCGGTGACTCGTTGAAAATGACTTTCGCGGTTTGCCGTTAAAATTCGTTTGGCAGCAGTGCCGGAGGCGGGGTGCGGTGCATGGCACCGGGACCGGCGCAGCGCTGCTGCTACAAAGCTAGCGTGTGCTGTGAGCGCGTATTTCAACTACCATCGCTACTTTTTGTGGTGAGCGACGTTAACCATTGGTTTTCGGCGGCTGGTTACCGGCAACAACGGGGGCCTCTCCGCGATGCCATTAACCGCACATGGGTAGCAACTGCGTGGCGCTGGGCCATCCTGCCTGGCGTCCCGGCGGCGTTTCCCGCGGTGCACAGCCTGGGCTTGGGGACGAAATCGTCCGGTAGTCTGCCAACCAGCGGATAGTATAAGCAAAATGAAGGATTTGGGCAAAAATACCGTATCGCGGCACCGGATCGCCGAGGAGTCCGGCGGGCAACGCATCGACAATTACCTGCTGAAAATCCTCAAGGGCGTGCCGAAAAGCCACGTCTACCGCATCCTGCGCAGTGGCGAAGTGCGGGTCAACAGCGGTCGCATCGAGCCTGATTACCGCCTGCAGCCAGGCGACGAATTGCGCATACCCCCGGTGCGGGTGGCAGCACGGGTGGAGCGCGGCACGCCGCCGCCCAATGCCGGGCTCGAGCAGGCGATACTGTTCGAGGACGAGCATCTGCTCGCGCTCAACAAGCCGTCCGGGCTTGCCGTGCACGGCGGCAGCGGCGTGAGTTTCGGCGTCATCGAGCAGCTGCGCACGCAGCGGCCGCAAGCGCGGTTTCTCGAACTCGTGCATCGCCTTGACCGCGACACATCGGGCGTGTTGCTGCTGGCCAAGAAGCGCAGCGCGCTGACCGCGTTGCATGCAGAGTTGCGCGCCGGACGGGTGAAGAAAAATTACCTGACGCTGGTCAAGGGCAAATGGCGCAACCCGAAGCAAAGCGTGCGCCTGAATCTGCACAAGTACTTGCTGGCGTCGGGCGAGCGGCGCGTGAGCGTCAACGTCGCTGGACAGGAAGCGCACACCGTGTTCGAGCTCGTGCAGGCGTGGCGTGCATTCAGCCTGCTGCGCGCCGAGCTCAAGACCGGCCGCACGCACCAGATCCGCGTGCATCTCGCGCACCTCGGCTTCCCGATCGCGGGCGACGACAAGTACGGCGATTTTCCGCTCAACAAGGAGCTGGCGCGCACGGGCTTGAAGCGTATGTTCCTGCATGCGAGCAGCGTCAGTTTCAAGCACCCCGGGACTGGAATCATTCTGGCGCTGGAAGCGCCGCTGCCCGACGAACTGCAGCGTTTTCTGCGCACCCTGGACTAGAAGCCGGCCAACCACGCTATGGGCATGCGGTTTGAATTGCTGGTATTTGACTGGGACGGTACGCTGATGGATTCGACCGCCGTGATCGCCGCGTCGTTGCAGGCGGCATGCCGCGACCTCGGGCTGCCGGTGCCCTCCGACGAGCGCGCGCATCACATCATCGGCCTCGGCCTTAGCGATGCGATGGCGCACGTGCTGCCGGACGTCGATCCGGCGGAATATCCGCGCATAGTCGAACGCTACGGCCACCACTTTCGGCTGCGCGATCCGGAAACGCCGCTGTTTTCCGGCGCGGAGCAAGCGCTGCGACGCCTGCGCGAGGAGGGCTACCTGCTGGCGATAGCGACCGGCAAGAGCCGCCGCGGGCTCGAGCTCGCGCTCGAAAAGACCGGGCTGAAAGACGTGTTTCATGCGACGCGCTGCGGCGAAGAGTCGGCGAGCAAGCCGCATCCCGGCATGCTCAATGATCTGATCGAAATTCTCGGCGCCGCACCGGCGAAAACGCTGATGATCGGCGACACCACGCACGACCTGCAGATGGCCATCAACGCCGGCGTTGCGAGCGTTGCCGCCGCCTACGGAGCGCATCCGCGCGAACAACTGATGGCGCTGCGGCCACTGGCGTGCATCGATCAACCGCAGGAGTTATGGCATTGGCTCAAGCACAACGCGTGATTCGATAAATCTGGGTTATACTTGATCTGCGCAACCTGCGAACCTGTCCCGGCTATTGCATGCTGGGGCCGTGCGCGGGGCAACATCGGGTGGCGCTGAAAGCGATGGAGCGCGGCGGCAACGTATATCTGATAGAAGACGGAAATCACTATGGCTGAGATGAGTCCCGGCAATTCCGGCGAAGGCTGGGAGCGCAAGATACTCGAAAAGGTCGCGCTGGCGGCGATCGCCGAACAGCGCGCGGCACGGCGCTGGGGTGTGGTTTTTAAATCGCTGATCCTGATCTATCTGTTTGCGCTGTTATTTGTCGGCATGGACTGGATCAAGCGCGGCGATTACAAATCACCCGGCAAGCACACCGCGATGGTCGAGTTGCGTGGCGTGATCGCGTCCGACGGACTGGCGAGCGCCGACAACGTTACCTCGGGTTTGCAGGCGGCGTTCAAGGACAAAAACACGCAGGGCGTGGTCCTGCGCATCAACAGTCCCGGCGGCAGCCCGGTGCAGGCCGGCTACATCAACGACGAGATCAAGCGCCTGCGCGGTCAGCATCCGAACGTCCCGCTATACGCCGTGGTCGAGGATATCGCCGCCTCGGGCGGCTATTACGTCGCGGTCGCCGCCGACAAGATTTACGTCGACAAGGCGAGCATCGTCGGTTCGATCGGGGTGGTGATGGACGGCTTCGGCTTCACCGGCACGATGGAAAAGCTCGGTGTGGAACGGCGCGCGATCGCCGCAGGGGAAAACAAGAAGTTCCTCGACCCCTTTTCGCCGGTGGATCCGGTGCACAAGGAATACGCGGAAAAAATGCTCGGCGACATTCACCAGCAGTTCATCACGGTGGTGCGCAGCGGGCGCGGCCAGCGCTTGAAGGACAGCCCCGAGATTTTCAGTGGTCTGCTGTGGGTCGGGCAGAAGAGCATCGAGCTTGGCCTCGCCGACGGCCTGGGCAGCGTCGAATCGGTCGCGCGCGACGTGATCAAGGCCGAGGTTGTGATCGACTTCACGCAGCGCGAAAACATCGCCGAGCGCGTCGCGCGCAGGTTCGGGGCAGCGATGGCGGAGACGCTGCTGCGGATATCGGCAGCCGGCGGCACGCAGCTGCGTTAGCCTGTGGTTTCACCACTGGGACACGGAGGACGCAGAGTTTTCCTGCGTTATCGATGCAGCATCCAGTTAGCGGGCGTACAACAAGAATACGCTCGGCCGCCTGCCGATTTCGGTTTTTCCCTGCTTCCATTCCGCGATCGTCGCGCTGCGCACCGTTTCAGTGGGCAGCGTGAGATCGCTCGCGACGCATAACCGTGTTTTCCCGCTGCATATTTCCAGCAACGCCCGCAGCAGCACGTCATTGCGGTACGGCGTCTCAATGAAAATCTGGGTCTGATCGCCGGCGCGGGACTCGCGCTCGATCCTGCCGATCTCGCCGCGGCATTCGTCTTTCGGCACCGGCAGATAGCCGTGAAACGCGAAGCGCTGGCCGTTGAACCCCGAGGCCATCAGCGCGAGCAGCAGCGCGGATGGCCCGACGTGCGGCACCACTCGCAGTCCCGCCCGGTGCGCGGCCTCCACCAGCAGCGCGCCGGGGTCGGCAACCGTCGGGCAGCCCGCCTCCGACAGCACGCCAGCGCTGCGCCCGGCGTTGAGCGGCTGCAGCAGCTCGATGGCGCGAGTCGCATCGCCGCCTTTATCGAACAGCTCGAGCTGCAATTGCTGCAGCGGTTTCGGATGCGGGATATGTTTCAGGAACCGGCGCGCGCTTTTTTCGTTCTCGACGATGAAGTAATCGAGGGTGGCGATGAGGTCGAGGGTTGCCTGCGGCAATGCCGCCTGCACGGGGTCTCCGCCGAGCGCAACCGGGATCAGATGCAGTTTGCCTTTGGCGGCTGCGCTCATGGCAGGTCGTATCCTTCGTTGCGCAGCATTTGGCACAGCTTGATCAGCGGCAGCCCGATCAGCGCGCTGGGATCTTCACCTTCCAGTTTTGCCACTAGCGTGATGCCGAGGCCCTCGATGCGCGCGCTGCCGGCACAGTCGTAAGACGGTTCGGTCTGCAGATAGCGTTCGATCTGGTCGGAGCCGAGTTCGCGCATATGGACCGTTATCGGCACGATCGCGGCCTGCCGCTGCGAGGTGCGCGCATTGAGCACGCACAATGCGGTAAAGAAGGCGACCGGTTTGCCGCTCATCAGCCTGAGCTGCCGCACCGCGTTGCCGTGGTTGCCCGGTTTGCTGAGCCGTGTGTCACCGATGACCGCGACCTGATCGCAGCCGATGATCAGCGCGTCGGGATAGGCATCCAGTACTGCCTGCGCTTTGGCGCAGGCCAGACGCAACGCCAGCGCCTGCGGCGATTCGCCGGCGAGCGGGCTTTCATCGACATCTGGAGCAACGGTCTCAAACGGAATGCGCAGTCGCGCGAGCAACTCGCGGCGGTAGCGCGAGGTTGACGCCAGGACTAGACGCGGCAGGGGCGGGGCAGGCATCGGGCTGTGGATCCGCGGAGACGGCTTTAAGTCTCTGCGTTAAATGGATTTCCCGTTATCTTGTTTTGACAGATAAGCGCGAAAATACTACCATGCGCATTTTGTGTCTGCACGGACTGTCATGTCTACGCATGTCATCGATAGTCTGGAGTTTGCGCGCACCGGCCAGGAGTTGCAGGATAAGGTAAGAGTGGCGCAGCTGACACGGCTTGTCGACAGCTTGTTCGATGCCGCCGGCAATCTGAGATTCACGCTGTGCGGCGGCTACGACGCCGAGCGCCGGCCCCGGCTCAATCTCAGGGTTGAAGGCGAAATCAACTTGAGGTGCCAGCGTTGCCTGGGCAGCCTGGCTTACCAAGTGGCGAGCGAGTCGAGCTTGCTGGTGCTGACGGGCAAAGCGGGCGGTGAGACCGCGCGGATCGATGATCTCGACGGCATCCCGGCGAATCCCCAAACCGATGTCCAGGCGCTGGTCGAGGATGAAGTGCTGCTGGCGCTGCCGATCGCGCCGCGGCACCCTGAAGGAGAGTGTAACGCGGCAGCGAAGACGACACAGGATGGCGCGGCATCGCCGTTTGCGGTTTTGGCGAAGCTCAAGCGGCAGTGAATCCGGAATTGAACCTAAAGGAGTTTTGACATGGCTGTTCAGCAAAACAAGAAGTCGCCGTCGAAGCGCGGCATGCACCGCTCGCACGACTTTCTGGCCAACCCGCCGCTCGCGGTCGAGCCGACCACCGGCGAGACGCATCTGCGCCATCACATCAGCCCCAGCGGCTACTATCGCGGCAAGAAGGTCGTCAAGACCAAAGGCGAGTAGGACCTGAGCCCGGATTTTCCGGTTGCGCCTGCGGCGGCTGTGACCGCGCCGGGTTCACCGCAGTGCACGGCAACGAGGAGACTAGCTTGCACCTAACGGTCGCCATCGATTGCATGGGCGGCGATCACGGCCCGCACGTGACGGTACCGGCTGCGCTCGATTACCTGCGGCGCACGCCGGAGGTCAACGCGATCCTGGTCGGTCAGCAGGACGCCATCACGGCGGAACTACGCAAGCTCAACGCGGACGCCGAGCCGCACCTGGGCGTTCAGCACGCGAGCGAAACGGTGAACATGGACGAGCCGCCGGCGGCCGCGCTGCGCGGCAAGAAAGATTCTTCGATGCGCGTCGCGGTCAATCTCGTCAAGGACGGCACCGCGCACGCCTGCGTCAGCGCCGGCAACACCGGCGCGCTGATGGCGATCTCGCGCTTCGTGTTGAAAACCCTGCCCGACATCGAGCGCCCGGCAATCTGTTCCGTGCTGCCCACGCTCAAGGGCCATACCTACGTGCTCGATCTCGGCGCCAACGTCGATTGCACCGCCGAGCACCTGCTGCAGTTCGGCGTGATGGGCGCAACGCTGGTAAGCTCGGTCGAGAACAAGGAGCAGCCGAGCGTCGGGCTGCTCAATATCGGCCAGGAAGACATCAAAGGCAATGAAATGGTGAAGCAAGCGGCCGAGTTGCTGCACGCCAGCGGGCTCAATTTCTACGGCAACGTCGAAGGCGACGATATCTACCAAGGCACGACTGACGTCGTGGTGTGCGACGGGTTTGTCGGCAACGTTTTGCTCAAGACTTCGGAGGGGCTCGCGCGCATGCTCGGCACCTACCTGCGTGAAGAGTTCAACCGCAATGTGCTGACCAGGCTGTCGGGCGTAGTGGCGCTGCCGGTGATCAACGCCTTCAAGCGGCGCACCGACCCGCGCCGTTATAACGGGGCGAGCCTGCTCGGACTGCGCGGCATCGTCGTCAAAAGCCATGGCGCGGCCGACCGGTTCGCGTTCCGTGTCGCGATCGGCCGCGCGGTCGACGAAGCGCGCGGCGGGGTGCTGAATCACATCAGCGAGCGCATGTCGGTGATACAGGAAGGCACGGCATGACGTATTCGCGCATCGTCGGCACCGGCGGTTATTTGCCGGCCAAAGTGCTCACCAACCGCGACCTCGAAAAGACGGTCGACACCTCCGACGAATGGATCTTCACGCGCACCGGCATCCGCCAGCGCCACATCGCCGAGCCCGACCAGACTTCGAGCGACCTCGCGCTGCGGGCCGCGCAACAAGCGATCTCCGCCGCGGGCATCACCGCGTCAGCGCTCGACCTGATCATCGTTGCCACGTCGACCCCGGATTTTATTTTTCCGAGCACCGCGTGCCTGTTGCAGGCGAAACTCGGCGTCAAGCGCTGTCCGGCTTTCGACGTGCAGGCAGTCTGTTCGGGGTTTGTTTACGGGCTGGACATCGCCGACAAGTTTATCCGCGGCGGCCGCTACCGTTACGCGCTGGTGGTGGGCGCCGAAGTGTTTTCGCGCATCCTCGACTGGAACGAACGCGCGACGTGCGTGTTGTTCGGCGATGGCGCCGGCGCAGTGGTGCTGGCGGCGGACACCAGGCCCGGCCTGCATGCAAGCGTGCTGCACGCCGACGGCTCCCAGGCCGGCATCCTGTCCACGCCCGGCCAGGTCCACGGCGGCAAGGTCACCGGCGATCCGTTCCTCAGAATGGACGGCAAGGCCGTGTTCAAGTCCGCGGTGCGCGTACTGGAGGAGGTGGCGCGCGAGACGCTCGCGCTGTGCGACATGCAGCCCGGCGATATCGATTGGCTGATTCCGCATCAGGCCAACGTGCGCATCCTCGAAGCGACCGCGAAGAGACTGGGCATCGATCCGGCCAAGGTGATCGTCACGGTTGATCGTCATGCCAATACATCGGCGGCGTCAGTGCCGCTTGCGCTGGATACGGCGGTGCGCGACGGCCGCATCAGGCCGGGCCACAAGGTGCTGCTGCAGGGTGTCGGCGGCGGTTTCACGTGGGGCGCGGCGCTGGTGGAAATGTAGGAAAGAAGATGAAGCTGGCGCTGGTTTTTCCGGGGCAGGGCTCGCAGGCGGTCGGCATGCTGCAGAGCTTCGCCGATTCGAGGCCCGTGCGCGACACGTTTGCAGAAGCGTCCGACGCGCTCAAACAGGATTTGTGGAAGCTCGCAGGCGAAGGCCCGGCCGACGAGCTTAATTCGACGCTCAATACCCAGCCGCTGATGTTGACGGCGGGCTATGCCGTTTATCGCGCGTGGCGCGCGGCGGGCGGCGCGCAGCCGGCGGTGGTTGCCGGCCACAGCCTGGGCGAATATACCGCGCTGGTGGCCGCCGGCGTCGTCAGTTTCCGCGACGCGCTGCCGCTGGTGCGTTTCCGCGCGCAGGCGATGCAGGAAGCGGTGCCGCTCGGCACCGGCGCGATGGCGGCGATACTGGGCCTCGACGATGACGCGGTGCGCGCGGCGTGCGAGGATGCGGCGCAAGGCGGGGTCGTGGAAGCGGTCAATTTCAATGCGCCGAACCAGGTCGTGATCGCCGGCCACAAGGCCGCGGTCGAGCGCGGCACCAAGGCGGCGAAGGGCAGGGGCGCCAAGCGCGCGGTGATGCTGCCGGTCAGCGCGCCGTTTCATTCCTCGCTGTTGAAGCCCGCGGCGCAGCGCCTCGGGCAGTACCTGGATAAAGTGATTTTCAGTGCGCCGCAGATCCCGGTGGTCAATAATGTGGATGCGGCAGTGGTCAGCGAACCACGGCAAATCAAGGATGCGCTGGCGCGCCAGGCGTGCAATCCGGTGCGCTGGGTCGAGGTGATTCGGCGCATGGCGGGCATAGGCGTCACGCACGTCGCCGAATGCGGCCCGGGCAAGGTGTTGGCCGGCCTCACCAGGCGCATTGACGGCTCGTTGCAGGGCCTCGCAATCGCGGACGCCCCGTCGCTCACTCAGGTGTTGCAGACATTACAGCAGGTGGCATGATGCTCAACGGACAAGTGGCACTGGTAACGGGCGCCTCGCGCGGCATCGGCAGGGCGATTGCACTCGAACTCGGCAAGCAGGGCGCGAAGGTCGCCGGCACGTCCACGAGTGAAGCAGGGGCGGCGCAGATCCGGGCGGCGTTGCACGGCGCTGATATCAAGGGGCTCGGCCTCGTGCTCGACGTCAACCACGCAGCGCAATGCGAAGCGATCATTGGCACGGTGCAATCGGCGCTCGGCGAGATTGCGATCCTCGTCAATAACGCCGGCATCACGCGCGACAACCTGCTGCTGCGCATGAAGGAGGAGGAATGGGACGACATCCTGTCGACCGACCTCAAATCCGTCTACCGGCTGTCCAAGCTCGTGATTCGTTCGATGATAAAAGCTCGCAGCGGCCGCATCATCAATATCACGTCGGTGATCGGCGTGATGGGCAATGCCGGGCAGACCAATTACGCCGCCGCCAAGGCCGGCATGATCGGTTTCAGCAAGTCGCTCGCGCGCGAAATCGGCAGCCGTAGCATCACCGTCAACTGCGTTGCGCCCGGGTTCATTGAAACCGACATGACGCGCGAGCTTGACGTGAACCAAATCGGTGCGCTGATCGGGCAGATCCCGCTCGGCCGCCTCGGCACGGCCGAGGACGTTGCCGGTGCGGTCGCCTTCCTGGCGTCGCCGACGGCGTCGTATATTACCGGCGCGACGCTGCACGTTAACGGCGGCCTACTCATGGGTTAGGTGACACACGCCGGATTTGGTAAAATACGCAACCCGCACAACTTAAATCCACTCCTGAGGGGGATATTGATGGAAAACATAGAGCAGCGCGTTAAAAAGATCGTGGCTGAGCAACTGGGCGTCAACGAGGCGGATGTCAAGAGCGAGTCGTCCTTCGTCAACGATCTCGGTGCGGATTCGCTCGACACGGTGGAGCTGGTGATGGCGCTCGAGGAGGAGTTCGAGTGCGAAATCCCCGACGAGGAAGCGGAGAAAATCACCACCGTGCAGCAGGCCACCGATTACATCAAGGCGCATCTCAAATAAGTCCCCGGCTTACGCCACGGAAATCCATTGGCAAGACGTAGAGTAGTTGTAACCGGGCTCGGCATCGTATCCCCGGTCGGGACCGGCGTAGCCGAAGCGTGGCCCAGCATCGTTGCCGGCAAGTCCGGCATCAGCCGCATCACGCGTTTCGATGCCTCGGCTTTCAGTTCGCAAATCGCCGGCGAAGTCAGGGGCTTTGACATTGGGGCCTACTTGTCGCCCAAGGAAGCGCGCCGCATGGACACCTTCATCCATTACGGCATGGCGGCGGCGATCCAGGCGGTGAAGGACGCGGGAATCACGGTAACGCCGGAGAACGCCGAGCGCATCGGCGTCAACATCGGCTCAGGCATCGGCGGCCTGCCGATGATCGAGGATACCCACAAGGACTACATCGCGAGCGGGCCGCGCAAGATCTCGCCGTTTTTCGTTCCCGGCACCATCATCAACATGGTGTCGGGCAACCTCTCGATCATGTACGGGTTCAAGGGACCGAACCTCGCGATGGTCACCGCCTGCACCACCGCGACGCACTGCATCGGCGAATCCGGCCGCCTGATCGAGTACGGCGATGCCGACATCATGATCGCGGGCGGCACCGAAGCGACGTTGTCGCCGCTCGGGCTCGGCGGCTTCTGCTCGGCGCGCGCGCTCAGCACCCGCAACGACGATCCGGCGGCCGCGAGCCGGCCATGGGACAAGGACCGCGACGGCTTCGTGCTCGGCGAGGGCGCCGGCGTGGTGGTGGTCGAGGAATACGAGCACGCGAAGCAACGCGGAGCCAGGATCTACTGCGAGCTCGCGGGCTACGGCATGAGCGCAGATGCGCATCACATCACGGCGCCGTGCGAAGACGGAGACGGCGCGATGCGCTGCATGGTCAACGCGCTCAAGAACGCAGGCGTCAACCGCGACGAAGTCGACTACATCAATGCGCACGGCACCTCGACCCCGCTCGGCGACATCGCGGAGACCGTGGCGGTCAAGCGCACCTTCGGCGGGCACGCGAAAAAAGTCGCGATCAGTTCGACCAAGTCCATGACCGGGCACCTGCTGGGCGCCGCAGGCGGCGTGGAGGCGGTGTTCTCGGCGCTTGCCGTGAAGCACCAGCTCGCGCCGCCGACCATCAATCTCGTCAACCAGGACCCGCAATGCGATCTCGATTACGTGCCGAACACGGCGCGCGAAATGAAGGTTCAGGTCGCGATCTCGAATTCGTTCGGCTTCGGCGGCACCAACGGCAGCCTGGTATTCCGCGCCGTGTGACGCTGCGGCCCCCGTTTCCCCACCGGCAACCCGCGCCGGTCCCGGCATCACGATGAATCTCGTCAATGGCGTTGAGAGCGATGCGATCAGCGCGCGCGATCGCGGTCTCGCGTACGGCGACGGCGTGTTCCGTACCTTCCGGTTGCGCGGCGGCAAGCCAGTGCTGTGGTGGCGGCAATACGCGAAGCTTGGCGCCGACTGCAAGGCGCTGCGTATCTCATGTCCCGCATCCGATGTATTCGAGCGTGACCTGGCCGTGATTGCCGGGCGTCATTCCGATTGCGTCGTTAAAATCATCGTGACCCGTGGCAGCAGCGAGCGCGGCTATGCGATATCCGCGGAATCAGCGCCGGTGCGCGTGGTTTCCGCCAGTCCATCGCCTGAATATCCGCGGCACTATTACGAACGCGGCGTGCGCGTGCACCTGTGCCGGAACCGGCTGGCGGCGCAGCCGGCGCTGGCGGGAATCAAGCATCTGAACCGTCTCGAAAACGTGCTGGCGCGCTCGGAATGGAGCGATCCGGAAATCGCCGAAGGCCTGATGTGCGACGCCGAGGACAATGTGATTTGCGGCACCATGACCAACTTGTTCCTGGCCAGGGGCGGCGTGCTGATGACGCCCGATCTGGCGCGCTGCGGCGTCGCCGGCGTGCAGCGCGAACGGGTGATCGAGCTCGCACTCATCAATAACATTCCGGCCCGGATCTCGTCTGTCAGCATCGATAATTTGCTCGCTGCTGACGAGCTGTTTCTGGTCAACAGCGTGATCGGTGTGTGGCAGATCGCGGCGCTCGACCGCAAAACCTGGAACGCCGGGCCGCTGACCGCGCAAATCCGGCGCTGGCTCGACCATGCTCAAGACCGCTGAGCGCTGGCTGAAACGCGCGCTGTGGCTGAGCGTAGCGCTGCTCGTGGTGTTTGCCGGGTGGCTCGCCGGCTACGGTTTTTCCGATCTCGCGATCGACAGACCGCTGCAGTTCAGCCTCAAGCAGGGCAGCAGCTTGCGCGGCGCCGCGCGCCAGATGCAGGCTGCCGGCGTGCTCGACTCGCCGGGACAGTTCGAGCTGCTGGCGCGGATATTCGGCGATGCCGGCCGCATCCAAGCGGGCAATTACGAGATCGGTGGCGACCTTACGCCGCTCGCGTTGCTGAGAAAGGTCACCTCCGGGGATCACAGCCAGGACCAGATCACGTTCGTCGAAGGGCTGACTTTCGGGCAGATGCGCGCCGTGCTCGATGCCCATCCCGCAATCAAACACGACACGCGCGGCGTCGCGGAATTCGAAATCGTGACGCGCCTCGGGATTCCGCACCCGTCGGCGGAAGGGCTGTTCTTTCCCGATACCTATTATTTTGCCAATGGCACCAGCGATGCTGCGATATTGCAACGTGCTTTTCGCGCCATGCAGTCGCAGCTCGATGCGCTGTGGAGCGCGCGCGCTGACGGCCTGCCGCTGGAAAATCCCTATCAGGCGCTGATACTGGCGTCGATCATCGAAAAGGAAAGCGGGCAGCCGGATGAGCGGCCGATGATCGCCGCGGTGTTCGTGAACCGGCTCAAGCTCGGCATGAAGCTGCAGGCCGACCCGACCGTGATCTACGGCCTGGGAAGCGCGTTTGACGGCAATCTGCGCAAGCGCGATCTGCTTGCCGAAGGGCCGTACAACACCTACACGCGCGAAGGCCTGCCGCCGACGCCGATTGCAATACCGGGTTTGGGCGCGCTTACCGCCGCGCTGGATCCGGCGCCGAGCAAAGCGTTGTATTTCGTCGCGCGCGGCGACGGCACATCGTATTTCTCGAGTACGCTGGCCGAACATGAGCGCGCCGTGACAAAATATCAGGGGCGCGGCAATCGCTAAGACTTTAATCATGCGCGGCAAATTCATTACGCTCGAAGGCATCGACGGCGCCGGCAAAAGCACGCACCTGGCGTGGCTCGCCGATTTTTTCCGGCAGCGCGGGATCGCGGTGTGCGTCACGCGCGAACCCGGCGGCACCGGGCTCGGCGAGAAGCTGCGCAAGGTGCTGCTCGATCCGGGAAACTCGATGCACGCGGAAACCGAGGCGTTGCTGATGTTCGCGGCGCGGCGCGAGCACCTCGAGGAAGTGATCGAGCCGGCGCTGGACCGCGGCGAATGGGTGGTGTGCGACCGCTTTACCGACGCGACATTTGCCTATCAGGGCGGCGGCCGCGGCGTCGACTGGCAGCGCCTGTCGCAGCTTGAGCAGTGGGCGCAGCGCGGGTTGCAGCCCGATCTCACGCTGCTGTTCGATCTGGCTCCGGAGATCGGCCGCCAGCGCGCGCGTGGCGCACGCAGCATCGATCGCTTCGAGCAGGAGCAGGATGATTTTTATCGCCGAGTGCGCGACGGTTATCTGCGCCGCGCGCGCGAGAACCCCTCGCGCCTGCGCGTGATCGACGCGAGCCAGAGCGTCGAGCAAATTCAGCAACAGCTCAAAGCTATTACGGGTGCTCTATGCCGGTAGCGGTTTATCCCTGGCACCAGCGGCAGTGGCAGGAGATACTGCAGCGCAAAGCGGCGCTGCCGCATGCGCTGCTGTTCAAGGGCAGGGAAGGCATCGGCAAGCTCGACTTCGTGCGCAAGCTCGCCCAGTCGCTCGCGTGCGAGAGCCCCGCCGCTGACGGCGCGGGTTGCGGCACCTGCCAAAGTTGCCGTTGGTTTGCCGCTGGCAACCATCCTGACTGCCGCGAGATGTTGCCTGAAGCCATGCGCCCGGCCGGCGTCGAGAAGGCAATAGCCGATGGACGCAAACCGAGACAGGAGATCATAGTAGACGATGTCAGGGATCTGGAGGTTTTCATCAACCTGATTGCGAACCACCGCAATGGCAAGACTATCGTGGTCTATCCGGCTGAAGCGCTCAATGTGAATGCCGCTAACGCACTACTGAAAAATCTTGAGGAACCGCCGCCGAGCACACGCTTCATGCTGGTCGCGCACCGGCCGAGCTACCTGCCGGCGACCATCATCAGCCGCTGCCAGCAGGTGGTGCTGCCCACGCCGCCTGCCGCCATCGCCGAGCGATGGCTGGGCGAGCAGGGGATGGCCGAGCCTGCGCTGAGCCTGGCGCAGACTGGCAATGCGCCGCTCGCGGCGCTCGCGCTCGATGACGCCGAGTTCTGGACGCAGCGCAAAGCCCTGCTCGGCGGCCTCGCCGCCTCCAGAGTCGATCCCTTGGCGCTTGCCGAGCAGATAGGCGAATTTCCGCTCGGCCGGCTGCTCGGCTGTCTGCAGCGTTGGACCTACGATTTATTGAGCGCGAAATCGACCGGCCGCGTGCGCTACAACCCGGATTTTGAAACTGCGCTGACCCGGATTGCCGCCAGCCTGCGCGCCGCCGATATCGCGCGCTTTCTCCGCGCGCTGGTGCACCAGCAGCGCAGCGTCAACCATCCGCTCAACCCGCGCCTGTTCATAGAGCAGCTGCTGCTGTCGTATGCGGCGCTGCTGCGCGGGGAAGACCTGGCTGGCGTCCATGCTGGTTGATTCGCACTGCCACCTCGATTTCCCCGAACTCGCCGGCAAGCTCGACGCGGTGTTCGAGCTGATGCGCGAAAACCAGGTCGAGCGCGCGTTGTGCGTCTCGGTGACGCTCGAGGATTTCCCGCGCGTGCGTCAACTGGCTCAAGACTATCCGCACCTCTATGCCTCGGTTGGCGTGCATCCGGATTACGAAGGTGTGGCGCCCGTGACCAGCCGGGAACTAGTGGCGCTCGCCGACCATCCGAAGGTGGTGGCGATCGGCGAGACCGGGCTCGATTACTACCGGCTCAAGGGCGACCTGGAATGGCAGCGCGAGCGTTTCCGCGCTCATATCCGCGCTGCACGCGAGCGCGGCAAGCCGCTGATCGTTCACTCCCGCGAAGCCGCGGATGACACGCTGCGCATCATGCGCGAGGAGGGCGCGGGCGAGGCGGGCGGAGTGATGCACTGCTTTACCGAAAGTTGGGAAGTGGCCGCAGCCGCGATGAGAATGGGCTTCTATATCTCGTTTTCGGGCATCGTGACCTTCAAGAACGCAAAGCTGCTCAAGGAGGTCGCGCGTCAAGTGCCGCTTGACAGCATGCTGGTTGAAACGGATGCGCCCTATCTGGCGCCAGTGCCACATCGCGGCAAGACCAATCAGCCCGGCTATGTTCGGCACGTTGCCGAGGAGATCGCAAGGATCAAAGGCACAACCCTGGATCAGGTTGCCAAGGTAACTACAGACAATTTTAACAAGTTATTCAATATATTATATGAGGAATCTAATGTCTAATCTTAAGATAATTTCGAGCCTGATATTGGCCTTGTTCTGCCAACTGGCGGTCGCCGGCGCCTACGAGGACATGCTGGAAGCCGTCAACAAGGATGATGTGGCAACCGTAACGCAGTTGCTGAAAAGGGGGGTGGAAGCCAAAACCACCGACCGGGAAGGCAATTCATTGCTGATACTGGCCGCCAAAGAAGGCAGCCTCAAGACGGTCGCGGTGCTGCTGGCGGCGCGCGCCCAGGTCGATGCCCGCAACGCACTCGGTGAAACCGCGCTGATGCTGGCCGCGCTGCAGGGTCATCTGGAGGTGGTCAGGCAGCTGTTGGTCCAGGGGGCGCAGGTCAATCAGCTGGGGGAATGGACGCCTCTGATCTATGCCGCAGTCAAAGGCAACATCAATGTCAGCCGCCTGCTGCTGGCGTATGGAGCCGATATCAACGCTGCCGCCGACAATGGCGTTACGGCGCTGATGATGGCAGCGCGCGAAGGCCATCGTGACTTGGTGTCGCTGTTGCTCGCCAACGGTGCAGATCCCAACCTCAAGAGCGATGCCGGCCTTACGGCGTTGGCCGCCGCGCGGGCGATTGATCGCAGCGATATCACCGAGCTATTGAACAAAGCCGGGGCCCAATAGACGGTTTCAGGTAATCCTCAAGGAAGCACGGAATACGGGTTCGCGGCATCTTTATATTCGCATAATAGTTATTATGTAAAATTAAGGCTGCCGCAAGGCAAAACGCCGTCGCCATACGGCTCCATGTCCTTTCCGACCTCCACTTGGAGGCAGCCCCCTCCTTTCCGGCCGCCGGCCACGCACGCCGACGTATTGGTGCTCGATGGAGACATCGTGGCGCGCACTGACGGCCTGGCGGCATTTGCTGATTGCGACATTCCTGTGATCTATGTTCCCGGTAACCACGCCCTGCCCCTCCGGCTTCACGATCAGCGGATTGATCTCCGCCTCACGTACGGCGCGGCCCTCGAGCAGCGCTAGCCGCGACATCGCGGCCACGGCCTGGGCCAGCGCCTCGCAATCGCCACGCGGCAGCCCGCGGTAACCGCGGATCACAGCGAGCCCGCGCACCTGTTCGATCATCGTGCGCGCGGTTTCGATGTCGACGGGCGCGAGGCGAAGCGCAAAATCCTGATAGATTTCGGCGAGTGTGCCGCCGACGCCCAGCATGATGATCGGACCCACCTGTGGATCGATTTTGTAGCCGACGATGACCTCCACGAGCCCGCGCTCCATCTTCTGTACCAGCACGCCGTCGATGCGGGCATCGGGACGGGATGCCCGGACTCGCGCGAGCATCTGGGAGGCCGCCGCCTCCAGCTCTTCAGGCGTGGTGATATTGAGCATCACACCTTGCGCGTCGGTCTTGTGCTGGATATCGGGCGAAAGGATCTTGGCCGCCACCGGAAATGCGATATTGGTCTTCTGTGCCGGCGCGACGATCACTTCGGTCTGCGCGTGCACAATACCGAGCGCACCGAACACGCGGCATGCATTGTATTCATTGATCTGCTTGCCTGACATCGCGGCGAGCATCTGGCCGGCGGCCTCGAGTCGCGACGTGTCAGGGTCAGGTACAGCCGCCGGTGCCCGCCACTCACGCCAGGCGCGAAGAGCGTCGGCGCAAGCTTCCGGCGTGCGGAAACCCGCGATGCCGGCATCGGCGAGCAGCTTGAGCGACGCCTCGGCGTGCGGTGCGAGAAATACCGCGAGCGGCTTACCGCGACGGTCGGCCTCGATCAACGGTTCGATTGCAATGTGCGGCTGGGTTCGCGCCGAACCCCCGCCAACCGCCAGCACCAGATCGCAATGATCGGATGCGAGCAGCTCGTTCAATACAGCGCCGTAGATCTCTGTTTTCGCGCCGGCCAGTGTGAGGTCAGTAAGCGGGACCGGAGAAACCTTGATGTTTTTCTTCGCGAGGTTGGCAATGATCTCGGTACTGGGCGGCACCACTTCGAGGCCCAATGCGCCGATCCGGTCAACCACGATCGCTGCGCCCCCACCAGTCGTTGTCATCGCAGCGACACGATGGCGGGGCGCTGGTTCTTGACCGGCGAGTAGCGCAGGCAGCTCGAACAGATTTTCCAGCGTATCGACCCGGATCATGCCGTGAGCGCGAAAGAAAGCATCCGCCGCTGCGTCGGCGCCAGCTATCGCGCCGGTGTGCGATGCTGCAACCTGCTGACCGACCTTCGAACGTCCGAGCTTGTAGACGATAACAGCCTTCCCCGCGGCAAACGCACGCCGCGCCGCATGCGCCAGGTGATCCGCATCACGGATCGTTTCAAGAAACAGCACGATCGCACCGGTGTACGGGTCATCGACAAGAAGATCGGCGATTTCGCCGACGCCGATATCGCATTCGTTCCCGACCGAAACCAGCTTCGAAAAACCGGCGCCACGCCCATGCCCGCGCGAGAGCAGTCCGCCCATCATGCTGCCAGATTGCGAGACGATGGCGAGCGGTCCCGGCTTGACGTCGAGTTCTTCCAGCACGGCGATCACCGACAGCGCGCACGGGGGGGTGCTGCTGTACAAGCCGATGCAATTGGGCCCGAGCAGCCGCACACCACCGTCCCGTGCGATCCTGATCAATTCTGCTTGCCTGCGTCGACCCGCCTCACCGGTCTCCGCGAAGCCATCGCTGTATATGGTCGCGAGCGGCACATTCTTGGCTGCGCACTGTTCGACGGCGGCAGCGACTGCATCGGTCGGCACCATGATGAACGCATGGTCGATCGTTCCCGGCACCGAACTGAGATCAGGATATGCCTTTTCTCCGAAGAGCTCATCACGACCAGGATTGATCGGGATGATTCTGCCCGCATAACCATGCTTATTTGCACAAGCCGCTTGATTGCCAGTGGCATTGTGGCATGATAGCTGTTATGGGCTAGAAATTCTCCAAGAGGAGCGAACCATGCGGGTGGTAACAAAAGTTCCGAACGATGATTTGCGGGAAGCGCAAGCTTTTGCGCGCAAGGCCGAGCAGGCAGGGCTGGATGGCGTTATCGCGGCGGAGAATGCACACAATCCCTATCTGCCGTTAGCGGCGGCGGCTTTGGTTACGGAACGCCTCCAATTAAGTGCCGCGGTTGCGATGGCATTCCCCCGCTCGCCAATAATCAACGCGATGATTTCCTGGGACGTCCATCACGCGTCCCGCGGGCGCTTCTATATGGGATTCGGTTCCCAAGTGAAGGCGCACAATGAGCGCCGGTACGGCATTCCGTGGAGCGCGCCGGCGCCTCGCATGCGCGATTATGTTGGCGCCATCCGCGCCATCTGGCGTTGCTGGCAGAATGAGGAGCCGCTCGATTATCACAGCGAGCATTACACCCTCACCCTAATGACGCCCAATTTCTCTCCGCGCCCGAACGGTTTACCGACACCACCGATTTCGATAGCCGGCGTAGGGCCCGCCATGTTACGCGTCGCTGGGGAATTCTGTGACGGGGTACGGCTGCATCCGTTGACGACGCGGCGCTTACTGGAAGAAGTCATCAACGTGCAGATCGATGCAGGCATCAAAAGGGGCCAACGCGATCGCAAGAACTTCGAGATCATGGCAGGGAGCTTTATCGCGACCGGGCCCGACAAGGCGACCGTCGCAAAAATCCGTGAGTATGTGCGTTACAGAGTCGCTTTCTATTGCTCGACCCCGGGATACTGGAACGTTTTGCGCATGCACGGCATAGAAGACCTGGGCAAGAAGCTGAATCCTTATCCACGCGAGGGGCGCTGGGAAGAAATGGCTGCTCAAGTGCCGGATGATGTGCTCAACCTGTTTGCCGTGGTGGCCCCTTATGACACGATCGCGGAGAAAATCAAAGAGTACTATTCCGGCGTGGTCGACACCATCGCGCTTACGGCCGTTCCGAACGATTTCGATCCCATCCCGCTGCGCGAGGTTGTGGAAGCGATCCAACGCGTTCCCACCGAATTCGAGCGATACAACACCGATTGGGATGCGCCGAAGCAACCAGCGAAGCAGACGGCGACGTCGACTTCCGCTGCCTCCTCATAGAGGCCGCCGCAACCCCAACGCAAACTTGGAGGCGAGTCGTCATTTCATTGAGGAGGACAGGTCATGCAAACGACACTGCTAAAACTCGGCGGGCTGCTGGCCGTTGCTACCGCATTAAACGTGGTTGCGGAAGGCGCAGGCGCACAAAGCTATCCGACCCGGCCCATACGCATGATCATTCCGTTCTCGCCTGGCGGCTCAGTGGACGTTCCCGGTCGTATCGTCGCGCGGAAACTGTCCGATTTTTTTGGACAGCAAGTGATAGTCGATCCACGTCCCGGAGCCGGTAGTACCATCGGCACGGAGGCCGCGGCAAGAGCCCCGGCTGACGGCTATACGTTGTTGCTGACCGCTCCGGCGTTCGTTATCAGTGCCGGTCTATACAAGAAACTGGCTTATGACCCCTTGACGGATTTCGCTGCCGTCACGCGAGTGGGCGATGGGCCCTGTCTTCTCGTCGTACATCCGTCGCTGCCGGTGAAGTCGGTGAAGCAGCTCATTGCGCTTGCCAAAGCTCAGCCGGGTCAGATCAATTTCGGGACACCGGGCAACGGTACTTCGCCGCACCTGTTCGGCATGTTGTTCATGTCCATGACGAAGACCAACATGACGCACATCCCCTACCGGGGCAGCGGCCCGGTCACGACCGAGCTAATCAGCGGCCAGGTGTCGGTCGGATTTCCCGGGATCGCAACCGTGCTGCCGCATATCAAAATGGGGCGGTTGCGCGCGCTGGCTGTGACGAGCGCGCATCGCTCGCCGCAAATGCCGGACGTACCGAGCATCGCGGAGGCCGGGGTACCCGGCTACGAGGCTGCGTTGTGGCTGGGCGTCGTGGTGCCGCAAGGAACGCCCAAGCCTATCATCGACACGCTCAACATGGAAATCAACAAGGTGTTGCAGTCACCCGATGTCAGAAGCGGCTATGTGAGCATCGGCTTCGATGCCGCCGGCTCCACTTCTGACGCATTCGGCGCTTTCATCAAGTCCGAATACTCCAAATGGGTGAAGATCGTGCGCGAGTCCGGCGCCCAAGTGAATTAACGCACAGCATGAGCATTGGATCGTGGTTCGGCAGTGGGTCATGCTGAAATGGAAGGCTGGCTCAACGCGCGTGCGGCGGATCTCATGGGCAGGGCCGCAACGCCGCGAGATGCCGGCCACGCGGCGACCATTTCGTTTGCGCGCAAGGTATTCATTCCCCTTACACGGCTGTGCCGCGACGCATGCCACTACTACTGACTCCACCTCTAAAACAGGTTGCAACCGCCGATGAACGCCGATGAACGCTGATTAGAACCCGTGAAGGAGTGAATGCGTGAAGGACCGAAGAGTCCCCTCCCCCTTCGACAAGGGGGAGGGCCAGGGAGGGGGTGTTCACTCATTCACTTGTTCACTCGTTCACCCTGATGACAGGCATGCCTCTCGCCTCCCACCCCTCGCCTCTCGCCTCTCGCCTCACTCCTCTCGCCTCTCATTCAACAGTAATGCCGACTTCCTTGATTACTTTCGACCACGTCGCGATTTCCTTTTTGATGAAGGCCGAGAACTCTTGCGGCGAGTTGCCGACCGGGTCCGCGCCCAAGCCGACGATCCGCTCTTTCACCTCCGGAATGGACAGGGCCTTGACGAGGGCTTGGTGCAGCCGGCCGATCACCGCCGGGGGCGTTCCCGCCGGCACGACCACGCCGTTCCATTCGATCGCTTCAAACCCGGGGATGGCGGCCTCGGCTATGCTCGGGACGGCGGGAAGCGCGACGTTGCGCTTCAAGCTGCTCACGGCGAGCGCGATCAGCTTCCCGGTCTGGAAGTGCTGGATCGAAGACGGGATGGTGGCGAACAGAATCGCGGTTTCTCCGCCGACCAGCGAAAGCACTGCGGGGCCGCCGCCTTTGTAGGGAATGTGCACCATCTTGATGCCGGCCATGTAACTGAATCGCTCCGTCGCCAGATGGTTCGCGCTGGCGTTGCCCGCGGAACCGTAATTCAG
>JACQOI010000153.1 GCA_016202615.1 Betaproteobacteria bacterium
GCACCTACCCCGGCACGCATCCGCAGCGCGGCGCGTTCTTCTCGCGCGGCACCACAAAGGACCGCTATGCGCGTTACAGCGAAGCCGGCCCCGATTACGTCGACAACATGCAGCGGCTGCTGCGCAAGTTCGAGACCGCCAAGACGCTGGTGCCCAAGCCACTGCTGTATCCGGCCGCCAAACCGGCGCGCTTCGGCGCGATCTTCTACGGCTCGACCAGCCCGGCGATGCAGGAAGCGCTCGATGTGCTCGGCCAGCGCGGCATCCACGTCAATGCGCTGCGCGTGCGCGGCTTTCCGTTCCAGGACGAGATCGCCGATTTCGTCGCCTCGCATCCTTGGGTGTTCGTCGTCGAGCAGAACCGCGACGCGCAACTGAAAACGTTGCTCATCAACGAAGCGAAGGTGAACCCGACGCGCATGCTCTCGGTGCTGCACTACGACGGCACGCCGATCACCGCGCGCTTCATCGTCGACCAGATATCGCAACACGCCGCCGCGCGCAGCGTGGTGCCACTCAAGAAGGTGGTGTCGTGAGCGGGTTGCGGAGCTCCTCGCGCAACGACACCATCCCCGCGCAAGCGGGGATCCAGACTAAAGGCTAAAACCATGACTTATCTCGCCAAACCCAGGCTGCATCATCCCGACCTGCCGAAGAACCGGGTCGGCTACACACGCCGCGACTACGAAGGCAATATCTCGACGCTATGCGCCGGCTGCGGCCACGACTCGATCTCGGCTGCCATCATCCAGGCCTGCTGGGAGATGGACGTCGAGCCGCACAAGGTCGCCAAGCTCTCGGGCATCGGCTGCAGCTCGAAGACGCCGGACTATTTCCTCGGCAACTCGCACGGCTTCAACAGCGTGCACGGCCGCATGCCGTCCGTGCTGACCGGGGCGAATCTAGCCAACCGCGACCTGCTCTATCTGGGAGTCTCGGGCGACGGCGACTCCGCGTCGATCGGGATCGGGCAGTTCGCGCATTGCATGCGGCGCGGGGTAAACATGGTCTACATCGTCGAGAACAACGGCGTCTACGGGCTCACCAAGGGCCAGTTCTCGGCAACCGCCGACAAGGGCTCGAAATCGAAGCGCGGTGTGGTCAACCGCGACGAGCCAATCGACATGGCCGGGCTTGCGCTGCAACTCGGCGCTACTTTCGTCGCGCGCAGCTTCTCGGGCGACAAGCAGCAGCTCGTGCCGCTGATCAAGGCCGCGATCGAGCACCAGGCTGCCGCGTTTATCGACGTGATTTCGCCGTGCATCGCGTTCAACAACCACCCCGGCTCGACCAAGAGCTATGACTACCTGCGCGAGCACAACGAGGCGGTGAACCGGCTCGACTTCATCAGCGGCCGCGACGAGATCACCGCCGAATACGAGCCGGGCACGTTGACTACCGTGACCCAGCACGACGGCTCGATCTTGCGGCTCAGGAAGCTCGCGCCGGATTACGATCCGACCGACCGCATCAAGGTGATGCACTACCTGCAGGAGCGCGCCGCGGCCGGCGAGGTCGTGACGGGACTGCTCTACGTCAATCCCGACTCGTCCGACCTGCACGCGCATCTCAACACGCTCGAGACGCCGCTCAACCAGCTCACCGAGCGCGAGCTGTGCCCTGGCGCCGTGGCGCTCGAGAAGCTCAATGCCTCGCTGCGCTAACGCCGCAGGTCAGGCCGCCCCACCAGCGGTCGAGAAACTGCCGGTGCAGGGTGAGGACTTCGATTGCGTGCGTTTCAACTGGATGACGGCCGGTCGACACCCGGACGGCCGGTAGCCCCGGCCACCCGTCACATGCGGCAACTTGCCTGCCTGCTGGTGATGTTCGCAGGGGCAGCCACTGCCGCTGCGCAGCAGTACACCGGCGGGCCGTACGTGCCGACGCCGCAAGCGGTCGTGGACGAGATGCTGAGGCTCGCCAAGGTGAATGCGGACGACGTCGTGGTCGACCTCGGCTCGGGCGACGGCCGCATCGTGCTCACCGCCGCGCAACGCTACGGGGCGCGCGGCCTCGGCCTGGAGATCGATGAAGAACTCGTGCAGTTCAGCAATGCCGAGGCAGAGCGGCTGGGCGTTGCCGACCGCGCGCGGTTCCTGCAGCAGGATGTATTGGAGGCGCACATCGGGGAGGCGACCGTACTCACCCTCTACCTGCTGCCGGCCATGACCATGATGCTGCGGCCGAAAATCCTTCACGACCTGAAGCCGGGAACCCGCGTCGTGTCGCACGATTTCGACCTCGGCGAGTGGCGGCCCGACCGCAAGGTCGTGGTCGATCTCAGTGAAAAATACGGCACCAGCGGCGCGTTCCAGTCCAACGTTTTTCTGTGGACAGTCCCCGTCCGGATCGAGGGCGAATGGCGCGTCACCGCGGCACGCGCCGGCATCGCTCCTTTCCGGCTCAGGCTCAAGCAGCAGTTTCAGCATTTCGAAGGTGGCGCGGCGGTCGGCGGCCGGATCGTCAAGCTGCAGCAGGGCGAAATCAACGGCGCGACCATCCGCTTCGAGCTTGCGTTGCCGCGGAATGACGGCGGAGTCCGGCGACTGCTGTTCGTCGGCACCGTCAACAACGACGCAATTCGGGGCGAATTCCGGCCCCCCGGCGGCGAGGCCATCGGGCACTGGAACGCGTCCCGCGCTGCCGCGCGATTGCCAGGCCCGTCCCGGCCGGCAACCGGACCCCGGCTTCGGCGTTCTGACTAGCAGCCTGTCGGACTTAACAGTCCGTCCAGGCTGCTAAAAGCAAAACCGGCTGACCATTCATGTTGTAATGATCTCGGGTCCGAGCCGTTTGCCCCAGTTCGCGTTGCGGCACTGCGCGCATGCAAGATTCATCTGACCGAAGCGACGGTAGTACAGTTCGCGCCCGCGCGTCGCCGTGGCAGCTCGCGCACGTCTTGCCGTCCCGACCGGCGGGCTCCTGCCACAGTTTCTCTCCGCGCACGATCCGCAGCATGCCGGGATTCGCGGAATCGCCCTGCTCAGGCTCATTCTTATATTGGAAACTACTGTCTGCCGCAGCACGCGTCCTAAGGCACTGCCGCCGCATTCATACGCGACAGGATAATTTCCTTGCGTTTCTGGAGATACGGCGTCTCGCTGCCGGCTCTGTAGCGGCGCGGGCTCGGCACCATCGCCGCAAGCTGCGCCGCCTGCTCCGGCGACAGCGTCGCGGCCGCGATGCCGAAATGATATTGCGCCGCGGCCTCCGCGCCGAACACGCCGCCTCCCCACTCGATTACGTTGAGATAGATCTCGAGGATGCGGCGCTTGGTCATGATGGTCTCGAGCATGACCGTGATCACCGCTTCCTGCGCCTTGCGCCACCACGTGCGCTCGCCCGACAGGAAGAGGTTCTTGGCGAGCTGCTGGCTGATGGTCGAGCCGCCGGCGACGATTTTGCCTTTCTTCAGGTTTTTTTCATACGCCTTCGCAATGCTGTCCCAGTCGAAACCTTCATGATCGAGGAACTTGGCATCCTCGGCGGCGATTATCGCGCGCTTCAGGTTTACCGAGATCCGGCTATACGGAACCCAATGATGTTGCAGCGTTGCCCGCGGGTTCTTTTCACGCAACCGCTCGAGCCGCGCGTCCATGAACGCGGTCGACTCCGGATTGTGGCCGACCCAGTACCCGATGTGGACAACAAACCAGAACTGCACGAACGCCAGCGCGATCAACGCGAGCAGCAGCGTGTAACCGAAGCTGCGCCAGAGCGATTTCATCATGGGCAAATCGTAAATGGTGAATCGTAAATCGTGAGAAACGGGCGAACACCCGCCTTACCATTTACCATTCACGATTCACTATTCACGCCTTTCAGCATCGCAATCACGGATGCGGTTTCCGGACGCACCCCGCGCCAGATGAAGAACGATTCGGCTGCCTGCTCAACCAGCATGCCGAGGCCATCGGCGATACGCGCCACACCGTGCGCCCGCGCGTACTTGAGGAACGGCGTCGGTTCCCTGCCGTACATCATGTCGTAAACCAGCGCCCCGGGCGCGTATATGCCTTCGGGCAGCGGCGGCAAATCGCCGCTGACGCTCGCCGATGTCGCGTTGATTACGAGGTCGAACTGCCTCCCCGCAAGCTCCGCGTAACCACACGCCGCACATTCGCCCCAGCGCGCGAAATGCTGCGCGAGTGCGTTTGCCTTGTCGGGCGTGCGGTTGGCGATCGTGAGTGCCGCGGGCTGTTTCTCGAGCAGCGGCAGCAGCACGCCGCGTGCGGCGCCCCCCGCTCCCATCAGCAGCACGCGCTTGCCGGCGAGCGCGCACCGGAGGTTGTTTTCGAGGTCGCGCGTAAGACCCGCGCCGTCGGTGTTGTCACCGAACGTTGCGCTGCCGTCGAACGCAAGCGTGTTGACGGCCTGCGCCTGCTCGGCGCGCGCACTGAGACGCGTCGCCAATCGCCGTGCCTCGAGCTTGAAC
>JACQOI010000154.1 GCA_016202615.1 Betaproteobacteria bacterium
CAATCTTTTTGTCGGGATCGGGCAAGGTGAAAATCAAGGTGCGACAGCGCTACGCGCTCAAGGACGCAGTGCAGGCGCACCGCGATCTCGAAGCGCGCAAGACCACCGGCTCAACCGTACTGTCGCCGTAACAGCGCTGCGCGGGCACCACGACACGGCAGCGTGCCCTAGCTTGTTTCTTGCACCACGCCGTCGGGCCTGATAATTGCGGAGGAAAGCCGTGAGACTGACTCGTTCGATGCTGAAAATAAGATATTCCGGTTTCCGCGTGGTTTCCGTGCTGATCGTGGCATTGAGTCTGGCGGCTGGTCCGGCGCCGGCGCAACAGGACTACCCGAACCGGCCGATCCGCCTGATCACGCCGGCCGCGCCGGGCGGCACCACCGACATACTCGCGCGGCTGTTCGGCGCGAAGCTGACCGACGTACTGAAGCAGCAGGTGATCGTCGATAACCGCGCCAGCGCGTCCGGCGTGATCGCCGGCGAATTGACGGCCAATGCGGCACCCGACGGCTACACGCTGTTGCTCGCGTACCACCAGCACACGGTCAATGCCGCACTCATCTCCAAACTGCCGTATCACCCGGTGAACGACTTCACGCCGATAACGCAGCTTACGGCCGCCGGGTTATTGCTGATGGTGAACCCGTCGTCGCCGCCGAAGAACGTCAAGGAGTTCTTGGAGTGGACCAGGAATTTCAAGGGTCCGCTCAACTTCGGCTCGGCGGGCCTGGGCAGCGGCGGCCACCTCGCGGGCGAGCTCTACAACCTGATGGCGGGAGTGAAGGCGCAGCACATTCCGTACAAGGGTACAGGGCCGGCGCTCATCGATCTGATGGGCGGACAGTATCATTACAATTTTACCGGCTTGACGGGCGGGACGACGTTGATGCGAGCGGGGAAACTGCGCGGAATCGCGGTAACCATGCCCAAACGCGTGGCTGCGTTTCCCGACATTCCTGCCATGGCGGAAGCGCTGCCGGGTTTCGAAATCGTCGGCTGGTACGGCGTGATCGGGCCGTCCAAATTGCCCAAGCTCATCGTCACGCGGCTGCATGATGAGTTCGTCAAGGTTCTCAAGCAGCCGGACGTACACGAGCGCATTCTGGGGGTTGGCGCGGAACCGGTCGGCAGCAGCCCCGAGGAATTCCGCAAGTACATGCTCGGCGACGTCGCCAAATGGGCCAAGATCGTGAAAGAGAGCGGCGCGAAGCGCGATTGAGCCGTGAAGAGCAGTGATCCAGTGATTCAGAAGCGATCCCGAAAACAGCAACGGCCGATGAAACCACGGATAAACACAGATGAACGCGGATAAGGTCGACTCCCAAAGCCCCAGTCATGGAAAACGTCCATTTGCCTGTGGGTAACGCCGCGATTTGCGTTGGTCCCGCGGCCTGGAGAAGCCTGATTTTTATCAGTGTTTATCTGCGTTCATCTGTGGTTAGCCATTGTTTTTCAGATTTCTGAGTGCACAGATTCCTTGTCGAGCGGACTCTGACGGTGAACACGGCTGCGGTGGGTGGTAACACTCGCCTATTGACGGATGCGGCGTTCTAAAGCTAAACGTCAACAAGTTGTCGCGGGGCAAAGAATCTTGAATTACCACAACCTGTCGAAGGAACAGGTCCAACTCACCTTGGATCAGGTAAGCGAGTTAGCCGTAAAAGCGCTGTCGGCGTCGAATACGAGCCTGTTAAACGCCGAGTCGGTCGCGCGATCAATCGTGGCCGCAGAGGCTGATGAAATTCATAGTCATGGGCTGATGCGTCTCGCGACGTATTGTGAGCACGCGTTGTGCGGCAAGGTGGACGGCCAGGCGATTCCGCGGGTGGAAAAATTTTCTTCCAGCGCGATCAGCGTCGACGCGGCTTGTGGATTCGCCCATCCGGCGATCGACGAGGGTTTTAAAGAACTGGTACCTGCCGCAAAGCGTTCCGGGATTGCCGCTCTGGCGGTGCGCAATTCATATAATTGCGGAGTACTCGGCTACCACGTCGAGAATCTCGCTTGCCAGGGTTCGATCGGCCTCGCCTTTGTCAACGCGCCCGCCGCGATTGCGCCGTGGGGCGGCAGCACGCCGTTGTTCGGCACTAATCCCGTTGCGCTCGCGTCTCCTCGCAAGAACGGGGCGCCTTTGGTGATCGATCAATCGTCAAGCGTTGTAGCGCGGGGAGAAATAATGCTCAAAGCCCAACAAGGCCAACCTATTCCCGATACCTGGGGATTGGATAAGCAGGGCAAGCCAGCGACGGATCCTAATGCTGTTCTTAAAGGCGGATCGATGGCTCCGGCGGGGGGGTACAAGGGCGTTAATTTGGCGTTGATGGTGGAGATTTTGGCTGCCGCCCTGACCGGCGCCAATTTTTCCTTTGCAGCGTCATCATTGGCCGACAACGAAGGTGGGCCTCCACGCATCGGCCAGCTCTTTATCGCAATCGATCCGGGCGTTTTCTCTGCTTTGGCATTTCTCGATCGCATGGAAGCGTTATGCGCGGCTATTTTGAGCCAGGAGGGAACACGGTTGCCCGGGGAGAGGCGAAACGCGTCGAGAGCAAGGACCGCAAGCGAAGGTATTCAGATTGGCAGGAAGCTCTTTAACGATTTGGCGAGCCGAGTTTCAGATTTATCATTTCATAAATAGATTGGTGCAAAGGATCTCGGAAGATGGACAACAACCACATTCTCTACCTTACTCGCGAGGACATGGACAAGGTGGGTCCTAGCCTCGGGGAAATCGTTGAACTCCTCGACTACGGCTTTAGAGCAAAGGGCGAAGGTCGAACCGACCTGCCCCCGAAACACTGGATCCAACGCACAGGCGACCGATTCTGCAGTGCAATGTCGAGCTACATTCCCGATCTCGGGTTTTCGGGGTGCAAGTGGCAGAGCGGCGATCCAGCCAACTCGGCCCGCGGGTTACCCTACATTCAGGGCCTGTACCTGCTGACAGAGGATGAGTTCGGCATTCCAGTCGCTATCATGGATGCCGAGTGGATCACAGGGTTCAGGACGGCCGCGGCGTCGGCTCTGGCGGCGAAGTACTTCATGAAACCGGCGGCGTCCAGCCTGGCGATCCTCGGGTGCGGGCTTCAAGGGCGCGTTCACCTGGAAGCGATCCGCGCCGTAATGCCGGGCCTCCGACGAGTGCGGGTCTTCGACGTGCGAGGCAAGGTCGCCGAGAGCTTCGCGCGCGATCTCGGGACGAAGTTCAGCCTCGACATCCAGGTAGCGGCTACGGCAAGGGACGCCGTGCGGGAATCCGACGTGGTCGTTTCGGGCGGCCCCATCCTCACCCCGCCACAACCCACGATCGAGCCGGACTGGCTCGCCGAGGGCGTGGTTGGCATCACTATCGACTACGATTCGTACTGGACCCCTGCCGCCATGAATGCCATGGCCCTGATCGTGACGGACGATCGCGGCCAAATCGAGCACTTGAAGGAGTACGGTCTGTTCCTGGGGCTACCGAGGCTCGACGGCGAACTTGCTGATGTCGTCGTCAGCAAGCTTCAAGGTCGGCGTAACGCGAAAGAGCGCATCTTGTGCTTCAATCTCGGGATCGCAATCGAAGATCTCCTAACCGCGGTCGAGGTCTACAAACGCGCTACCGCAAAGGGCGTTGGACGTCTGCTCCCGCGCTGATCGTCAAGTGCTCAATTCCCGCCGAACCGTAGGGGACGAACCATGCGCGTAGTACGAGTTGAAACCATTCCATTGCGCTTACCGCTCAAGATCCCGCTGGTCGAGAGCGGCGGCACATTCAGCAAATTCGACCATGTGCTCGTCAAGCTCCGCGCCGATAACGGGCTCGTCGGCCTGGGTGAGGTCGAGGCCTACCCGAGCTTCGAGCGGCCGGGGGTCGAGACCCAGGAAGGCATCGTAGCGATCATCCGCGACCATCTTGGCCCGGCTGTCATGGGGCAAAGCCCGTTTGACTTGATAGCAATCTGGAAGCGGATGGACAAGGCGGTGGACAGCTATCTGCGTGTCAAGGCGGCTCTCGATATCGCATGCTACGATCTCATGGGCCGAGAGCTCGGCATTCCCGTTTCTGATCTTCTGGGTGGCCGCGTGCGCGAGAGCTACGTCGTCGAGGGAGTGGGCTACGGCATCTCGATCGGCGAGCCGGCGGAAGTGGCGGCCGCCGCCAAAGCTGCGGTCGCACGCGGTTATCGCCAGCTTGAACTCAAGGCTGGCGACGAGCGCCCGGAGCGCGACCTGGAGCGGCTCCATCTCGTGCGCAAGGCCATCGGGCGAGATGTCCCGATCAAAATTGACTTCAACGGTTTCTATGACACGAAAACCGCCATCCGGTTGATCCGTGAAATGGAGCGCCTCGGCGTCCAGTGGATCGAACAGCCGGTGAAGGCTTGGGACTTGGAAGGTTTGGCGATGATTCGCAACGCGGCCGCGACGACGATCGTAGTCGACGAATCGATCGAGTCACCGCAGGACATGATGCGCGTCGTCCGCCACGGCGCGGCCGACGCCGTCCATATCAAACCGACCATCAAGGGCGGCTTCACCACGGCGAAAAAGATCGCCGCCATCGCCGAAGCCGCGGGCGTCGCCATCGTGCCCGGCACATCCGCACCCTCGGGCGTCGGCATGGCGGCAGCGCAGGCGTTTATCGCATCATGCCCGGTGTTGTCCGGCGGCGCGCACGGCTCGCCCTTGGATATCTTGGTCGAGGATATCGTGACCGAGCCGATTCCTGCCGATTCGACAATGGTCCGGGTCCGGACGGAACCGGGACTGGGGATCGAACTCAACGAACGAGCCGTCGCCAAGTATCGCGCGCCCCAATGATGAATGCGCCCGCAGTCGTCTCCAACCGCTCCCAGTCTGCCGACGGTCGCGGAACCGGGTTATCCTGGATTCGATATCAAGAACTGGTTCGGCATCTTCGTTTCCGCCGGAACCCCGAGGGAGAATTTCGACGCGCTCTATAAGGAGGTTGCGCGAGCCGTTTTGACGCCGGAGGTCAAGGAGCGGCTGGCCGGGGAAGGCGGCGGTTAAATTGAAAACGGGGACCGAAATTCCGTTATCCAACGTTTGATTCAAATGCACGCACCCAGTTCTCTCCCAGAATCAAGCGCACGTTTTCTTCGCCATAGCCTCGACGCAGAAGCGCGCCAGTAAGGTTCGGCAACTTTTCGATTGTCTCGAGATCTTTAGGGTAATCCTGGGTGAAATAATCGTCTACCGTCCCGAATATGTCGGGTCTTAAGGTTCGATTTCGTTGCGATTGCGGCAAAGCCTCGCCTTGTTGTTTATGCGCTTCGATGTAGTCAAGGCCCAATCCCATGCATCGCATGCCGAATTTCCCAGTAATATAATCCGCGTGATTCAGTAACAGATCAAGCGTCGGGTTGGTTGCTGCTATGGCGCGCGGCAGAGCATTAAGACCTATTACTCCCTTTTTCTGGGCAACGATTGACAATACTTCGTCTTTCTTGTTCCTGTCCATGGGCGTAACGGTATACGCGTTTGCATGAGTGACCACAGGCGAACGTGCCAGTTGAACGGCCTCGAATGAGGTTCGGTGACCTGCGTGTGAAACGTCCAGCATCATCGGGAACTCATTTATCGTGGTGATCAGATCCCTTCCCAGAAAAGTAACGCCGCCATCTCCCAATTCCCCGCAACCGCTCCCGAATTGGTTCGAGAAGGTATAGCACAAGCCAATCACGCGAAATCCCAGTCGAAACATGATGCCCACTCTTTGCAGATCTTTTTCGATCATGTCTGCGCCCTGGGTGATTAGCACCATCGCGATTTTGTTTTGCTGCTTCGCCGTTCGCAAATCAGCAGCGGTCGTAGCGAGGGTCAGCACCGGGCTGCGTTCTATCTTGCGGAGCGCAGTTTCTGTGCGGCGTAAAGTATCTTCCCACGATGCCGGAGAAACCACGCTGAGAAACGCTGCACTGACCCCTCCTTTTAGCAAGCCCGTTGTATATGGCTCGTCGAGGGTGTAATAAGGCGTTAAAGCATCCAATACTGTCGATTCTTGATGTAACCTCAAAGCTTTCAGCTCGATGTTACTCGTGATGTCGTCCATGACTCTACCTCGCTAAGAATACTTGCCTGAGGAGCTAATGGTGGCTACTGTCTGGTGACAGTAGGCGCGGCGCTATATATGGTACGTTAAACTAGATCTAGACTTCAGGAGGAGCCCGATGTGTAATTACGATAAATTATGGACTGGTATTTTGTTTCGCGTCACGAGCTTCCCGGCCATTCCAGCGCGGCGTAACCTCCGCGCAGGCGTGATCGCTTTCTTGGCACTGAGCTCTTGCCTCTCGGTCGGCTCGACTTGGGGGCAGAATTATCCGACAGCGTCGATGCGATTCGTGGTGCCCTTTGCTCCTGGAGGTGGCACCGACATCCTAGGACGCGTCATCGCCCAGAAACTCAACGAGCGCTTCGGTCAGCCGGTTGTGGTGGACAATCGGACCGGGGCTAATGGCAGCATCGGGACCGCCTTTGTCGCCAAAGCGCCGCCCGACGGCCACACTATACTATTACAGCCAGCTGGCTACCTAATGAACCCCTTTCTTTACAAGAACCTGCCTTACGATCAGGCGCGCGATCTAGCTCCTGTTTCGCAACTTGCTTCGGGACCTCTACTGTTGGTAGTGCACCCGTCAGTGCCCGCCCGGTCGGTGAAGGAGTTGATTGCGTTAGCCAAATCGCGGCCGGACGCGCTTAATTATGGCTCGTCAGGGATCGGTTCACTTGGGCATATTTGCGCAGAACTGTTCAAGGCCATGAGCGGCATCAGCATGAACCACATCCCGTACAAAGGCGCGGGCGCCGTCCTCATCGACGTGATGGGCGGGCAAGTTTCGGTCTACATCGGGAACATCTTGTCAATCCTGCCACAAGCCAAAGCCGGAAAACTGCGTGCACTCGGGGTCACCACCCAGCAGCGCTCGCCGATCGCGCCCGACCTGCCAACAATTGCTGAAGCTGGGCTCCCGAATTTCGAAATGATCAATTGGTACGGTATGTTGATCCCCGCGGGTACACCGCGTGAAGTGATCAGCAAGCTGCAGCAGGAAGTGGCGCGCATTTTAAATCTACCCGAACTCAAGGAGCGCTTGGCGGCAGAGGGCATGACAGTGGTCGCCAGCACGCCCGAGCAGTTCGCGGAATTTATGACACGCGAGACGGCCAAATACGCACGCATCATTCAGACCGCCGGTATCACCGCCGAGTGACAATAATGCGGTGTCGGCCGGGATAAGGCTGATCGGGCCGAGCGTATTGACGCAATCCGCGCAGGCTTGCGGGACGGAGACAGCTTATCGGCGATGGTTCGCACAGACGGGGATATTCGCTCAACCCGCATGTGATTCGGGGGTTTCATGGCAAAGCTTATGAAGGAATTCAATGCCGTCAGTTGGCGTCCGACTGTGGCCGGACGTTGTTACGCGGCCGCCAGCGGACATTACCTCGCTACGGCAGCCGCGCAACGTGTTCTCGAGATGGGCGGTAATGCGATCGATGCGGGCGTAACGGCCGCAATGGCGTTGGCAATATTGTACCCGGACGTCGTCAGCTTCGCAGGGGTTGCGCCCACGCTCATCTATCTCAAGGGCGAAGACCGCGTAGTCAGTCTGCCCGGACTCGGCTATTGGCCGGCGGCAGTCGATATTGAGCGGCTCAGGCGCGAGGGTAATGGAGTCGTCCCGGAAGGCATCCTGCGTACCGTTGTGCCGGCTGCCCCGGCAACGCAGATTGAAGCGCTGCGCCAATGGGGGACGATTTCCTTCGAACAGGCGGCGACTCCGGCCTTCGAACTGGCGCGCGAAGGCTTTTGCGTGTATCCGCTGCTCAACCACAATATCGGGTTTTACGCCGCCAAGTTTTCACGCTATGCGGAGAACCGGGACGTATTTCTTCCGGGTGGGCGGATTCCGGATGTCGGGGCATTGTTCCGGCAGGAAAACCTGGCGCGCACTATATACCGGATGATCGAAGCCGAACGCAACTGCGCCGGCGACCGCGATGCGAAGCTGCGCGCCACCCATGACTGTTTCTACCGCGGACCGATCGCTGAAGATATCGCGGGCTTCCATGCGCGCGAAGGCGGGTTCATGACGAAAGTGGATCTGGCCGGATTTGAAGTGCGGGGGGAGGCCAGCATCTCATGCGGTTACAAAGACTATACGGTGCATTCCTGCGATGTGTGGTGCCAGGGAATTGTTTTGTTGGAAGTGTTGAAAATTCTCGAGGGCATTGATCTGCACGCGCTTTCGTTGAACAGCCCGGACTACATTCACACGGTTGCCGCTGCGCTCAATCTTGCTTTTGCGGATCGCGAAGCCTATGTGGGCGACCCCAGGTTCGTGAAGGTGCCGGTCGCCGGCATGCTCGCGGACGACTACGCTGTTCGGCAGCGCGCCCGTCTCCGGATGGATCGTGCTTTTGGCGAAATGCCCGCACCGGGAAACCCTGCCGGGGCGCCGCAGGCGCGTTTCAAACCTCCGGTTGCCTCCGGCGGTAAGGTGCCGACGCCTATAGACACCATTTATGCTTGTACTGCCGATCGCTTCGGAAATGCGTATTCCGCGACGCTGTCCGACACTACGTTCGACAGTCCGATGATTCCGGGTATGGGCTTGTCGGTGAGTACTCGCGGCAGCCAGTCACGGCTTGATCCCGAGCATCCCAGCTTCGTGGCGCCAGGCAAGCGCCCCCGGCTCACGCCCAGTCCGGCGCTTGCATTCAAGAACGGGGAATTTTATATGGCCTTCGGCACGCCGGGGGGCGATATGCAGACCCAGGCGATGTTGCAGGTTTTCCTCAATGTGACCGAATTCGGCCTGCAGGTGCAACAGGCAATTGAATCGCCGCGCTTCGGGACGTTTAATTTTCCGAATTCTTTCTCGCCGCACGACTACAGGCCTGCGCGGCTGTGCCTTGAAAATCGCATTTCAAACGCGACGATAGGCGCATTGCGGAAGCTGGGGTACAACATCGAAAAGTGGAACGCGGCGGTGACAATCGCGGGCGGGGTGTGCGCGATCAGAAGGGACGCAGCAACGGGACTGTTGCATGCAGGGGCCGATTTGCGGCGTGAAGCGTCCGCAGCCGCTTGGTAGCGACCGGATCCGGGACGGCTTTGCCTGCAATGCTAACGCCGTAATTTTCGTGGGTCCTGCGGCCTGTCGAAACCTGATTTTTGTCAGTGTTTATCCGCTTTCATGGGGTGCTGGCGCCTCACGCCAAACTGCGGGCCGCGATTGTGCCGATTCCCGCGCAGACGACAACCGGGCACGCAGGCGATTGCGCGCATGCGCATGGCGCATCGGCGCGCATGAGTTGGGCGCGCCTTCTCAAACGCGTGTTCGACCTTGATATTGAGCGTTGCGTGTGTGGCGGCAAGTTGAAGATCATCGCTGCGATCGAAGAGCCAGGAGCTTGTCGGACTCGAGTCCGATAAGCTCCTCAGGCAAAACCGCCCCTAAGAACAGTTCGAAAATGTCGTCAAGAAACTGTCAAGCCATTGTTGCTTCGTGCCGACGCGGCAAAACGGTTGAGGAATTGGACATCATTCAGGAAAAATGCGGCGGTTTTGCTTTTAGCGGGCGGTCGGAGCTTCGAAGTCCGACAGGCGGCGGTGATCGAGCGCATTCTCACGCATCTGGGGTTGTCGGCTCAACCGCCGCCTCGTGCGCCGGCGCGGCGGTTCGATATGTTTCAGGCGGCTTGATTCGCAAACCAGGATTGGTTTTGGCCAGAGCGGATGGCTCGGCTTGCGCGTGTGCCGGCGTGCGGATCGAGGAAAATCGGACGCTGCGGGGGCAAAATTTTGGGGAAGC
>JACQOI010000155.1 GCA_016202615.1 Betaproteobacteria bacterium
GCTTGCGCACCATGCGGAAAAGATGTCCGGATCCATGCGACGCCATCACATTGGTGCGCAAGCGCACCCTACCCTATGCCGTTGAATCGACGATATCGAATCTTGCCGAGCTGCGATGCTTGGCTTAAGTAAGTGCCATTCGGCCGTGCGCCGGATTTTTTATTTGGCGTCCCCACGGGATCAGAACCCCGAGCAGGGGTTCGACAAAGAAATGTCCGGGGGACATTTCTTTGGACGCGCGCCCCCGGTGAGCCGTGCGATTGAGATTGAATTTACGCCGGCGGTTAAGGCTCTGTAAATGCTGGCGCCGCGTGGAGCGAGAGATTATTGGTTCCGGAACAGGCCCTCCTTGAGCTGCTGGACGAGGTTGGCGTTCGGCAACCGCTGCAAGAGGCCAGGGAGATCGCCGAAGGCACGTACAGCCTGCGTGCCGAGGTGCTGACGGGACTTCTCAAGCGCTGCACGAGCGTCAAGACGGTTCGCCTCTGCCTGCGGCTCGGAGCGAGCTATCGCTGCCGTGGGTCGGCAAGCTTGACGAGGCGGCGCTGCCCAAGGGCAGCCGCCGCCCGTGGATATCGAAGTCCAAGGATGGCCTGCCGGTACTCAAGCCATGAATCCGGTTTATCTCGATACCGCGCATTTGCTGCGCGCAAGGTTCTTGCCCGAGCTGGTGTACAATCTTTTCAACACTCAACTCTTGGAAAATGCGTCATGACCGCGACAGCAAAGACAGCGCGCCTATCCGAGCGCGCGCGCGCGACCCGAGCCAAGCCGCGCCTGCGCGCGGTAAAGCGCAAGGTGCTCGATGTCGATTCTGCCCAGCTTAAACGCGCAGTCCAGGCCATAAACCGGGCGGACAAGCGCGACGACTGGTTCGACTTCCTGCGGCACGTCGAATGAGCCTGCGCCGCGGCGACCTTGTCACGGTCGCCGCCAAGGGGCCGTACACCGGTAAACCACGACCCGCGCTGGTAGTGCAAGCGGACCGCTTGTCGCAGCTCGCCAGCGTGATGGTATGCCCGCTGACCGGTGAACTGATCGCCGCCGCACCGCTTCGGGTGCGCATCGAGCCGGGCCGACTCAACAATCTTCGTCAAGTGTCCGACGTCATGGTGGACAAGCTAAGCGCCGTGCCGCGGGAAGCCTTAAGTGAAGCGTTCGGGCGCTTGAGCGCGGCGGAACTCTCTAGCGTGGACGTTGCATTGCGACTGCTGCTCGAGATCTAGAGCCTGCTCGCGTCCGCCGGGACAGCAGAACGGACTCCACCCAGTGCCCTTCATCCCCGTGGGGACGCCATAGAAATTCCGTCCAACAGCGGCATCTCTTAAGGCGCGGCTGCGTGACCCCGAAGCGCTTTGCCGCTTCCCGCTGACTCATGCCGCGCACGGCGTCCCGAGCGCGCGACATCAGTTGTGCGCGCAGCAGCATGCGATTTCAACCGTTCAGCCCCAGTGCCCGAACTGAGTTGTCAAGGTGTCTCGCAACACAGAGCAGTGCCGCCGCGACCCGCACAAACCAAACCATGCGCTCATCATGCCACAATCTTGCGGATGCAACGCGGGCGACCTATCAATACCAAGTGACTCGAATTCTTGCGCACCACAACCGTTGCATTATCCCTGAGCGTTGTGTAGTATTCATTTCAGGCGCCGATGAAGTCTCTGGAACCTCCAACTTGCCCGCAATGACCGCCCATCTCTACCGCATTCGGCGGTTAATCCCGCTCAGGCGGGGAGTTTTTTGCAAGAAGCTCCAATTTACACAAGGCGAGTTGGTGAATGTGGGCTGACGCAATGATCCATGCTGTATCGATCAACCGATCGCCGGAGCGACAATCGTCGCGCGGGCTGTCCTTTTCGAGGACACTTCATTGAGCGTGACCTCCAGACGAGGCTGCGCAACGTCCGCTGAGGAACGAATGGCATGCATCTTGCGGAAGAGGCCGCTCACGGATCTTAGCTGGTCAGGAGGAGTCCATGGCACAGAATAGCGTCGTTCTGCTGGGCGTCGGCGACGTCGGTCCCATCCACGAGCCGCTGGAACGGTACCGCGAGCTGGTGCGGCCGGTCCTGGCTGGCGCCGATATCCGCTTCGCGCAGTGCGAACGCGTCTATTCGGAGCGGGGCGCGTTTCAGGTCCATTCGGGCGGCGCCCACAGCCGCGTCAAGCCCCACATGGCTTCGATATTCACCGATTGCGGCTTCGACGTGCTCTCGGTCGCCAGCAATCACGCCGTGGACTGGGGTGAGGACGCGTTGCTCGATTCGATCGCGTGCCTGCAGAAGAAAGGGATCAAGACGGTCGGGGCGGGACGCGACCTCGAAGAAGCGCGCCAGCCGGCGATCGTCGAGCGCGGCGGCGTGCGAGTGGGCTTTCTCGCGTACTGCTCGGTGCTGAACGAAGGGTACGCCGCCACGGCGCACAAGCCGGGCGTGGCACCGCTCCGGGCGCACACCTACTACGAGCCCGTAGAATACCAGGCGGGCGTGCCGCCGTGCGTCGTTACCGTGCCGTACGAAGAGGACCTGCGCGGCATGGTCGACGACATCGCTGCGCTCAAAAAGAAGGTCGATACGCTCGTCGTGTCGCTGCACTGGGGCATCCATTTCATTCCGCGCATGATCGCCGACTACCAGCCGATTGCTGCAAAAGCGGCTTTCAGTGCCGGCGCCGATCTGATACTCGGCCACCATGCGCACGTGCCCAAGGCGATCGGCGTGCACGACGGCAAAGTGTGCTTCTACAGCCTCAGCAACTTCATGATGTCGGCGAGCGCCAAGTCGCCGGCACAGGCGGCGGCTTTCAGCAAGCGCTACGGCGTCGCGATGGATCCCGACTATCCGCATCTGCCTTATGGGTCCGACGGGAAACGCAGCATGATCGCGAAAGCCGTGCTGTCTCCGGCGGGCGTGAAGGAAGTGTCGTTTCTCCCGGTCTTGATCGACAAGAAGCTCCGGCCCGAAGTCCTGCGCAATGGCGATCCGCGCTTCCACGACGCGCTCAAGTACATGGACTGGGCGTCCGAGGAGTTCCCGCACCGGTTCGCTGTGAAAGGCGATGAGGTGCTGGTGACCGCAGCCTGAACCACGTCACCGAGTCGAAAGCGGAACGTGATGAAGGGAGCGAAGAGCTATGACGTGATCGTCGTGCGCGGCGGCAACGCTGCATTGTGTGCGGCGCTTGCGGCGGCCGTCGCGGCTGGCGGGCTCGCGCAGGCGCAAAGCTATCCCAACAGGCCTGTTCGCATCGTCACCTCCGCTGCGGGCGGCGGCAACGATTTTGCGGCGCGCCTCATTGCGCAGGGGCTCACGGAGAGGTTCGGTCAGCAGGTCTTGGTCGACAACCGCGGAGTAACGTCGATCGAAGTCGTCGCGAAAGCGGCGCCCGACGGCTACACCCTGCTCCTCTACAGCGGTGCGCTGTGGCTCATGCCGTTCATGCGCGAGAACCTCTCGTGGGACCCGGTGCGCGATTTCGCGAACGTGATCTGGGCGACGCAGTCACCCAACATACTCGTCGTGCACCCGTCGCTTCCGGCGAAGTCGGTGAAGGATTTGATCGCGCTGGCGAAAGCGAGACCCGGCGAGCTCAACTACGCAGCGGGTTCTCTGGGCGCGCCGCCGCATCTCGCGGCTGAGCTTTTCAAATCGATGGCGGGCGTCAATGTCGTGCGCATCAACTACAAAGGCACGGGCGCTTCGCTGAACGGCCTCATCACCGGCGAAGTGCAGCTCATGTTCTCTACGCCGGGACCGGTCGAACCCCTCATCAACTCGAGCCGGTTGAGGGCGCTCGCCGTGACGAGCGCGCAGCCTTCGGCGCTCCTTCCGGGTTTGCCCACGGTCGCGGCCTCCGGCCTGCCCGGGTACGAAGCGACGTCGATACAGAGCATCTTTGCGCCCGCCAGAACGCCTGCGGCGATCATCGCGCGGCTCAACAAAGAGATCGTGCAGGTTCTCAACAAGCCCGAAGTGAAGGAAAGGTTTCGCAGGACCGGCTCGGAGGTCGTGGCGAGCTCGCCCGAAGAGCTGACGGTGATGATGAAGTCGGAAATCGCGCGATGGGGCGGCGTGATCAAGGCTGCCGGTATTCGAGAATAGGGAGACATCACGATGAATAAGCCCGTAGAGCGCACTCTGGTCGAGAAAAGAGGGAGATGCATGCATATACAAAGAATTTTTCTGATTCTGGCATGGGCGCTCGCGCTCTTTGCCGCCCCCGGCGCAAACGCCGCCTCCAAGGAAGAAATCGACGCGGAAGTGCGCCAGGCCATCGAAGCTTTCTACAAGCACACGAGCGCCGGCAAGGAGCTCGCGCAGAAGGCGAGCGGCATGCTGGTGTTCCCCAGGGTGATCAAGGCGGGGATCGGCATCGGCGGCGAGTACGGCGAAGGCTCGTTGCTGATCAAAGGCAAGTCCGTGGCCTATTACAGCACCGCTGCCGCCTCGATCGGATTCCAGCTCGGCGCGCAGGTGCGCACGCAAATCGTACTGTTCATGAACGACAACGTGCTGACCTCGTTCCGCAACAGCAATGGCTGGCAAGCGGGCGTGGATGGCAGCGTGGCGCTGGCGACTCTCGGCGCCGGCGGCGCGATCGACACGGAAACCGTCAAGGAGCCGATCATCGGTTTTATTTTTTCGAACAAGGGGCTGATGTACAACCTCACGTTCGAGGGCTCGAAGATCTCCAAACTCGACAGATAATTCCAATTGGCATTCAAAACAACAATAATCTTGTAGGGTGCGTTCCACGCACCATGACTGCCGGTGCGCACGGCGCACCCTACGATATTTCATTTTTGATTGCGAAAGGGAATAACAAGGGGCAGCGCCTGCGTTCCCGGTGGCCGTCCCTGCAACCGGGCTACACCACCGCGCAAGCCCCGTAGTACCCGTCGTCATCGCCCGGAAACCCGCATGGATATTTGGTTTCAGGCCGATTCTGCTGCGCAATCGTGTGCCGCCGGCAAGCGTTGGGGCCGGCGTCATTTTCCGCAAGCAATATTGACTTTGATCCTGTTAATCCCATTGCCGCTCGCCGGCGAGGCGAGCATACTATGGACATAATCAGCCGCCCCACCCGGGCCGCAGCGCAAGCAAAACGAGGTCGCACGATGCAGCTCAAGTCCCGTCACTACGACGCGCCCGACATGTCCGAGGCCTTGGACCTTTGCTACGCCAAGGGATGGACGGACGGATTGCCGGTCGTGCTTCCCACCGAGGAGCGCATCGGCGCCATGCTGGCGGCTGCCGGCCTCGATCCGGACAAACAAGTCGCCTTCATAGAAAATCGGCAGGTTTCGGTAACCGCGGAGAAGGCCGCAATCAATGCGGTGCTCGCCGGGTGCAAGCCCGAATACATGCCGGTCATCGTGGCTGCGGTCGAGGCGCTCGCGGATCCGCTCTACGGCTACCACGGCCCCGCCACCAGCACCGGGGGCTCGGCGGTCTTCATGGTTGTGAACGGCCCGATCTCCCGCGAGCTCGACATGAACTGCGGCGACAACCTCTTCGGGCCGGGCTGGCGCGCCAACGCGACGATAGGACGCGCGGTCAGGCTCATCATGCGCAACACGATCGGCACGCTCCCCGGCGAACTCGATCGCAGCAGCCTCGGTCATCCCGGCAAGTACACGTTCTGCATCGCCGAGAACGAAACGGAAAGCCCGTGGCCGCCGCTGCACGTGGAGCGCGGCTTCAAGCGCGAGCAGAATGCGGTAACGATTATGGCGGCGCTCGGTGTCCACCAGTTCTCCAATGGCCTGAGCAGCACGCCGGAAGGCGTCCTCACGACCGCGTGTGCCCAGATGCGGATCTCCGCGGGCACCGGGCGGCAGCCGCAGTACGCGCTGGTGTTTGCCGGGGAACATATGGCCATCATGGCGAAAGCCGGCTGGACCCGCGACGACGTCAGGCGCTTCTGCTTCGAGCACACAAGGATTTCGGTTGCCGAATTGAAGCGCATCAAACTCAAGGACGGAGACGCCGGCGCCGAGGACGAAGCCACGATGCTGTCGCTGGTGCAGACGCCGCAGGATTTTCTCGTCATCGCGGCGGGCGGACGCGCGGGCTCGCAGTCGGCCTATATTCCCGGCTGGGGCGGCAAGGCCGGCTCGCAAAGCGTCACGAAGGAAATACACCGGCCGTCATAGGAACGGCCATCATCTATAATTGGCGATCGGCATTCAGCCTTTGCAGGCGGTGACGTTACCCCGGTTTTGCTGATGGCTGACTGCTGATAGCTGAATGCGGGTTGCTTTTGCAGTGGTTAAACCAAAGGAGCGCATCATGACGATACGAATATTTGATCCCACCGTCGAGGCCAAGGCACGGCACATAGCTTACGCGCCGCGGCCGAAATCGCTCGCCGGCCTGCGCATCGGGCTGGTCGACAACTCGAAGTTCAATTCGGACCAGCTGCTGCTGCGGATCGCCGGACTGCTCGAGCGCGATTACGGCGCGAAGGCCCATGTCGTACGCCGCAAGCGCAGCGCGGGCGTGCCGGCGTCCCAGGAGATCGTCGACGAGTTCAAGGCGGGTTGCGACGTCGTCGTCGCGGGCATCGGCGACTGAGGGTCATGCAGCTCGGGCAGTGTGCTCGACAGCATAGTATTCGAACAGCAGGGAATGCCGTCGGCGTCGATCGTCACCGACGTGTTCATGCGTACCGGCGAAGCGATGGCGCGCGCATGGGGACTCAAGGAATTCCGCTTCCTGGCCATGCCGCATCCGATCGCGAATCTGACCAATGAACAACTCGATCAGCGCGCGCGCGATGTCGTACCGGAGGTCGCCCGGCTGCTGCTTGAAGGTCAGCCGGTTCAATGAGCTGACGGCGAAGGGGGCTACGCCAGGTACGGCAAGATCGTGAGCGACATCGGCTTGTCGCCCGCAGTAAGGGCCGCTTATCGTATAGAGCGGGCCGCGCCCGCGTAATTTCAATTCCATTTCAAAAGTTACATTATTTTCGGTGTAGGGTGCGCTTGCGCACCATCCGGCAATCGGTGCGCAAGCGCACCCTACACCACACATGCTTTTTTGGTTTGGAAATGGAATAAGTCTCAACCTGTTTGAGGCAGTACACCAGAGATCACACTACACCTTCTCGAAGTCGATGCGCTCGTTCACGGGCAGGCCCTGGAGCCGACGGCGCAGACAATCCAGGCTCAATTCCACCGCGCCGAGGCGCACCCAATCGCGGCCACCGACGATCCGGCTGCGCCGCGAGGCAACGTCGTGTTCGGTTGCGATCGCCAGGCAGATAGTGCCCGCGAATTCGATCCGGTCCGCGCCTTCATCGAGGTCGATCAGGACCGCCAGCGCGTGCGTCGAGCCGGTGCGGCGTCGGGCGGCGCGCGCCACGGCTTCGGCAGTCTCACGCGTGATGCCGGCCGCCATCGCCGCGCCGTCGAGCCCGACGGCGGCGCACACTTCGCCGAGGTCGCGCGATACGATGCCCCGGCGAACGGCTTTCTCGGCCCCGGGTAAATGCGCGATGCGCGCGGCGATCTGTCCGCTCGTGAACGTCTCGACGAGGGTCAGCGTGGCCTGGCGGCCCGCAAGCTCCGCCAGCACGACGCCTTCAAGCGTGCGATCGTCTTCCGCCAGGATGAAATTGCCGAGCCGTTTGCGCACTTCCTGCTCGACCGGCGCGAGCTTCCTGCGGATGTCGTCCATGTCGCTGCCGCGCGCCGTGAGCTTGGTCTCGAGCTGCGGGTAATGCGTGCGGAAGCCGAGCTTCACGCTGCCGTTGGGTGCGAACGCTTCCACGCCCGCAAGCAGCGAGTCGGCGTGCGATTCGCCTATCCCATAGGAATGGAACCGTTTCAAATAGATCGCCGTCTGCTTGCCGTTCGTCGCGAGCAGCCGCGGAATGATCTGCTCCTCCAGCATGCGGCGCAGTTCGCGCGGAACGCCCGGCGTGAAAAAAAACCGCGCCTTGCCGATGTCCAGCGCGAACCCGCAGGCGGTGCCGACCGGGTTGTCGATTACCTCGGCGCCGGCGGGCAGCATGGCCTGCTTCTTGTTGTTGGGCGGCATCACCCGGCTCCGGCGCTTGAAATACGCTTCCATCGTGGCAAGCCACTCCTCGCTCAGGACGAGGTCGACGCCGGCGGCCTTGGCCGCAATTTCCTGAGACAGATCGTCCACGGTAGGCCCGAGCCCGCCGTTGACGATGACCGCGTCGGCGCGCTGCCCGGCGAGCTGAAACGCGAGCAACAGGCTCTCGCGATCGTCTCCAACCGTCGTCTCCCATCTTACCGAGAGCCCGAAATCCTCCAGCTTCTGGCTGATGTAGCTGAAGTTGGTGTTGACGGTCTTGCCGGTGAGGACCTCGTCACCCGTGCATATGACTTCGATACGCATATAGAAATGATGTGGAAAATGCAGTCTTCAGAAACCGGGCTCGTCCCGGTTTCGATTTCCTTAGCGAGCGAAATCGCCGGTATACCTGATTCGGCTCCAGTAGGTTTGGTTTTCGTAGCGCAGGCGCCTCGCCTGCTCCGTTAACGAATGCAGGCGAGGCGCCTGCGCTACGATGTAAATTGTGACGCGCACGAGATTTCCTTCGATAAGCCGGTACGTCCCGGCTTCGAATCGCGGCTATCCTGCCGCCGCCGCGCCTGGCGCGCCCCGGGCGACAAACTTTGCCAGCCAGCGGCGGCGCACGATCAGGTTCTCCTGCCACTCCGCCTCGATGTTCGGGACGGTCGAGGCCTTCACCGCCGGGGCGGCGAGCAGCGCATCGCGCCAGGCGGCGAGATGCGGATATTTCTCGATGATGCCGAGCGGCCGCAGCCTGTCCCCGAAGGTATAGCGCTGCAGGAACGGCGCGTAAGCCGCGTCGACCAGCGACAGCTTCGGCCCGTTGAAATACGGTCCGGCATTGCCGCGCTTGGCGAGCACGTCCTCGAGCTTGCCGAACGGGCCGGTGATCTTGGCCGCACGCGCGACGAGCTCTTCCTCGGAATCGGCATACATCGTGCTCGACACCGCGCCGGCGAAGGTCGAGACGTAGTCGGTCCAGGAGCGGTTGTGCGCCCGCGCGATCGGGTCCTCGGGGTGCAGCCGCGGCGCCACGGTTTCATCCAGGTATTCGGCGATCGCGTTCGATTCGAACAACGCATCCTTGCCGTCAATCTGCAGCACCGGCACCTTGGAATGCGGCGAGATGGCCAGGAACCAGTCCGGCCGCTTGTCTTTGTCTTGCTCGATATAGGTGATGTCGTAGGGGACCTGCTTCTGCCGCAGCACGATCGCGGCGCGCTGGACCCAGGGACAGGTCTTGAAGCTGCATAGCATGAACCTGGAAGCCATGGAAACCTCACATCCCTTTCGACCGAGCGCTCTTCTCCGCTTCGGCCGCGGTGATTGCTCTCGCAAGCGCGCCGGCGAGCTCTTTGGCTGACTGAAGAGTAATCTCCACGGCGGCGCGCGCGCCCGGCCCGAGGGCGGGATTCACGAAATCGATGCTGACGGCTTCTTCAAGCAAGGCATGGTGAGGGTGGTCGTAGGAAACCACTGCGCGCGTCAGCTCGAACCACCCGTCGCCGCTTTTCCCCGCGCCTGCCGCATCGGTAATTTCAACAATGGATGTGCACATGCCGCGGTCTATTCCCGCAGGTGCTTCTCGAAAAAGGCAAACACCTTCTTCCATCCGTCCAGCGCCTGCTCGATGCGATACATGGGGCGGTCGTAGTAGAAAAAGCCGTGTCCGGCGCCGTCGTACATGTGGAATTCGTACTGCTTGCCGTGCTTCTTCAGTTCGGCCTCGTGCAGCGCAACCTGCTCCGGGGTGGGATTTCGATCCTCTTTGCCGAACAGGCCGAGCAGCGGGCAGGAGAGGTTCTTGGTGAATTCGATCGGCGCGGTAGGCTGCTTCGCGGTGAGTTCCTCCTTGCTCATCACCACTCGCCCGCCCCACAGTTCGGCCGCCGCATCGATGCTCTTGGTGTGGCACGCGAAAAGAAAGGTGTGCCGGCCTCCGGAGCAGGTGCCTATGACGCCGATCTTGCCGTTGTGATACGGCTGGGCCCGCAACCAGGCCACCGCGCCTTCAATGTCGCCGATCACCTGCGCATCGGGAACGCCGCCCTCGGCGCGCACCTTGGCGGCGACGTCATCGGAACTGCCCTCGCCGGCGCGGTGATAGAGGTTAGGGCTTATCGCCGCGTACCCGTGATGGGCAAACTTCCGGGTCGTCTCCCGGTACCACTCGTCCCAGCCGGGCGCGTGGTGGATCAGCACGATCCCGGGGAAAGGACCCGGGCCCAAAGGCCGCGCCACATAGGCCGAAATGTTTTCGCCTTTGTCGCCGGCGATCGAGATGGTTTCCGCGAGCATACCTTCGTAGCGCATATTGCCTCCTCTCAATGGATGCGATATCGGATGTTCAGGATATCACGCCGGCGCGCGCCGGTCATAAGCAGGATGATGAAAAACACTCACACATTACATTGCGAGGACCCGCAAGCGACGAAGCAATCTCTCAGATCATAGAATTAA
>JACQOI010000157.1 GCA_016202615.1 Betaproteobacteria bacterium
GATGTGCTGCAAGCCGTCAAGAGCGCGAGGCCGGCTACCGTAGTCATTATCGCGACGATCTATTCCGAGGCTGACGACCGCGAGGCATGGTTGAAGCGGGGAGCGGATTTCTTTTTCGACAAATCGACCGAGTTTGAAAACATAGCCGGGGTTTTGAGAACCCTGAAACTGCGCGCTGCGCCGGAGCCGGGTGCGGGGGGGCAAGCACGAGGACAGAATGAGTAGCTTTGCCAATCCAATTTTGCTGATGAGGCAACGTGTGATGGATGCGATCGATAAATGGGCCTCGCGGTTCCTGAGACCGGGCAAGAAAACCGGGTGGGCGCAGCTCGCCCTGGCACTATTGATTTTCGGCGGCGCGGTTCTGTTGACCGCGCAAAGTTACCGAGCGATCGATCGGGAGCTGACCGAGGCCGCATTATCGCGAAGGTCGTCGGTGGCGTATCTTGCCGCCGCCACATTGTTGGAAAAGGTTGACCGCCTAACCGATATCGGCATTGCTCTTGTCTCCCGCGTACTGTTGCCGTGATTGAGAGAATCCAGAGCTGGCTGCCGGATCTCCCGGGCTCCGGCGGAAAAAACAGGCGCATGCAGATCGCCATGGCGTTACTGATGTTGGCCGCCGCAACCCCGCTCGCCGATCCGCGCAACGCCGACGAAGCGATCCGCATCGTGGCGGGGCATGCCCACGGCGTTCCGGCAGGCGCGCTGCGGCTTGCGCTCTACGGCGCCTATCCGGAGAAGCAGGGCGGCGCGGCCGTGCGGCTGACGTTTCCGTTTACGTTTTCCGCTCAGGCGATGTCGGCAGTCCGCGACGCGCTCAAGCTCGCGCAAGGGCGGGGCCTGCAGCCGGCCGGCGAGTTGCGCAGCGAGGCGATCCAGTCCGGGTTCGCGGAGGAACTGCTGCGCGCCCGCGGACTGAAATCGCCGCTCGGCAAAGTGCGCGCGCGCGCCGATCTCGCGCCGCACTAGAGGCTCAGAGAGACGCAATGGACGTGCGGTTCAGTTTCGAAACCAAGGTGGTGGCCGCGTTCGCCGCCGCCGTGCTGGTGGTCGCGGTGCTCGCCGCCACCACCTGGAAGGTGTCGCGCGACGCGCTCGAAGCAGCGCTCCAGATGTCGCACACTCAGGAGGTGCTTAATAACCTCGCCCACGCAAGGGGAGCCACCCTTCTGATCGAGTCGATTACGCGCGGCTACGTCATTTCGGGCAACGCGGGGCCACTCGCCGAACGCGACGCGGCGATGTCGGCGCGGGAAACATCGCTGCGCCGGATCAAGGATCTGACTGCCGACAATGCCCGCCAGCAGGAGCGCTGGACGCGGCTGCGCGAAGCGGTGGACGAGCGCATCGCGCTTTCCAAGCGCTCGGTGCTGCTGCGCGAGACTGAAGGCTTCGAAGCGGCGCGCGCTCACAGCGCAAGCGCCCCGGTGCGGGAGACGCGGGAGCGCTATCTCCAGGTGCTTCGCGAGATGGAAGGAGAGGAGCGCCGGCTGCTGGATGAGCGCAGCGCCGAGCAGTTGCGCGCGCAAGAGATCACGGTCGCAACTGGCGCGCTCGCCGCGCTGGCGCTGGTCGTGCTGCTCACGGCTACCTATTTTCTGATCCGGCGGCAAATGCGGGCGACCGAAGCCAGCCGCCACGCGCTCGAACTGGCGAATACGAGCATCCGGGCGATTCTCGACACCGTGGTGGACGGCATCATCACCATCGATGAGCGCCGTATCGTCGAGACCGTCAATCCGTCCGCCGAGCGCATCTTCGGCTATGCCGCCTCCGAGGTGATCGGGCACAACGTCAAGATGCTTATGCCCGAGCCTTATCGCAGCCAGCACGACGGCTACCTCGAACATTACCGCACCACCGGCGAGGCGCGCGTCATCGGCATCGGGCGCGAGGTCGTGGGCCGGCGCAAGGACGGCAGCACCTTCCCGCTGGAACTCGCGGTGAGTGAGATGCGGCTGGGCGGCGAACGCCACTTCACCGGCGTCGTGCGCGACATTACCGAGCGCAAACAGAAAGAACAGGAAATCAAAGCCCTCAACGTGGAGTTGAGCCATCGGGCCGCGCGGCTCGAAGCCGCGAACAAGGAACTGGAGAGCTTCAGTTATTCGGTCTCGCACGATCTGCGCGCGCCATTGCGGGCCGTCGACGGCTTCGCCCAGATGCTCGAAGAGGATTACGCCGGCAAGCTCGACGCGGAAGGCCACCGTTTGCTCGGCGTCATTCGCGACAGCAGCCGGAAAATGGGAAACCTGATCGACGACCTGCTTCAGTTCTCGCGCCTGGGCCGTAAGGCGATGGAGCTCTCCGAGGTCGACATGGCGGCCCTGGTGAAAGAGGTTTTGCCGGAGCTCAAGACCGGCGCCGGCGCCAGGCTGCCGCGGATCGCGGTGGCGGACCTGCCGCCAGCGCGGGGTGACCGAACGCTGTTGAAACAGGTGTGGATCAATCTGCTGTCGAACGCCGTCAAGTTCGCGAGCGGGAAAGACGACCCGCTGATCGAAGTATCCGGGCGGACCGACGGCGCCGAGAACGTTTATGCCGTAAAGGACAACGGCGTCGGCTTCGACATGAGGTACTACGGCAAGCTGTTCACCGTGTTCCAGCGCCTGCACAGCACGGAGGAGTTTCCGGGCACCGGCGTCGGGCTTGCCATCGTGCAGCGCCTGGTGGCCCGCCATGGCGGCACGGTATGGGCGCAGGGTGAAGCCGGTTCCGGTGCGACGTTCTTTTTCGCTATTCCCGGGAGGAGTCCTGATGGAACGGATCGAAGAGGTTGAAATCGGTTATTCAAACAGCGTTAACAACGCGAGCTGTTTTTCCGGAGGCAGCTTGCGGAACACTGTAAGCATGGCACGCTCGGCATCTGTAGGTACCCAGCCGTTGCGAGGTTGCACGGCGGTCGTGCGCAATCTCATGCCGCGCGGCGGCGGATCATTCGCATCCGGCGGATCCGAACCGGTTCGCAGCCGAGCCACTAGTTCCGCATTCAGGCTGCGCCCGTTGAGCCTGGCTTCCCGTTTCAACAATTCCCGCAGTTCCGGCGGCATGCGAAGTCCGAAAGGGTTTATCTCACGGGTCATTGCTTCACTCCTTCCGCGCCTGTTGTTCCGCAGACGTTCGGTTTATCGTGATGACCATCGCGACTGTAATTCGATGGAGAGAAAGGATGTCCTTCCCCGTTTTCCGTCGTGTCTGTTTATGACTCTAACGCGGTTTGCCTTTTTGAATTAAGACCCACGGTGTAGATATGATTTCACCGTGTAGTTATATACTTCGGTATGGGCGCCTGGGGATCAAAAACCATGAACTGGAGAGGGTTATACCGTGTGTCTGCATTTTCTACTGCGCGCTTGACGGGTTAGACACGGCAATGCCACGATGGTTACACGGTGTGTCTACCTGCTCTGCGGTGTCCCGTGACGGATCAAAAAACCATGATGTAAATATGGACGCACCATGTTCGACGACAACCTTGGCAACTTGCAGGTGAACAAGATCAAAACTTTATGCGCTACGAAGATCAACTAATTGCTTTTTCCCTCGGCGAGCAGCGTTACGCGCTTCCCTTGGCGGCGGTGGAGAGGGTGGTCCGCGCGGTTGAAATCACTCCCCTGCCCAAAGCGCCGGCAATCGTTTCCGGAGTGATCAACGTCCAGGGGCGGATTGTTCCCGTCGTCAATGTCCGCAGGCGGTTCCGCTTGCCGGAGCGCGATGTCGTGCCGGGCGATCAGATCATCGTTGCGCGCACCGCGGCGCGGCCCGTCGCGCTCGCGGTGGATGCCGCGAGCGGCGTCATCGAATGTCTCGCGGAACGATTCGTTACCGCAGCCTCGATAGTGCCGGGAATGGAGTACGTCAAAGGCGTGGTAAAGCTCGAAGACGGGATGATCCTGATTCATGACCTCGACCGCTTTCTTTCGCTGGAAGAAGCGCGAATCCTCGACGATGCAATCGGGAATACCTGAGGAGCGCGCGATGGACCGTATCCTTCCGGATCCGCTGCTCTCGCAATTGAGCGAGTTCGTCGCCGCCCGCGTCGGCCTGCACTTTCCGAGTGAGCGCTGGCGCGACCTCGAGCGGGCAATCGTTTCGGCCGCGAAAGACTTCGATTATCAAGATCCGCAGTCGTGCATCCACTCGCTGCTGTCGTCACCGCTGAGCAGGCGCCAGATCGAAATTCTCGCAAGTCATCTGACCGTCGGGGAAACCTATTTCTTCCGCGAAAAAGCGAGCTTCGAGAGCCTCGAGAAATACGTTCTTCCGGAACTGGTTCGCGCCCGCCGGGAAACCGGCCGATGCCTGCGCATCTGGAGCGCGGGCTGCAGCACCGGCGAGGAGCCCTA
>JACQOI010000158.1 GCA_016202615.1 Betaproteobacteria bacterium
GACCGGCACCATCTATTGGGAAGGCGCGGTGCGCGCCTCGCGCGGCGGCCAGCCGTTCGGCCAGGGTTACCTGGAGCTTACCGGCTACTGGCGCCCCCTTAAGCTCTGATTTACCACTTCCTCCCAATCGCCTGACCGCAGCCCGGAAGCAGGGCAGGGGAGCCTGCCGAGCGCCGGCGCTTGCCTGAACGCGGTGATCGAGTGCAGAATTTGCGATAATCACTGGGAGGAACGGTGGCAAATCGACGAAGGGCCGCGGCGCTACAATCGGCGCAGATCCATGGAGCGGCGGCGACCCGGTCGGGACAATTCTTGTTCGTGTCTGCCCAGGCGGGAGTTGATCCGGCCGCGAGGCGTCTTGTGCGGGCGTTCGACGAGCTTGACACAAAGGGGCGCCGCCTTGCCTCGGGGTTCATGGCGCCCGACAGTTGGGCCGCGCCCATGGCGACCCAGTGCTGGCAGAGCTTCCGCAACATCGAGTCCGTGCTGGCGGCGTACGGCGCCACACCGCGGGACATCCTGCGGATTAATATGTACGTCCGCCGGATGAGCGACTTACCGGTGCTCAACCGCGTGCGCAGCGCCTTCTTCGCCCCGCGGCCCCCGCCGCCGATCAGCAACGTCGAGGTGCGGTGGCTTCCCATCCCCGGATCGGTGTTCCAGGCCGAAGCGGTCGCCCTGCTGCCTCGGGGCCGCCTGCGAAAGGAAATCGTGCGGTCCCGCGCCACCTCCCAGCAGGTCGGGAATTACGAGGTGGCCACGCGTGCCGGTTCGATGGTGATCGCCGCGGGGGTGATCGCGGCGAGCAATCGCGACGGGCGATCGTTCAGGACGCGCACCGACCTCGGCGCAGCGGCACTGCCCCCGGTCGGGGACATGGCCGATCAGGTGGAGGAGGAGATCGAAGTCCAGACGACCTATCTCTATCAGGACCTGCAGCGGGTCCTGGGCGAGGCGGGCGGGTCGCTCCGGGATGTGGTGAAGCTCACCTTCTTCTTGAAGGACATCCGCGACCTCCGGGCGGTGGAGCGCATCCACCGGTGCTTTTTCCCCGGTGGGCCGGAGGCCCAGCCCGCCATGACCGTGCTGACCGTCGACGAGCTGGGTATGCATGATTTCCTGCTCGAGATCGAGATGATCGCCGATCTCGGGAGCGCGGACCGCGGCGCGTCGCGGTTCGTGCGGGTCCGCAGCCCGAAGGCGCTCGCTCCACCGTACCCTCACGCGGCTCGCGCCGGGGGAATGGTGTGGGTCGGGGGGGTTTTCGGTGCGGACAGCGGGGCAATCACGCGCGCGATCCGGCGGGCGCTGGGCACTGTGGGCCTTGCCGTGGAGACTACGTTGTCCCCCGGCGTGGGGGCGGCGCTCGCCGCATATGACGGCCTGTCCCGCGTGCTAAAGGCGGACGAGCTGCTGTTGCAGGACGTGGCGAAGATCACGATCTACGCCACGTACCCCGGCGACGTGCCCGCCATCGAGGCGGCCACCCGCGCGGTGTTCCCCCGCAACCCGCCTGCTGTCACGGTGGTCGGCGTGCATTCGCTCCCGGTCCCGGGGGCAAGGGTGGAGATCGAGGCCGTCGCCACGGCGCGACGACGGTGATTGAACGCAAATTGGAATTACATGCTTCCGTCCCAGGCGGATTCGCCCACGCTCAATCGATGCGCACATTGGACTCTTTCGCCACCTTTGCCCACTTGCCGATCTCGGCGCGCATGAACGCGGTGAACTCCTCCGGTGAGCTCACGACGGGCTCGTTGTCGGTCTTCACCAGCTTCTCCTTCACGTCCGGGCTGTTCAGCGCGCGACCCGCCTCCGCGTGCAGCCGGCGCACGATGTCCGCAGACGTACCGGCCGGCGCATAGAAGCCGTACCACCCCGTCACGTTGTAGCCCGGAATGCCCGATTCAGCGATTGTCGGCACGTCGGGTATCTCCATGAAGCGCTTCGTTCCGGTAACGGCGATGGGGCGCACCTTCCCCGCTTTTGCCGGCTCGATCAGCCCGGTGTTGCTGGCGAAGACAAAGTCGATCTCGCCGCCCATGAGTCCGATAATGGAGGGTCCCGCGCCCTTGAACGGCACGTGCACCCAACGGATGCCGGCCATGGTTTGGAACATCTCACCGGCGAGGTGATTGATGCCGCCCATTCCCGAATGGCCGTAGTTGAGGTGGCCGGGCCGGGCCTTCGCCAGCGCGATGAGCTGCTTAACCGTCTTTATCGTGACGGACGGGTGGCTCGCAAGCATGAACTGCCCGGAAGTGAGCTGCGAGATGAAGGCGAAGTCCTTGAACGGATCGTACGGAAGCTTCGATCGCACGCTGGGATTGATTGAGAATTCCGGCGCCGACGTAAGCAATGTGTAGCCGTCCGGTGCCGCCCTTGCCACAAGCTCCGCGCCAAGCATACCGGCAGCGCCCGGGCGGTTGTCCACCACGAACGAGCCGCCGATCTGCTCGGTAAACTTTTGCGCGAGTATGCGCCCCATGAAGTCGACGCCGCCGCCCGGCGGGAATGGCACGATGATCCGCACCGGACGAGCGGGCCAGGTCTGCGCGGCGGCGGACACCGCGAGCGCACATGCAGCCGCGATCACAAGCGCGTGCTGGATACCAAGCTCGAGCCTGAACTTCATATCATCCTCCTGTCAAATGTAACAATGTCAAGTTAAATGTCTACCAGTATTCCGGCTTTGCTTTCAAAGCAGCAGTGGGATAGGCTTTGGCGGCTTGAATCAACTTAATGTTCACCATAGCCTTTGCCATCTCCACGCCCGCGGAAAGCTCGCATATGATCGGTACCTCGCTGTAGCCCGATTCGTCAAGGCTCTGTCTGACTTCATCTTCAAAGATTTGCAACGGCTCGCATCCGAATATTAGCGAATCCGCCCTCTCCTTCTCAATTGCCGCTATGCACTGTGCCGTCATATCATCGATGACCTTCTTTATCTCAGGCACCTTAATCCTTTCCTCCTTTTGATGTGTTCGGATAAGTCTATAGAGATAAGTCGAGGAATGCCCGATGAATCTGACACTCGCCAATTTATGGCCAAAACCGTACTCTTCCACGCGGTGTTTGATGATCAGAGATGAAGGTGCAACGGTATGAATAACACCAAATCGCTCTCCTATAAGAGAAGCCATATGGATCGCAGAGTGTATTTGACCCGTAACCGGGATTCTGGAAACGGCTCGCGCGGCAGCAAAGCCGGGACCTAGAACACCCTGAATAACAATGGCATCGTACTCACCCTTCCCGGAATACTCTTTGACTTTTCGAATTATTCCTATGGTGATATTAGCCAAAAACTCTTCATCGCGACTCTCCGATGGGGACTCTATAAAATATCCTTCATCGATATTGACTTCCACTTCTTTCAGTTGTCCTTTTTTCTCCAGATTGGATAGCAGCTCACGATCCACGGGTTGCCAATCTACCACGGGGTTTAAATAGGGCGGAACGACGATCAACTTCACAAAAGTTTCTCCTTCCTGGTCTGAAGACCACTTTCAAAGTGTGCACGGACACAGTGATCTTATCATCTGAACCTCTGCAGTGTTCAGCATACAGGAGAGGGAAAGCGGGTGTAAATATCCGGTTGACGCATATATCAAGGCCGGGTAGCCTCTGCAAGCAATTCCGCCATCCCTAGACCTGCCTTCCTCGCCCTCATTGGAGGCGAAGTGGAGCTGACGTTTCCGTCAGTTCTTGGTGATGCCTTCGATAGGAAAGGGCTTCCCGTTCACCTCGACGGTGCTGTTCAGGGGAGCGGACTGGACGATCAGGGCCTCGGCGAAGCAGCCATTCTTGGCGTTGCGGATGAGGTGGGCCAACTTGTCGGGAGGGGCGTCGCTCTCGACGGAGAGGTGGGTGTCTACCCCATCCAGCCGGCAGAATACCGTTCCCTTGAGCACGGAACCGCCTACGAACAATCGGTAGCGGACCCTCACGCTCGCCTTCGTCACCGAAATCTTCATCATGTGCGCGTACCGCGCAACTTGGGTGAGTAGTCAGAAGCCGGCGCCCATCGCCACATAATTCATCGGTGAGGGAAACTTGTCGGTTCCCCCAACGCGCGCGCCCTCGTCGCAGAAGACCTCGAAGTGGCGAATTCGACCTCGCTTAAGCTGCCCCGAACCCTTCACCATCTCGGTGTTGACCTCCGACTGGTAGGCGACCCCCTGCGGGGGGTGCTCGGGCTGGTCGATGATGCGCTTGCCTACCTCGCTGGGGGTGTTCATGCCGTCCACTGGTTTTTCCATATTGCTTCCTCCGTGCGGGACGAAGCCGGGATGGCTTTCTCTCTACCCACACTTTCGTGCCAAGAGCGTATTATGATTCCGCGAAGGGCGAACATATTATTCTCGAACATCTGCCCAGACGATCGCGGGCGGTGAGTGGGACATGGGCGGTCAAAACCTGATAGGAGGAGGTCTAGTCATGTCAAAAAACCATTCAATATTAGGCACATACTTGATTGCCTTAATGTTTGCCGGATGCAGCGCGGCGTATGCACAGGCCACATATCCGACCAAGCCGATTTTGGCTGTTCCCTTTCCTGCAGGATAACGTGCCCTACGACCCGGTGAAGGACTTTACGCCTATTACGCAGCCCGACAAGTCTCCCAATGTGCTCACTGTGCATCCTTCATTAAATCTGACATGGCCAAGTGGGGCAAGCTAATCAAGGCCGCCAAGATACGCGGCGACTTCGACGGGATCCCAAACCTCACGGCGCGGGAGAAGGAGCAAATCTGCGGCCGTACCGCACAGTTCCTGTTGGGGGAAGGCTGAACCAACAGGTAATCGACCGCCCTAGCAGCCTGTCGGACTTAAAAGGTATGAAATCGATGGCCAGCCGCAACCTTGACGCTGTTTGCGACTTTATTGCCGGCGCGCAAAGCCGACCCTTTCCCGCCGAGGTTCTTGATGCGGCAAAACAATGCGTCGTGGACTGGGTGGCTGTGTCTGTCGCCGCGCTGAAAGAACCCGGCCCGCGCATCGTTCGCGACTACGTCAAGGCCTGGCAGAGTCGAGGAAGCGCGCTGTCTCTTTACGGCGATAAAGGCGCGGCGGCGTCAATCGCACTGGTGAACGGCACGCTTGCGCACAGCCTCGACTACGACGATCTGCATCTCGGAACGGCCTACCACGCAAGCGGACCAACTTTGGCCGCGGCGCTTGCCACCGGAATGGACCGCAAGCGCAGCGGCCGGGACATTCTTTCGGCTTTTATCGTCGGCTTCGAGATCGGCGCGGCTGCCGGTCAACGCGACATTGGCGTCGCTCTCGCTCACCACGGCTGGCAGCCGACGGGAATACTCGGTCATTTTTCTTCCGTCGCCGCCGCCGCGGCACTGCTCGGGCTCGACCGGCACCGGCTCGCTAATGGCTTTGGGCTTGCTGCAACCCAGGCTGCCGGCTTGATAATCTCGGCGGGCAGCACCGCCAAGCCGTTCCACGTCGGCAAGGCGGCGATGAACGGCGTGATTGCGGCCGAGCTCGCGGCGCAAGGACTCGACGCCTCGCCGGAGATTTTCGACGACGACAAAGACGGTGTTTTTGCAAGCCTGCTTCAGACGACGATCGAGCCCGATTTCCAGGACCTCGGCCGGGTCTGGCAAATCACTCGAAACAGCTTCAAACCCTATGCCGCCTGCCAACTGACGCACGCACCGTTCGAGGCCGCTCAACAGCTGAAGGACGAATTCCAGCAAAACCGGGTCCGCTCAATCCGAGCATTTGTGAACCCGCTCGCCGCCAAAGTAGCAGGCAAAACGCAGCCCAAGACGCCGATCGAGAGCAAATTCAGCATCGCGTATTGCGAGGCGCTGGGATTGCACGGCCATGCCGCGGTCCCAGACGATTTTTCCCAAGCGCGTCTGAGCGATCGGGAAATTGCGGCAGCCGCCGATCGGGTCGAAGTTGTTCCGGTGGAATCCATGCAACGGTGGGCTTCCCGCGTCGAGCTGGATCGGGACGATGGCACGCGCTCCGCGACTGTCGAGGCTGCGCTGGGAAGCCTTGATCGGCCGCTGCGCTGGCCTGAGATCGAAACAAAATTCATGATGGTGACGGAGCCGGTCTACAACAAACAGGCACGCGCATTGCTGAGCGCCCTGCGCTGCTTCGACGAGCCCGGCCGTCTCGACGAGATTGCTGCGATCATCGAAGGCACGAAAGGCACGATCGGCTGATCGTGCGGATGAGCTTTACAACGGCGGTTTTGTCGCCCCATCGTTACTGCGACAAAACCGTGACCTGACAACGTCATCCCCGGGCGAAGCGGCCGCGGCCGAATAAACGGTCCAGATCCTCAGGGGTCGCGGTCCAGTTGGGTGATGGATTTGCGTCGATTGTCACGAGCGCACGAATGACCGCAGGCCGTGTCTCGATTGCGGTGAACCATCGCGCCAGATGCGGCATACCCTCGAAGCCGATACGCATGAAAGCAAGCGTTTCGCCAAAGCGCTTTGAGTGATTGCGTATCCATGGAAAGGTCGCGATGTCGGCGATTGAATAATCGTCGCCTCCAAGATAACGCGTCTGTCCGAGCCGGGCCTCGAGCAGATCGTAGAGACGGCGGGTCTCTGAGGTGTAGCGCTGATCAGAATAGTCGTTTCCAGGCGGCGCGAAGCGCCTGAAATGGTTGAACTGACCGAACATAGGACCGATGCCTGTCAGTTGGATCATGAGCCATTGCATGACGTTGTAGCGCTTGAACGGTTCAGTAGGCAGCAGCTGTGTTCCTGTTTTTTCCGCGAGATAGATAAGGATCGCCCCTGATTCGAATACCGTGTAAGGGCGACCCTGTGGTCCTTCATGGTCGACGATAACAGGGACCTTGCTGTTCGGATTGAGCTTCACGAAATCGGGGGCAAATTGTTCTCCTCTATAAACATTGATCTGGTGGCTTCGGTATTCCAGACCGAGCTCCTCCAGCATGATGTGAATCTTTTGCACGTTCGGGGTGCCGCTCGCATAGAGTTCGATCATGTCCATCCTCGCATGACGCTGACAGGGGCGGTGGGAATCATTGGCAATCTCCTCACATGTAAGCTGGTCCTGTTGGTCAGAACTTGTGCTGATAATCATGAATTAATAAGCAAGTATCTCGTCGCTCCCTGCAAACGCAGTGTATCGGCGCATCGATCGGTGGGGTGCTTCCTGGCCAGTACAAGGATTGACATTACGGCGCATAATCCATGTCCAGCACAGGCGGACCATAACCCCGTCCGCGGGGCGGGTGGCCCCGGAATCTTTCCACCTGCACCAGGCAGAGCTGCCCCGTGCAGCCTTGAGCTAAGCGTGATGTCCCGATATTCCGCGTGACGGTATTTACGTTTCCATGCACGCACAGGCCTTCTGGCTCGCCCCGAAGGTCGACGGGATCGTACCAAGCTCCCGTGGGGACCTGGACCACGCCGGGATGTTGATCCGTTGTAAGTCGGGCAACAGCGAGAAAGCCCCCCCTCTCGTTAAAAACCTTGACCAGGTCACCATCGCGAATGTCCCTCTTTGATGCTTCGGCGGGATGAATGCGCATGATCTCGCGGCCATCCACCTTCGTTTCCATGCTGTAGGCGGCAAAATCCAGCTGGCTGTGCAGGCGGCCTGCTGGCTGGTTGGCGATAAGCTGCAGTGGGAAACGGTCGGTTAGAGAAGATCCAAGCCATTCGATTGGCTCCATCCACTTCGGATGGCCGCCGCAATCCGCATAGTTGAAGCCGGCGATCGTTTCAGAGCAGATCTCGATCTTTTCGCTGGGCGTCTTCAGCGGCGCGCTTGACGGTTCCTCGCGGAATCGCTGCAGCCATTCCGCGAATCCGTCATGTGTCGGCAGCTCCAGTTCGCCCGCGCTCCAGAATTCTTCGAAGGGCGGGGCAGTGTATCCCTTCGCTGCGAGCTGTGTCCTCAGCTGGTCGTACAGCTTGCGTATCCATTCTGCGCTCGTCAGGCCTTCCGTGTATTCCCGGCGTAACCCGAGGCGATCGGCAATTTCCGCAAATATTTCGTAGTCATCCCGGGCCTGCGCGTACGGCTCTATCACGTGGTGCATCGGCGATAAATAGCTGTCCTCGGAAGACCCGCTGATATCGTCGCGTTCGAGTGTGACCGTGCTTGGAAAGACGATATCGGCGTGCAACACCGTGGCCGTCCAGTAAGGGTCATGGACGATGATCGTGTCCGGTCGGGAAAACGCCTTATGCAGGCGGTTAAGATCCTGATGGTGATGAAACGGATTGCCGCCCGCCCAATAGATAAGACGTATGTCTGGATAGGTCAAACGCTGGCCATTGAAATCATATTCCGTGCCGGGATTGAGCAACATGTCGGCAATGCGGGCAACCGGAATATACGTGCTCACAGCGTTACGGCCTTGCGGCAGCGACGGCACGGGGACTACGGGGGCACGCTTGCCGATGTTGCCCATCGTGCCCAGCGAATACCCGTAGCCCGCACCCGGAACACCGATTGTTCCCAACATCGCGGCCAGCACCAGTCCCATCCAGACCGGCTGCTCTCCGTGCTCCGCCCGCTGCAACGAATGACTCACCGTAATCAGCGTCTTCTTTCCCGCCATGCGTCGTGCGAGTTCGCTGATCTCCGCAGCCGCAATGCCGGTAATCTCAGCCGCCCACTCGGGATTCTTCGGACAACCATCCGACTTGCCTAACAGGTAGGAAACGAACAAGTCGTAGCCGACTCAACACCTAGCCATGAACGCGCGATCTTGCAGGCCCACCACCGCCAGGGTATGCGCCAGCCCAAGCATCAATGCGACATCGGACGCTGGCCGGACATTGATC